>JAEUNX010000054.1 GCA_016791025.1 Zoogloeaceae bacterium | reverse complement strand
CGGAGCAGGGCATTCATCTCCGGCAAGGTCAGGCGGCGATGGGCGCGCACCGCCCCGTGGCAAGCCATGGTGGCCAGGAGCTCGTTGCGTCGGGCGGTAATCACCTCGCTGGCGGGAAACTCCCGCAATTCGCCCAGCAGGCTACGCACGAGTTCGGCCACGGGCGCCTCGGCGAGCAGGGCCGGAACGCTACGGACCGCGATCTCCTGGGGACCGACCGGACTGGTGTCGAAGCCCAACTGGTGGAGGACCTTGGCATGCTCCTCGGCCGCTGCAAAGTCTGTCGGTCCGAGGGCTAGCACGGCTGGGATGAGCAACCGCTGGATCGCCGGTTCGCCATCGAGCACCGATTTCAGCCGCTCATAGAGAATCCGTTCATGGGCAGCATGCATGTCGACGATCACCAAGCCGGCTGCGTTCTCGGCCAGAATGTAAACCCCATGGAGTTGGGCGAGGGCAAAGCCCAACGGAGGTCTATCTTCGGACTCCTCATGGGAAACGGGTGAGGCTTGGCGTGCCGCTCCGGCGGCCGGGGAAAGAAAGTCGAAGTAGGGCCGGCTTGGCGCTTCCATGGCCAAGGGGACTTGTCGAGGCCCAGCCTTCCAGACGTCTGCCGGTGCCTGGGGCGAGGGCGTGGGCACGGAATGTGAAGGCACAGGAAATGACGTGTCGCCGGGGTGCCCTGCCACTGGTTCCGCCAGGCAGCGAGTCAGGGCGTGGAAGACAAACTGATGAATGGCGCGGGCGTCCCGGAATCGCACCTCGGTCTTAGCTGGATGAACATTGGCATCCACCGCCGCTGGGTCCAGGTCAAGGAAAAGGAGATAGGCGGGATGCCGGCTGCCATGCAGGACATCGGCATAGGCTTCCCGGGCGGCGTGGGTCAGAAGCTTGTCCCGAACGAAGCGCCCATTGACGAAGAAAAACTGGCCTTCGCGATTGCTCCGGGCCTGGGCGGGGAGGGCGGCCAGGCCCCAAAGCCGCACGGCACCTACGTGGACGTCCACCGCCCGGGCCTCGGCCACGAACTCCGCGCCGAGGAGGGCCGCGGCTCGCCGCGACGCCTCCGCCACAGGCAATCGGTGCACCACGCGGCCGTTATGGGTGAGTTGGAACGCCACGTCAGGGCGGACCAGCGCCGTGCGGCGAAAGACGTCAGCACAATGGGCGAATTCAGTGTTCTCGGCCTTGAGGAATTTGCGGCGGGCAGGGGTGTTGTAGTACAGGTCTGCCACCTCGACCACGGTTCCCTGATTGAGGGCGGCTGGGGCCAATTCCAGACGGTCGGCCGCGATGGCCCAGGCGTGCGCGGCCCCCTTGGCTCGGCTGGCGATACGAAGGCGGGAGACTGCGGCGATTGCCGCGAGCGCTTCACCGCGGAATCCAAGGGTGCCCACGCGTTCGAGGTCATCGAGGCTGCTGATCTTGCTGGTGGCGTGGCGTTCGATGGCCAAAGGCAAGTCGTCGCGGTCGATCCCGATGCCATCGTCACTGACCTTGAGGCGACGAATGCCCCCTTCCTCCAGAACGACATCGACACTGGTAGCGCCGGCGTCCAGGGCATTCTCGAGGACCTCCTTCAATACCGACGCCGGGCGCTCAACCACCTCGCCAGCAGCGATCTGGTTGATGAGGAGTTCGGACAGGCGGTGGATGGCAGGCACGGGGCAGGCGCGGCGGTGGGGAATGACAAATTATACGGGGGCCGCCAAAAGCAGGTACCGCCGCAGTGATTCAGCCTGGTGGAATAAAGCGGGATTCCCATATTTGTTCTCGTGACCGGTCCTTCCGTCGATCGGGTATCGTGCCCAGGAGCTCCGCAATGGAGCGTCGGTTTCTTTCTTTTGGTGACACTAGCTTTGGAATTGCCCAAGATGGACAGAGTGGCTCAGGGAGTGGTGGATCCGATTCAGGACCGGTCAGTGATGACGGTTGCGGATCTCGTAGTCGACTACCTTCGGGTGGCGGGCGTGGAGTACGTGTTTGGGGTCCCGGGGGGCGGGATCGAGCCATTCTTTGACGCCTTTGCCCGGCGCGAGCGGCTCGGGGGACCGCGAATCATCACCGTGCGCCACGAAAGTGGTGGAGCATTTATGGCCGAGGGCTATGCCCGGGAAACTGGCCGAATTGGCGTGTGTATTGCCACGGCCGGTCCGGGGGCGACCAATCAGCTCACCGGCGTTGCCAGTGCCCATGAAAACCGAGTGCCGCTACTCGCCCTCACGGGACAATCGGCCTTGTCCAAGTTCGGCCGGCGGGCGGTGCAGGAGTCGAGCTCAGCGGCTATCGACGTGATGGGGATCTATGCCGGCGCGACGATTTTCAACGCCCTGGTTTCGAGCCCGGCCCAAGTCGAAACCATGGTTACCACCGCCCTGATGCGGGCCTCGCAATTGCGCGGGCCCGCGCACCTCGCAATTCCCGTCGATGTCCAGCGGGAGCAAGTCATCGGCGCATTGGGGCACCAGAGTCTCCGCCAGCTTTGCCGGGCGCCCGTGTTCGCGGATTCTTCGGCCGTTGAGGATTTGGTCGATTTGTTGCGGCGGGCCAGCAATCCCATCCTGGTTATTGGTGAGCGGGCCCTGGCTGCGGCGCGCCGGATCACCGATCTCGCAGACTGGCTGGATTGCCCTTTTGTTACGACACCGGATGCGAAGGGATTGATCGACCCGTATCACCGGCAATTCCGCGGGGTGTTCGGTTTTGCCGGTCACGCGAGCGCCAACGAGGCGCTTGCCGCCAATCGTGACCTGGTGGTTGTTTTCGGTTCACCCCTCGGGGAGGTCGGTACCGCGGGTTGGTCCAAGGCCATCCTTAACGATCGCCTGGTCCATGTGGATGCCATTCCAGACTATTTTCCCCAATCGCCCATGGCGCGACTCCATGTCTGTGGCGACCTCGAGGACGTTGTGGCTCGCTTGCAAGAAGCACTCCCACCCAGGCCCGCCGGCAGCCAGGAGGTTTTGAGTGTGAATCCGGCTGAGGATGCAGCCGAAGCAGTTGGTGGCGACAAGCTTGCCCCGGGGGTGTCCCCGGAAGCGCTGTTGGGGCGAATTTCGACAACCGCACCCTCAAACCTGCGCCTTTTCGCCGACAGCGGAAACAGCATGGCTTGGGCCATTCATTGCTTGCGAGTGCGGGACCGCCGCGGCCAGACCCAAGCTTTGCCCGGGGCCCGGCTTGGTCCGTATCGGGCAGATCGCCGGGGGCGGCCGAGAAGCTGGTTGAACGTGAGCCTCGATTTTGGCGCTATGGGTTGGGCCATCGGCGCAGCGATTGGCTCAGCATTCGCAAACCGGGGGGGGCCGGTCATCTGTCTGACCGGGGACGGCAGTCTGCTCATGAATGGGCAGGAAATGACCGTCGCCCAGGCCGAGCGCCTGCCGGTGATCTTTATCGTTCTCAACGACAGCGCATTGGGAATGGTGATGCACGGCCAGCGCCTGGCGGGCGCCGAGGCGGTTGGTTACGAGTTGCCGCCAGTGGACTTCGCGGCCTTCGCCACCGCCATGGGTGTCAAGGCCCTCACCATTGCCCAGGACGCGGACCTCGACGACCTGGATGTTAGTGCCTTTGATCTGCAGGGCGGACCGTTACTCGTCGACGTCCGCATTGATCGCGACGCGACCCCGCCGATGGCGGTGCGATCCAGAACATTGCAGGCCAATTGAAATGCATCGAATTGAAAGCGGGATCTGGCAGGAGGAGGCGGGCGACAATCCATTCGTGGCGGAGGTTGCACGATGTCGCGGTTATGACGTTTTTGGAGACATGCTGCCGCGGGCGGGGTGGGCGGATATGGTGTTCCTCCTCTTTGCTGGCGAGGCTCCGACTGCCACGCAGCGTGGGGTGCTCAACGGGCTCGCCGTGGTGTTGGCGAATTCGGGGCCACGGGCCCCAGCGGTCCACGCCGCGATGTGCGGTGGAGCTGGTCGCGCGCCGGCCGCCGCCAGCCTGATGGCGGCTTTGGCCGTCGGCGCCGGGAGGGTAGGGGGTGCGCGGGAGGTGTTTCTCGCCGTCGACGCCTGGCGGGAGGCGAAGAAGGATGCGATGAAGATGTTTGCGGCATTAGCGAAGACCGAGCAGGATGCGGCAGACATCTGGCCTGCCGACGACACTTGGCCTGGCTTTGATCCCCATAGCCGCGACTGTGCGCTGCCGGTGCGACAGGCCTTAGCCCACTTCACCACCATTGTTTCAAATGGCGCCTTGGCCAGCCTATCTATCCATCGCGAGGGCCTCGAACACCAGGCGATGCGGGGTCTGGCGATGACGGGCGTGGCCGCGGCAGCCTATATCGACCTAGGTCTGGATGCGGATCAGGCTGAGATGCTGCATCTTCTGTTGTGCCTACCTGGGGCTGCCGCCCACGCATTGGAAATGCGAAGTAAGAGTTACAAGGCCTTGCCCTTTGGCGACATCGAACTTTTGCAGGAGGGGGCCTTGAAGCACAAGGACCCGGCAGAATATTTCTCCCCCTCCCCGGGTGCCATGCCATGAAACCCTGTCATCCCCTTGAAGACTGGGAGGGTCCCTTCCGCACAGCGGTCGGGGCATGCTTCGGCGGCGAGCGGGTGGTGTTCCGTGGTAAGGATCTCCACCGAGAATTGGGTGAAGCATCCTGGATGGAGCTCTATGTCTTTGGGATCACCGGCCGGCGTTATGGCGAGAGGGAACTGAAGGTCTTTAACGCCCTATGGACCTACACGAGCTACCCGGACAGTCGGATCTGGAACAACCGCGTGGCAGCATTGGCTGGAACGACGCGAAGTACGGGCAACTTGGCCATGTCGGCGGCACTGGCGATTTCCGAGGCGGCAATATTCGGACGCCAGATCGACTTGCGGGCCATCGAATTTCTCCAGCGGACGCAAAAGATGCTCGATCAGGGTGAGGACCTCGCGGAGATTGTGGCCCAGGAACTGCGCTGCCGGCGCAGCCTGGCCGGCTATGGGCGCCCCTTTACGGCCGACGACGAGCGTTTGGCCCCACTGCGCGCCCACCTCGCCCAGATTGGATTTCCGCTTGGGCCAGGGCAGCGTCTGGCTGTTGAAATCGACGACGTTCTACAGCGAAATCGATGGCGGCTGAAGATGAACTACGGGGGGCTTGCCGCTGCGCTCGCCACCGACCTTGGTCTAAGCCCAGCAGAGTTTTATTCCTTTGCTTTTCCGGCGTTTCTTGCGGGAATGCAGCCCTGTTATGCGGAAGCCCTGGAAAAGCCAGCCGGCGGGATTATGCCAACGCGTTGCGCTGGATTGGCATACAATGGCCCCCCTCCCAGACGCTGGCCTTAAAAGTCGCCGTCACCCTACCGTTATGTCCGGCGGAATGACATTTCAGGAATGGCTATGGACCCACTAATCCGCCACACCAACGGGCGTGCCATTGGCGCCTTCGTAGCCTTGATCGCTGTCTGGACACCCTGGCAAGGCGCCGCGGCAGCGTCCGTAGAAGACGAAGACCTTGCGCAAGTATATGGCGGCAAGGGGTTCGTCTCGATTGCGACTGGCTCGGTACAGCCCACAGCGCGAGCGCCGGCCGTTGCCTCCGTCATCACGGCTGCGGAAATCGTGGCCATGGGGGCAAGGTCGGTCGAAGACGTACTGGCTCAGGTGCCTGGGCTGCATGTCTCGCGTTCGACCAACGTAAACAGCCCGATTTACAGTTTTCGCGGAATTCACACCCAGCTCAATCCTCAGGTCCTGGTTCTGGTTGATGATCTCCCCAGTACCAGTGTTTTCCTGGGTGATCGCGGAGTTGCCTGGGGTTCGGTGCCAGTGGAAATGATTTCGCGCATCGAAATCATTCGCGGGCCCGGGTCGGCGCTTTATGGTGCCGACGCCTTGACCGGCGTGATCAATATCATCACCAAATCGCCTGAAGAACTTGAGGGCGGGCACCTTTCCATCGCAGGCGGGTCGTTCAGAACCGGCGAATTGTTCGCCAGTTACGGGTCGGCCAGCGAGACGATCCGCTACCTGGGCTATTTTTATCAAGGCCGCACCAGTGGTGCCGATCGGACCATTCTGGCGGACCAGCAGACGATGCTGGACCAGGTATTCGGCACTTCCGTCTCCCGGGCCCCGGGCAGCATGAGTTTGAGTCAGCGTTCCACCGACATCGGCGTTAAGGCCTATCTGGGTGACTGGTCCCTTCGGATGGCTTACAAAAAGCGCAGCGACGTCGGTACTGGCGCGGGCTTGTCGAGCACCCTGGACCCGGAGGGGAGAGGATGGGGTGAGCGATTTGGGGCGGATCTCCAATGGCGGAATCGGGACTGGTTCCGCGACTGGGAATTGAGTCTGAGGGCAAACTACGACGACTACTATGAAAAGGCCGATTTGGTGCTCTTTCCGCCCGGAGCGTTCGGCGGCGCATTTCCTGACGGGATGAGGGGTTCGCCATTCAAGTGGGAGCGCCATGCAGGGCTCTCGGGCGCGGCCACTTATGCGGGCTTTAGGGATCATCGCCTGCGCCTGGGAGCCGGATATCAAAAATTGGATCTTTACCGGGTAGAGGAAGCCAAAAACTATGAATTGGTTGCAATTCCTGGCATTGGCACCGTTCCCATGTCCCTCGGCGGCGTTGTCGATGTCTCGGATGTGAGTCCATTTCTTCGACCCCACAGTCGGATTGTGCGCTACATCTATGGACAGGATGAATGGACGATTGCCCGCGATTGGGTCTTGACTGCCGGGATTCGGCACGACCGCTACTCGGATTTCGGCGGAACGACCAATCCACGCGTTGCCCTCGTCTGGGAGGCTGCCTACAACGTGACGGCCAAGCTACTTTATGGGCGCGCATTCAGGGCCCCCAGCTTCGTCGAACTCTACGCCATCAACAATCCCGTCGCGATTGGCAATGCGAGTTTGAAGCCGGAAACCATCGAAACCCATGAAGCCGCCGTTACCTGGCAGGTGAACCCAGCGCTCCAGTTCGGGGCCAACGCCTACGCATTCCGCATGAAGGATGTCGTCCGGCAGGTGGCCAATGCGGATCCAAGTACCGGCAACACCGCGCAGAATACTGGCGAGCTGGTTGGCCGAGGTGTCGAGCTTGAGTTCGCCTGGGATGCAACCCGCCAGCTGCGGATTTCGGGAAACTATTCCCACCAGCAAACCTGGGACCCGGATACCGGCAAGGATCCCGGGTTGGCCCCGCGCAACCGGGCATTTTTGCGGGGAGACTGGCGCTTCGCGCCGGGGTGGTCCCTCAACGCGCAGACGAATTGGGTGGCTGATCGCCGGAGGGAATCCAGTGACCTCCGTGGGCCGATCGCCGACTACGCGCTTACCGACGTCGCGCTGCGAACCGAGTCGCCAAATCGTCAGTGGTCGATTACCTTGGCGGTGAAAAATGCCTTTGACGTGGATGCTCGAGAGCCCAGCCCAGCTCCCGGCCTATTGCCCTATGACATTCCGCTTCCCGGGCGGCAGCTTGTTCTCCAGGGCGATATCGCCTTTTAGGACGTGACCGCGATCGATCCGATGCGAATCGTCATTCGGTGCCGCCTCAGCCCCTGGCGTCTGATAGTCGTTTGCCTTATTTGGGCTGCCATTGTCCGATCGGCCGGAGCCGAACTCGTCGGGCCGATTGCGGTGGTCTATCCCGAGGTCGGTGAGCCCTATCGAGGGGTATTCCTCAAGATCGTCGAAGGCATTCAGGATCGTTTTGGGGGTCGCGCACTGACTGTGGCGGTGGGCGGGCGTGCGACGGTCCAGGATGTGGCTGAGGACTTGCGTCGTCAGGATGTCCGCCTGGTCATCGCCCTCGGCCGCCAGGGTTTAAACGTTGCCGGCGGCCTTGAGCCCAAGATTCCGGTCGTGGTTGGCGCGGTGGTCAATGCGCCGGAGGCCGAGTCGCGATCGGTGGCAATCCATAGCCTCGCACCGGACCCGGCACTTTTGTTTGCCCGCCTCAAGGGATTTCTCCCGGAGGTCAGGCGTATCTTTGCCGTTTATGAGCCAGCGAATAGTGGATGGCAGATCCGGATTGCCAAGGAGAGCGCCAAGAGCGCCGGGCTGGAACTCGTCGTGACCGAGGTGGCAGATCTCAAAGCAGCGGCCCGCGCCTACCACAGTATCTTCGACCTCGCTGATCCCAAGAAGGATGCCATCTGGTTGCTGCAGGATCCGGTCGGGGCCGAGGAGAGCACCATCCTGCCCTTCGTCCTCGAAGAAGCCTGGGGACGTAACATGCCCCTATTCTCAAGCAATCTCGGGCACGTCCGGCGGGGTGCGCTTTTCACGCTTTACCCCGACAACGAACGGCTCGGACGGCGCCTCGGCGTCGTAGCCCAGGCAGTTTTGAGCGGCAGTACCAATCCGACTGGCGTTACGCCTTTGCGGGAAGTCCTGTTGGCGGTCAATCAGCGGTCGGCCCAGCACCTGGGAATCAGCATCAACCCGCGCCAGCAAGGTATTGAGCTCATCCTTCCGGCACAATAGGCGCTAAATGCAGTCTTCACGATCCTGGCCACGCAAGATTCTTCGGGCCCTGGGAGGTGCTACCTTCCGGGAGCAACTTGGCGTCTACGTCGGGCTAGGGGCCGTTGCGCTGGCCCTCGCGGTGGCGGTGGCCAGCTCGATCCAGAGTGGCCGCGCAATCCGCAATGCCTTGGCGATCCAGGGCCAGCGGATCGCTGCCACGCTGGGTGAGCAAAGCCGTCTGGCTCTGGTGTCGGGTGCGGCGGAAAATGCCGAGGGCGCCATCCAGGCAGCCCTGGCCTACCCGGACGTGATCGTCGTCGAATTGCGCGATGCGACGGGCCGGCTGGTGGCCCGGAGGGTGAAAGCCGGCTCATTGCCCCCCCCGTGGCTTGATGTTGTCGGCAATGGACCAGCTCAGCCGGGCACTCCCCTTATGTATGAAGGGGACGACGCCTGGGCCTTTGCCAGCGTGGTGGAGGCCGGACAGATGACCTCCTCGCCCTTCGATGCCCAGGAGCCGACCGCGTCAATGCTTGGTTTTGTTTGGGTAGTCCAGTCGCAGACCACCCTCGAAACCGTGCAAAAAGAAGTTTTTGTCGCCAACTTCACGCTGTCGATGGCCTTTGCCGCCATTCTCGTGTTGATGGCCCGGGCGGTTTCGCGACGACTTACCAGTCCGGTGAGCGACTTGTCGGAGGTAATGAGCCGCGCTGAGCAAGGGGAAACCGGGCTCCGCGCTTCCCTGGAAGGGCCCCAGGACATTGCGGATATGGGCAGGGCCTTCAATCGGATGATGTCCGTTCTGGAGCAGCGGGAACAGGAACTGGTCCTGGCTCGCGATGAGGCCGTGGCGTTTGCCAAATTGAAGGCACAGTTTGCTGCTACGGTGAGCCACGAAATCCGCACGCCCCTGAATGGCGTCATTGGCACGCTGGACATGCTCATGTCCACCTCGCTGCCGGCGAAGTCTAGGGATTTCGCGGAGATCGCCTGGGACTCTGCGCAAAATCTGCTGGACCTCGTCAACAACATTCTCGACTTTTCGCGGCTCGAATCCGGGCGTGCCGAGGTGGAACGTCGCCCTCTGGATCTGCTTAACCTGGCGGAAGGTGTGGTAGACAGTGTGGCCAGTCAGGCTCACCAGAAAGGGCTTGAGGTCGGGTGTGCCATCCACCTCAATCCGGTTCCGACGCTGGACGGTGACGCGCGCAAGCTCCGGCAGGTGCTGACCAATCTCCTCGGCAATGCCGTCAAGTTCACCGATACCGGCGAGGCAGGCCTGCGGGTGGCTGAGATCCGGCGATCAGGCACCGATATCTGGCTCCGGTTTGAGGTTTTGGATACCGGACCCGGAGTCTCTGATGAATTCCAGGAGCGGATGTTCGAGTCATTCATGCAGGCCGACGCCTCGGCCTCGCGGCGCTATCAGGGCAGCGGTCTGGGGTTGGCCATCTCCCGCCAATTGGTGGAGGTCATGGGAGGCCGGATCGGATATCAGCGGCGTACCGGCGGCGGAAGCCTATTCTGGTTTGAATGTCCGCTCGGGCTGAGGCCGGACACCCAGGACACTCCTTCCGCAACCGCTGGGCCGGATGTTGTTCTGATCGAGGACAGTCCCATCGTCGCGGAGAGTCTGACCACCATTCTTGAGCGCTTCGGGGTGACGACCCTGGCATTCCGCTCGGCGGTCGACTTCGAGCGGCGTCTTGATCAGGGGACGTTCCGCTTCGAGCGCAATCCGATTCTTCTTGTCGACGAATCGTCCGCCGGGCTGGCGGCGGATGAATGGGGCCGGATCGCCCAGGCGCCCGCGCTGGAGGGGGCTCAGTGGGTTCTCATCACCCCGTTTTTTGAGCGGCCCGGCGGGCTGCCCGCGCCCTTTGCCAGCGTTTTGGCGAAGCCGGTTCGCCAACGGCTGGTCGCCGATGCGCTTGGTCGCGGGCAGTCGGCCAGCCGCAGGCCATCGGTCGAGCAGGCTGCCTTGCCGGCCGCGTCGGCCGGCGCCTATCGGGTGCTGGTTGCGGAGGACAACCGCACCAACCAGGCCATCACCCGCAGCATGATTGGCCATTTGGGCGGCATCGCAGTAATTGCCGCCAACGGGGTGGAGGCGGTCCGCGCCCATCAGGAGCGTGGCTGGGACATCATCCTGATGGATTGCCAGATGCCGGAAATGGACGGGTATGAGGCGACGGGGCTGATCCGGCTCCGGGAGGAGCAATCGGGCGTCCACACTCCGATCATCGCGATGACGGCCAACGTCACCCGGGCGGACGTGGAGAAATGCCTCGGCACCGGGATGGACGACCATCTGGCCAAGCCGGTCACGCTGGAATCCCTGAGGGTCAAATTGCGTCGCTGGTTGCCGCCAAACCTCTGCACGGTGCTGGGCGGGCCGGACTCGGTCGACCCCGCGGGGGCGCACCATCCATCACCCTCACAGCAAATTCTCGACCCGGCCGCGATCTCCCGCCTTCGGGACGCCCTGGGTGGGGCGCTAGGAGAGGCCATCCTTCCCTTCCTGGAGGATGCTCCTATGCACGTGAGGTCGATGCGCAAGAGCATCGATAGCCGGGATGGAGCGTCGCTTCGTCATGCTGCCCACGTGTTGAAGGGGTCAGCCGGCACATTGGGTGCCGTCAAGCTGGCCCAGGTCGCCCAGGAGGTCCAGGAGTGTGCCGAGCGCCACGATCTTGTGGAAGCAGAACCCCTGGTGGATGCCTTGCAGGAAGAGCTCGGACGGGTGGACGCAGCCCTACGGCGAGAACTGGGCGGAGCAGGGGATGCGCCGGTGGATGCGACGTTGACCAACGCGGTGGTCCTCATCGTCGATGACGATCGCAGCACCCGGTCGGCCCTGCGGTACGCGCTGCAGCTGAGCGGGATGCACATCCATGAGGCCCCCGACGGCCAGGCGGCGCTGGACCTGCTCGAACGGGTGGTCCCTGATGTGGTGCTGCTGGATGCGATGATGCCGGACATGGATGGCTTCACTGTCTGCGGGCGAATGAAAGAACTCCCCCAGGGCGCGGAGCTTCCGGTTCTGATGATCACGGCTCTTGATGACCGGGACTCCATTGAACGGGCCTACGCTGCGGGGGCCATCGACTACATTACCAAGCCGCTTCACCTCAACGTGGTGGTCCAGCGAGTTCGCCGCAGCGTCGAAGCCTTCAAGGCCGAGCGTCACGTCCGTCACCTCGCCTACAACGACAGTCTGACGGGCCTGCCGAATCGGACCCTCCTGACCGACCTGCTCAATCAGGCGATCGATCAGGCCCGGCGCGATGGATCTCGTCTGGCGGTATTGTTCCTCGACCTCGACCGCTTCAAATATGTCAATGACACCCTGGGCCACGACGTGGGGGACCGCCTGCTCGAAGGCGTAGCCCAACGATTACGTCACTGCGTGCGGGCCGGCGACTGCGTGGCCAGACTCGGAGGAGACGAATTTACGGTCGTTCTATCGCGCCTGGTGGACATCAATGCCGCGGCTCAGGTGGCGAACAAGATCGCGAATAGTCTGGCCGAACCATTCTCCGTGGCCGGCCACGAGCTCTTCGTGGCGGCTAGCATCGGTATTTCCGTTTACCCTCAGGACGGGGAAGATGTCAGCACTCTGCTGCGCCACGCCGACACCGCCATGTATCGGGCCAAGCGCACCAGCAAGGGCTACCGTTTTTACGAATCCAGCATGGATGCCAAGATCAGCGGCCATCTGCAGTTGGAATCCGCCCTGCGTCGCGCGGTCGAGCGCGGTGAGATGAGAGTGGAATACCAGCCGGAGCTGGAGGCTGTCACGGGTCAGGTGGTGGGGGCCGAGGCGCTGCTCCGTTGGGATCATCCCACGCGGGGCCCGGTGCCCCCGGTGGAGTTCATCCCCTTGGCGGAAGAGACCGGCCTCATCATCCCCATTGGGGAATGGGTCCTGCAAACCGTGTTCGAACAAGCCCGGGCCTGGATGACCCATCTGCCCGGATTTTCCGTAGCGGTGAATCTATCCAGCATCCAGTTGCAGGATCCGGGTTTTCTTGGTCGCCTCGAAGCGCTTCTTGGGCGTACCGGGACTGACCCGCGGCGGCTGGTTTTCGAGATCACCGAAAGCGTTTGGATGGAGCATGCGACCGACACCTTGTCTACCCTGCATCGCCTGAAGCACCTGGGAATCCGTTTGGCCATCGACGACTTTGGCACCGGCTATTCCTCCCTGAGCTATATCAAGCGGCTTCCGGTGGACATCCTCAAGATCGATCGCTCCTTCGTTCATGAGATCGCGTCTGACCCTGCTGACGAGGCAATCGTCCGGGGCATCATGGCCCTGGCCCATGCGCTGGATCTCCAGGTCGTCGCCGAAGGGGTCGAGTCTGCCGCCCAGCAGGACACTTTGAAGGCCATGGGGTGCGATCAGTTCCAGGGGTATCTCTTTGCCCATCCGCTGCCGGCCGCGGATTTTGCCAGGGAGTGGCTGGCGGGTACCTGAGGGGCAGGATCCGCAGGCGGCGGGTGAGGAACCTTCCTCGGGGTCAGGTATCATAGGAGCTTTGCTTCGACCGCCCGTCCAATGGAACTCCTCGCGGCCTTTGCCGACCTGATTCTTCACCTCGATACCCATCTGGCGGCGCTTCTTGCAGACGTTGGCCCCTGGATCTACCTCATTCTGTTCCTGATCATCTTTTGTGAAACCGGTTTGGTGATCTTTCCCTTCCTGCCGGGAGATTCTTTGCTGTTCGTTGCCGGGGCCCTGGCCGCCGGCGGGGGGATGGACATCGGCATTCTCTGCGGGGTGTTGCTGGCGGCGGCCATCCTCGGCGACAACACGAATTACTGGATCGGGAGATCGGTCGGTCCGAAGGTGTTCCGCTGGGAGAATTCCCGCCTGTTCAACAAGGGCGCCTTCGAAAAGACGCACAACTTTTTCGAGCGTCACGGTGGTAAGACGATCATCATCGCCCGCTTCCTTCCGCTGGTCCGCACCTTTGCCCCCTTCGTGGCCGGGGTGGCAAAGATGGGTTATTCCCGTTTCGTCGCGCTTGACTGCCTGGGGGGCTGCATCTGGATCTTTTCGCTTACCCTTGGCGGTTACCTCTTCGGCAATCTGCCCTTCGTCCGCGAGAATCTTACACAGGTCATTCTCGCCATCATCGCCTTGTCGCTCCTGCCCATCGCCATTGGCTGGTTGCGGCATCGCCTCGCGGCGGTGCCACAGGCCTAGATCGGGTTTCTCCTCGAACGTCGCTGCGGCGAAATCTTGCCCCTGGGCGCCGGCCCGTAGTCCATGAAAAATATCGTCATCCTTATCTCCGGCCGAGGCTCCAACATGGAGGCCATCGTCCATGCCGGCATCCCTGAAGCCAAAGTCGCTGCGGTCATCAGCAATGATCCCCAGGCAGCCGGGCTCGCCTTCGCCCGTCGCCACGGGATCGTCGCGGAGGTCATCAATCACCGGGATTTTGCAGATCGGTCGGGCTTTGACCGGGCGTTATCAGAATGCATCGATCGCCATCAGGCTGATCTGGTGGTCCTCGCTGGCTTCATGCGGATTCTCACCCCCGAGTTCGTCCGTCGTTACGCCGGTCGCCTCATCAATATCCATCCGTCCCTGCTTCCCGCTTTTCCGGGCCTCCACACCCACCGTAAGGCCCTTGAGGCCGGGGTCAAACTCCATGGTGCGACGGTGCACCTGGTGTCGGCGGAGCTCGACGCCGGCCCGATCATCGTCCAGGCGGCAGTTCCGGTGGAGGAGGATGATGACGAAGCCAGGCTGGCGGCCAGGGTGCTGGCCGTGGAGCACCGTATCTATCCCCAGGCCCTACGCTGGCTGGTCCAGGGGCGGGTCGAGGTCGACGGCCTTCGAGTACGAGTGCGGAAGGCGCGGACGGGGAGCATCGCGTTGCTCCATCCGCCCGAGGACCTGGGCGACTGAGGCGCCCGACTGGTCGATTCATGGGTTCTCGTACCACAAGGTGGCTGCTGGCGGCCCTTGCCGCCTCGATCCTGATCCATCTGCTGGTCCTCGGGTTGCCGGGATGGGCCTTGCCCGATCCGACCGGTGTTGCCTCGGACCGGATCGATGTGGCCCTTGTTGCCCGACCGGTGGACACACCGCCGCCGCCACGGCCCGCGGTCAAGGCCAAACCAAAGACACCCGCCGTGACACCACCGCCCGCCACCCGGTCCACCTCGACTGGCATCGGACCGGCGGTGCCGCCGGAAGTGACGAATGCGCCTGCGCCTCCCGCCCTACCGCCCCCGGCTGCTGGGGCGACGCCGGCGGAACCTCAAATTCCTGTGGCCGAAGCCCACTCCAACGGCCCCGAGTGGCCCCGTGGCGGTCGCATCCTTTACGACGTTTTCTATGGCAACCGAGATTTTCTTGTCGGGCGCACGGAGCACATTTGGGAGCAGGACGGGCAACGCTACCGCATGACCTCCCTTGTTGAGACCGTGGGCCTCACGGCCTTGCTGCACAATCTGCGCTATGCCCAGCACAGCGAGGGCCGCCTGACCGCCGACGGGCTGCGGCCGGACCGTTTCTGGGTGGATCAATCCGGTAAGGCGGAGGAGTCGGCTGATTTTGACTGGGAAACCGGTGAGGCGACGGTTCATCGCCATCGTGGCGCGCCTCGCCATGCAGCGCTCAAACCCGGCGATCAGGATGTACTTTCCATTTGGCATCAACTGGCCTTGCTTGGTGACCCGCCCCCGCATCTGCGGCTGACCCTAGTCAGTAACAAGGCGGCCACGCCGGCAGTCATCGAAGCGGTGGGGGTCGACCAGGTCGATCTTCCCATCGGATCGTTGCGGGCGCACCACCTGCGGGCCCGCGCCGAAGATGGCAGCCTGACCCTTGATCTCTGGCTTGCGGAGAAATTCGCGTATCTTCCGGTCCGCATCGTCGTCGTCGATCGCGACGGCGACACCTTCGATCAACGGGCCCGCAGCATCGTGCTGGATCCACCGCCGCCCCGCCGCCCATCCACCCAGGTACCCCAATGAGTGTCCTGCCCGAACGTCGCATCACCCGTGTTCGCCTCAACCACGCCGCCACGTTGCTGGGGGAGTTGTTGGCCTTTACCCAGCCGGCGGATGCCACCGTATCGCGCTATTTTCGTGCCCACCCGCAATTAGGCCACCAGGACCGGGGATGGATTGCCGAGGCCGTGTATGCCGTCCTCCGCCATTTGCGTTCAGCCCGGATTTGGGCAGGGCCGGACGCGATGCCCCGGGCAGTTCTCATCGCCTGGCTTGTTCGTGGAGAAGGGGTGTCCCTGCGCCAGTTGGAGGACGCCCTTGAGGGGGGCGAGCGGGAGGCTCTCGGGGCTGCCAAGGGGCGGCCGGCCCCTGAGCTGGGATTCGCCGACCGATGCGAATTGCCTGACTGGCTGCTGGAGGCCCTGGGCGGCGAGGTCGCTGGCGATGCCCTCGCGCCATTGTGCGCCGCCCTCAATCGACCGGCGCCGCTGGATCTGCGGGTGAATGTCCTTAAGATCAAGCGCGACGAGGCGCTCGCCCGCCTGAGTGCCGATGGCCTCGCTGCTCACCCCGGGGCCTGGTCCCCAACGGCCATCCGCCTGGAGGAAAAGCCGGCGCTTAATAAGCATCCGCTGTTCCTTTCTGGTGCGCTCGAGGTCCAAGACGAGGGGAGTCAGCTCCTGGGCTACCTCGTGGCTCCTCGGCGGGGTGAGCTGGTAGTCGATTTCTGTGCTGGGGCCGGTGGCAAGACGCTGTTACTGGGCGCCCTGATGCGGGGAACCGGGCGCCTGTATGCCCTCGACGTGGCCGACAAACGCCTCGCCAAGCTCAAACCCAGGGCGGCCCGGGCCGGGCTATCCAACATCCATCCGATGCTCATCGACAGCGAACGGGACCCGCGGTTGAAGCGCCTGGCCGGCAAGGCCGATCGGGTCCTGGTCGATGCACCTTGCAGCGGTCTGGGTACGCTGCGGCGGAACCCGGACCTCAAGTGGCGGCAGACGCCGGATTCGGTGGCCGATCTCGCGATCAAGCAGGCCGCCATACTGGCTGCGGCAGCTCAGCTTCTTCGGCCGGGCGGGCGGGTGGTCTATGCCACCTGCAGCTTGCTGCGGCGGGAGAATGAAGAGGTCGTCGCGGAATTTCTTTCCCAGCGACCTGATTTCTCCCGCTTGCCTGCTCAGGCAGTACTTGCCGAGCAGGGCATCCCATTGGCCTGCGGCGACGATCTGCATCTGGATCCGGCGACTCACGGCACTGACGGGTTCTTTGCCGCGGTCCTGGAGCGCGCATCCTGACGGGCAAGTTCCGCACCGCCGTCGGCGTCTTCGGACTGATTCTGGCAGCCACATTTTCGGGCGAGCCAGCACGGGGGGAACCCTTACCGGCCACAGGGAGCCGTGAGGCACTGTTTGCCCCCTGGGACCCGATCGAACCGACCTTGTTGGACCTCATCCGAGCCGCCCGGCATCAGATTCGTGTCCAGGCCTACGCATTCACCAGCCGGGAGATCGCCGAGGCCCTGGTGGGCGCCCATCGCCGGGGCGTGGATGTGGCGGTGCTGGCGGACGCAGAGATGAACCGGCGTCCGAGTGGCAACCGGATCCCCAACCTCCTCGCCGCAGGCATCCCCGTGGCCTTCGAAACCCGTTATAACGCAGCCCACAACAAGGTTCTCTTGATCGATGCCAACACCCGCGCTGCCGTAATCGTGACCGGGTCTTACAATTTCACTTGGTCGGCGCGGGAACGTAACGCTGAAAACGTACTCATTGTGCGGGGAGATCGCAGCCTCGCCGCCCGTTACTTGGCCAACTGGGAGCGTCATCGCGCCGACGCAATCCCCATTCACCAACTGCCCTTCGTACCCTGATGTTCGAAAGCCCTGATTTTTACCGACTTGCCAACGACTTCTACGGACATCTCCGCCAGCCCGGGGTAGCGATCCAGTTCGCCATCCTCGCCGCCTGTTTGGGCCTCGCATGGTTGGTCCAACGCACGGTCCTCGCGCGGCTGGCGGATCACCCGGGCGGGGATCGGCTTCGCTACCGGATCAGTCGCGGCGGTTTGAGACGGGTGTTATTTCCCATCGTCGCCCTGGCCCTGGTGTTCATTTTGCGCAGCCTGCTCAAGCCGCTGATGGCGGTGGAAGTGCTGAACCTCGCTGTACCGTTGCTCGCCTCTTTTGCCCTGATCCGCCTGGTGGTCTATGCGCTGCGCCAGGCGTTCGGTCACGCGAGCTGGATGGGCGCTTTTGAGCGGGCCTTCGCGACCCTGGCCTGGGGGGTCGTGGCATTGCATATCCTCGGCTGGCTGCCGGAAGTCATCGAGGCGCTGGAGGGGGTGGGCTTCAAAGTTGGCAAGACGGAGTTTTCGCTTTGGCTGATCCTCCAGGGCACCGCTTCGGTACTTGCCACCCTACTTGTGGCCCTCTGGGTGGGCGGGATGCTTGAGCAACGCCTCACCCGCACCGAAGGGCTCGATGCCAACGTTCGTCTGGTTTTGGTGCGGGTGGCCAAGAGCATCCTGGTCCTGGTGGCGGTGATGATCGCACTGCCCATGGTGGGGCTGGATCTCACGACCCTTTCCGTCTTCGGTGGCGCCCTCGGGGTGGGTCTGGGCCTGGGCCTGCAGAAGATCGCCGCCAATTATGTTTCTGGCTTCATCCTTCTGCTGGATCGCTCCATCCGCATTGGCAATTTGATCTCCATCGGGACCGACCGGGGAATTGTCAGTCAGATTACCACCCGCTACACGGTGCTGAAGGGGGCCACTGGCGTCGAGGTGATCGTTCCGAACGAAACCCTGGTGGGTTCGGTGGTGCTCAACGAGACCTTCACCAACAGCCAGGTTCTGGTACCCATCAATATCCAGGTCGCCTACGAGACGGATCTGGAGGAGGCCATGGCGATCATGGTGGCGGTGGCGAAGGAGCAGCCCCGCTGTCTTGCGGATCCCTCGCCCAAGGCCTTTCTCGTCGGCTTTGGCGAAAGCGGCATCGATCTGCGCCTGGCTTTCTGGATCAATGACCCTCAGGAAGGCACCCTGGCGGTGGTGTCGGCGATGAATTTGGAGATCTGGCGCCGCTTCAATCGGGCGGAAATCCAGTTCCCGTTTCCCCAGCGCGAAATTCGGGTTGTGGGAGGCAGTCTGGAGGTCGCGGGAGGGGGGGCGACCCTCGTTCAAGTGTCGCCGGGACCGGCCAATGAGCCACAGGGATGATCGTCAGCGCCTGTGCGATCCCTGACCATCGGCTTTTCGCGTAAACTGTTTTATCCATTTTTCAAGGACTTGCCATTTCATGTTTTCGGGCTTGATTGAATTGCCATGGTGGGGCTACTGCCTCGTGGCCCTGGCGCTCACCCACATCACGATCGCTTCGGTGACGATCTTTCTCCACCGGCACCAAGCCCATCGCTCGTTGGATCTTCACCCCATTCCCAGCCACTTCTTCCGCTTTTGGCTGTGGCTCACCACCGGGATGGTGACCAAGGAGTGGGCGGCCATCCACCGCAAGCACCACGCTAAATGCGAAACGGTGGATGATCCCCACAGCCCCCAGGTCAAAGGCATTCGCAAGGTGATGCTGGAAGGGGCCGAGTTGTACCGGACCGAAGCCAACAACGCCGAAACCCTCGAGCGCTATGGTCATGGCACCCCTGACGACTGGCTCGAGCACTATGTGTATCGCCATTCGATCTTTGGCATTTCACTGATGCTGATCCTTGACGTCCTGTTTTTCGGTGCCATCGGCCTCACCATCTGGGCGGTACAGATGATCTGGATTCCCTTCTGGGCGGCCGGGGTCATCAACGGCCTGGCCCACTACCGCGGTTATCGCAACTTCGACTGCGCAGATGCCTCCACCAATCTGGTGCCCTGGGGGATCCTGATCGGCGGCGAAGAGCTCCACAACAACCATCATGCCTTTGCAACTTCGGCCAAGCTCTCGGCCAAGTGGTTCGAGTTCGACATCGGCTGGATGTACATCCGCATTCTCGAAACGCTGGGGCTGGCCAAGGTTCGCAAGGTCATTCCCAAGCCCCGCTTCGGTGAAGTCCGCAAGGTGGTGGACCTGGAGATGCTGCAGGCCATCATCACCCATCGTTACGACGTCATGACCCGCTACGTTGCTTCGCTGGGCCGCCTGTGCCACGACGAACTCGATGCCCTGGGCCAGCGATCGCCCAAGCTGGAGATTCAGCGCCTGCGCCGGCTGGTGTTTTCCGGGATTGACGATCTCGGCGAACGGGACCGGGCCGAGCGGGCCCTGCTCCTGGCCCGCAGTTCCCGACTGGCGACCATCGCCAGCATGCGAGAGGAACTGATTGCCCTTTGGGCGCGCTCGAATGCCTCGCGCGACCAGTTGCTGACCCAGTTGCGGGCTTGGCTGGATCGCGCCGAGGCGAGCGGGATTCAGCAGTTGCAGGAGTTTTCGCTCCGACTGCGTCGCTACGCCGTCTAGGACTGGGGGGTGGCGAAGGCTCACCCCCACCGGAACAGAGAGGCTTGAGGGCGACTGGCCGTGCCCCGATTGATTGTTTTCAACAAACCCTTTGGCGTCCTGAGCCAGTTTACCGGCCAGGCGAGCCAGGCCACTCTGGCCCAATGGATACCCGTTCCCGGGGTGTATGCCGCGGGGCGCCTCGACGCCGACAGTGAAGGTTTGCTTCTCCTGACGGACGATGGCGCCCTTCAGCATCGCTTGGCCCACCCCCGTCACAAAGCACCCAAGACCTATCTGGTCCAGGTGGAAGGTAATCCCGCCGAGGAGGCTCTGGCAGCCTTGCGGGCGCCGCTTGATCTGGGGGACTTCGTGACCCGCCCCTGCCAAGTCCGGGCAGTGGACGAACCAGACTGGCTTTGGCCACGTACGCCACCCATCCGCACCCGGAAATCCATTCCCACCGCCTGGCTGGAGATGGTGCTTACCGAGGGGCGCAACCGTCAGGTTCGGCGCATGACCGCCAAAGTCGGCCTACCGACCTTGCGTTTGGTGCGTGTCGCAATGGGTTCCTGGCGCCTCGACGGGCTGAACCCGGGCGATTGGCGGGACGTTTCCCCGCCTGACAGGGCGGCACCCCTGGACGTGGCGCAAAGTTCGGTGAGGCTCCGAAGGCCCCGACCGCAGCGCGGCGGCGGAGATTAAAGCGATCAACCATGGTTACCATTGGGACAGGAGGGTCCATGCGTAGCGGATCGGTATTGATGACAACAGTCGCCTGGCTGGCGGCGGGTCTGCCCGCGCTGGCGCGGGCCGATCTGCCGGTCGTGGAACTGGGTGCGGGGATGTTCCGAATCGAGGCGGAATTGGCGGCGACTCCGGCGTCCCGCCAGGTTGGCCTCATGAATCGGGAGGCCATGGCTCCCCAGCGCGGGATGGTCTTTGTGTTCACCGAGGCCGCGCGTCACTGCATGTGGATGCGCAACACCCTGATTCCCCTGTCGGTGGCATTCCTTGATCAGTCGGGCCGCATTTTGAACATTGAAGAGATGCAGCCCCGCACCGAAACCAACCATTGCGCTGCGGCGCCCGCCACCTTTGCCCTGGAGATGAATCACGGCTGGTTTGCCGAGAAGGGCATCAAGCCTGGGGACCGGCTGCGCGGAATCGAACGCCTGCCGCCGGGGCGGTGATGCGAGCATCTGGGCAGAGGGGGCAGGCCATTTTCCGGCGGCTCGGCCTGGTGGTGTTCCCCTTGCTGTTTGCCTGCTTTGCAACCGCTGCAACCGCTCACGCCGCAGACGATCTTCTCGTGGCGGTGGCGTTGGTCGGTGAAGCCGTCGAAGTGGAGGTCGGGTTCTCCGTGCCGGCCAGTCGGACGCTGACCTGGGCCGTCCTCACCGACTTCGACCACATGACCTCGTTTATCTCCAACCTCAGCGCGAGCCGGGTCCTGTCCCGCCAAGGCAACCTCCTACTGGTTAGCCAGCGCGGAGCGGCCCGACGGGGTTTCCTCGCCTTTCCCTTCGATGTGACGAGGGAGATCCGCCTGACTCCGATGACCCGGATCGAATCCCACCTTATTCAGGGCTCGATGAAGAGCCAGGATGGGGTGACCGAACTATCGGGTAGCGACGAGGAGACGCGGGTCGTCTTCCATGGTCGTTCGGTCCCGGATGTGTGGATTCCGCCAGTGGTCGGCAAAACCTTCATCGAGCGGGAAGTGCGAGAGCAATTTTTCGAACTCCGCGGCGAAATTCTTCGCCGAAAAGGTGCGTGACGGACGGGAGGGCGCCTTCAGGCGGCGGCTGGCCGGCTCGAGAAGAACTTCAAGGGTGACGCGGTGATGCCCTTCAACACACCGGGTTTGATTCGTCCCTCCACGTGCATTTCGCAGCGTTTGCAATCGAAACGCAGATTGAGCCGATCCTGGCCATGGACCAGGGTCATCGGGTCGGGGCGGATACCCCGGACTTCCTTGGGGCAGAGGTTGAAGCTGTAGCGCAAGCAGTGTTTGGTGATCATGAGGGACACCTCGCCTCGCTCCTCGCCGGCTTCATAGGCGGCGTCGATGAGGCCGACGCCGTGCTTGCGGTAGAAGTTTCGCGCCTGGTCATTGAGCACATTGGCGAGGTAGCTCAGGCCGGCCTCTGGATAAGGCACCGGCGGTTCCACCGCATCCCGGGGGGGCAGGCGAGCAAAACCCGCCTGGCGCGCGGCTTCCAGGGCGGAGATCACCTCCCGGCGCAGGGCATTGATCTGGGCCGCGGGCAGGAAAACGGGGTCGGCCAGGGTGATGCGTACCTGCCGGGCTTCGAAATCGGTGTTGCCGAGCTTGGACAGGCCCTCCCGCAAAGAGGCCAGGGCACGGTCGGGGTCCCGCGCCAGCTCGCCGGGGCGGGGCACGGAGGCCCGCGCCCGGAATCCGTCCTCGTCCTCCGCCGTCAGGCAAAGCTGGTCCCCGCTGGCCTCAAGGCCCAGGCTCACCCCGATCCGGCGCTCCGCCGAGGGGCGCTCCAGGGCCCGCAGGAACTGGTGGTCATGATTGCGGAAGAGGGGCGTGCCAGGCACCAGATCGGCGGGCACCGGCTCGGCGGTCAGGATCCGGTCGCCCTCGACCCGGTTCACCCGGAGGCCGGATTGGGTCCCCTTGGCGGTGAAAAAGGTCAGGCCATCGCCATTGTGGAGGGGGGAAGCGGCTTGCACCGTGAAACCACGCCGCCCGGGTTCGATCCGTAGGACTTCGCCCATGGCCTCGCCGGTAAACGTGGGCGAGTCGAAGGCACCGATGTCGCCCTGGCGACCCTGGACGAAATAATCCGTGGTGCTGCGGTTGAAGGTCTTCTCCGGCACCGGGGTGAAGTGGAAGCTGGACTGGCCGGAGGATGCGCGGACGAGGTCGGGGAATTCTTCCAGGATCGCATCGAGCTGCTGACGGTAGTGGGCGGTGACGTTCTTGACGTAGGGCAGGTCCTTGTGACGCCCCTCGATCTTGAAGGAGCGGATACCGGCCTGAATCAAGGCCCGCAGATTGGCGGTCTGGTCGTTGTCCTTCATCGACAGCAGATGGCGGCCGGAGGCGAGAACCTCCCCCTGACTCCCAACCAGATCGTAGGGCAGGCGGCAGGCCTGGGAGCATTCGCCTCGGTTGGCGCTGCGGCCGGTATGGGCGTGGCTGATGTAGCACTGGCCGCTGTAGGCGACGCAGAGGGCACCGTGGATGAAGAATTCGAGCACGCAGTCGGTCTCGGCACGGATCCGGGCGATCTGGTCCAGGGTAAGTTCCCTCGCCAGAACGATCTGGGCGAAGCCGACGTCCTGGAGGAAGCGGGCTTTTTCGGGGTGGCGAATGTCGGTCTGGGTGCTGGCGTGGAGCTGGATCGGAGGTAGGTTCATTTCCAGGAGCCCCATGTCCTGGACGATCAAGGCGTCGGCCCCGGCCTCGTAGAGAGACCACGCGAGGCCCTCGGCGTCCTCCAGTTCGTGATCGTGGAAGATGGTATTCACCGCCACGAAGACCCGGGCGTGGAAGCGGTGGGCAAAGGCCGCCAGGCGCTCGACCTCCGCCAGGCTGTTCCCCGCCTGGGCCCGGGCACCGAAGGCTGGCCCCCCGATGTAGACGGCGTCGGCGCCATGACGGATGGCCTCGATGCCGAATTCGGCATTCTTGGCTGGCGCGAGGAGTTCGAGGGTCGAGTTCGGGTGAGGCATGGGAAAGGCGCGAATATTCAGGGGCTTGGGGCGCGATTATCGTCGACGCGGGCGGCGCCGTCGAGGCATTCAGAAGGGCACGATGCTGACAAAAGACAGGGGGGTGCCTTGACCGGGGTGGGTCAGCCTCAGGCGGGTGGCGTGGAGCAGGAGGCGGGGCGCCGCCGGGGGAGACGGCCCGTAGAGCCGGTCTCCCACGATCGGGTGCCCGAGGGCCGCCAGATGGACGCGCAGCTGGTGGGTACGTCCGGTGAAGGGCACCAGGCGCAGCCGGCTGCCCAGGGGGTCTTGGTCGTCGATGACTTGGTAACGGGTCTGCGCCGCTTTTCCGTGCTCCCCATCGACCCGCTGGCGTGGACGATTTGGCCAGTCCGGCGCGAGGGGGAGCTGAATGTCCCCGGAAGGAGGCGACACCCTTCCCTGAACGATCGCCTCGTATTCCTTGTCCACCCGGCGGGCCTGAAAAGCCATGCTGAGGACCCGCTCCATGGCCATGCCGCGGGCAAAGAGCATCAGGCCGGAGGTGGCTTGGTCGAGGCGATGGACGACCCGGGCGTCGGGAAATCGGGCGGCCACCCGCAGGGCGAGGCAATCGGCCAACGCCGGGCCCCGCCCCGGCACGGCAAGCAGCCCAGCCGGCTTCTCCACCACCACCAAGTCGTCGTCAGCAAAGATCAGAGCGAGCCCGGTGTCGGGAGGCGGGGCATATGCTTCGGGCGGTGGCAGGGGGAAGGGTTCGAAGCCCGGCATTCGAGGAGGCAAGTTCGATGAGGCAACGGTGGATACAAATTGCGGCATGCCTGGCGGTGCTCGCCCCGCCGCCCGCCTGGGCCCTGGGACCGGTGGGGGAATACTCCAGCCAGGCCGGCATTGTACGGGTGGTCAGCGTGGCGGAGGGCCTGGATACGCCCTGGTCCTTGGGCTTTCTGCCCGACGGCTGGATGGTGGTGACCGAACGGCCCGGCCGCATGCGGCGGATCTCCCCCGATGGCGCGCTCTCGCCACCGCTGGCCGGGGTGCCCGCCGTCCACGCCGAAGGGCAGGGGGGCCTCCTGGACGTGGTGCCCAGCCCGAAGTTCGCCAGCGACCGTCTGCTCTACTTCAGTTTCGCCCAACCCACCGCCACTGGCGCCCGCACCGCCGTGGCCCGGGGCCGCCTCGCGGCGGATGGCACCCGCCTCGAGGACGTCCAGGTGATCTTCGCCCAGCGGGAGGATCCCCCCGGCCGCCATCATTTTGGCTCCCGGCTGGTTTTCGCCCGGGACGGCAGCCTCTTTATCACCCTCGGCGAGCGCAATACCCATCGCACCGCCGCCCAGGATCTGGACAGCCATCTTGGCAAGGTGGTGCGCATCCTCCCGGATGGGGGCGTGCCGGCGGACAACCCGTTTGTCGGCCGCCCCAATATTCGGCCGGAGATCTGGTCCTATGGTCACCGCAATGTGCAGGGTGCCGCCCTCCATCCGGCGACCGGGGCCTTATGGACAGGTGAGCACGGACCCCAAGGGGGCGATGAACTGAATCTGGATTTGCCCGGGCGGAACTATGGCTGGCCGGTCATCACCTTCGGGCGGGAATACGTGACCGGCTTCCAGATCGGCGAGGGGACGGCCCGTTCCGACGTGGAGGGGCCCCGCCACCAGTGGACGCCTTCGATCGCCCCCTCGGGCCTCGCCTTCTACACCGGCGAAGACTTTCCGGGCTGGCGGGGGAGCGCCTTCGTCGGGTCCCTCAAATTCCGTTACCTGGCTCGCCTAAGCCTGAGGGGCAGCGAGGTGACGGGGGAGGAACGTTTGCTCGTCGGCCTCGGGGCGCGGCTGCGGGACGTGCGCCAGGGCCCGGATGGGCGCCTGTACCTGGTGGATGAAAGCGGCGGGCGCATCCTTCGCCTGGAGCGGGGCAACTGAGGGACCACCCTAGGGTCGGCCAGGGTTGGCTAGGCTCTGCTGGGACAGGCCCCGAGGCGAACCGCCTGGAGCAACGTCCCGGAGGCCGAATCTTCCAGTAGGGCAACGTAGTTTGTTCCAGGCTTGAAGGCTGGCGTGGTGGCCTGGAACCGGAAATGGCCGGTCGGCCCCACCGCGCCAAGGACTCGCCAGTCCCGCGCCACATGGTCATGGCTCAGGCTGCGACCGGCGTTTTCTCCCGCTTTGACCGAGCTGGTGAGCCCATCCTCGGTGCGGATGAGGATGAGCTGGGCACCGGGCGGCCCATCTCCCGCTACGGTGAGCGAGGTGCCTTCGGGCGTCGCCTTGGCATCGATCTCGAGCCTTCCCCCCGCTGGACGAGCCGCGAGGGAGCTCAGCCGGGCGTCGAGACCGCCGCTGCGCCAATCCCGAAAGTCCTGGCCGTTGACCAACACCTGGGGGGTATAGATGACCCTGCTGCTCTGGCGGTGGGCGACACTTCGTTGGCGAGCGTCGAAACGGGGGTCGGCAAAGGGGTCTCGCCAGCCCAGATCGTCCCAGTAGGTCACATGGAGGGCGAGGGGAATCACCCGAACCGGCCCTGGCTCCCCAGGCGCAAGCCGGCTCAGCCAGCGGTCCGCCGGGGGGCAACTGCTGCAGCCCTCCGAGGTGTAGAGCTCGACCACCGCCACGGGGCCCACCCCCTGCGCCGCGCAACTGGTCGCCCCGGCCGGCGATGCCATCAACAGACAGGCCCAGGGAATGAGGGGCAAAAATCCCAGTTTCATCACGTCCTCCCATCTTTTGTCGGGCGGGCGACGATGTTCGCCGTCCTCGCGACCCTTGGACGAAGCGAGGCGGCCGATCCTGACACTGGCGGGTTTGCGGGGCCTGCGGCCCATTGCTGAAGCGCCGCCCCTCCGCCCATAATGGCCCGGTCTCCCCGCGATAGCCGGCTTCTCATGACGATCGTCTTGTCTGCCTTGTTTCGATATCCCGTGAAGTCGATGGCGGGCGAGTCCCTTGCCCAGAGTCCCGTCGGCCCCCTGGGCCTGCCCCACGATCGGGAGTGGATGGTGGCGGATCGGGCGGGACGACTGGTGACCGGGCGGGACTTTCCCGAGCTGGTCCTGGTGCGAGCGACCCCTGGGGAAGCCGGCGTCGCCCTGGCCGCCCCGGGGCGCCCGAACCTGTTCGTCCCAAACGTGGCCTTCTCCGCAGCTCATGAGGCGACGGTGTGGAGCGATCGTTTCCCGGCCTGGCACGGAGCCCAGGAGGCGGACGACTGGCTTTCCAGTTACCTCGGCGCCCGGGTCAAGCTCTTGTGGACCGGCCCGGCGACCGCGCGTCGGGTGAAGGGCCATCCCGACGTGCCCCTTTCCTTTGCGGATGGCTTTCCACTCCTTTTGATCGGCGAAGCCTCCCGGGAGAATCTTTCGCAGCGGGTCGGTCGATCCCTTGCCATGGCGCGCTTCCGGCCAAACCTCGTGATTTCCGGCGCGGCGCCCTACGCCGAGGATGATTGGCAGACCCTACGCATCGGATTGGTAACCTTTCGCCTGGAGAAGCCCTGCGAGAGGTGCGTCTTTACCACCGTGGATCCCGATACCGGTGAAAAGGGCGGCGATCAGGAACCTTTGCGCACGCTGGCGAAATACCGGAAGACGCCCGACGGCGTCATCTTCGGTCGCAACGTCGTCGCGGAGGGGGAGGGGATGCTGGAGGTGGGCATGCCAGTGACTGTGCTGGCCGGGGCCTGAGTTCATCGCGATGAGCGAGAAACCAACCCGAACGTCCCCGGTGGTGCGCCTGCGCGTGGATGGTGAGGTCGTGGAGGTGGTCGCCCCACTGCCCGCCACGACGCTGCTCCAGTATCTGCGCGAAGAGCGCGGTTGCACCGGAGTCAAGGAGGGTTGCGCGGAGGGTGACTGCGGCGCCTGCACCGTGGTGCTGGGCGAAGCCGCCCCCGGGGGCGGGCGCTGGCGGGCGGTGAATGCCTGCATCCGCTTGCTCGCCACCTGTGACGGCAAGGAGGTCGTGACCGTTCATGGGCTTGCCGAGGCCGATGGCACGCTGCATCCGGCCCAGCAGGCGCTGGTGGATCACCATGGTTCCCAGTGCGGGTTTTGTACCCCCGGCTTCGTGATGTCCTTGTTCGCCCAGTACCAGGAGCGGCAGGGCGCCGCCCTGGAGCGCGGGGAGGTTCTGCGAGCGTTGTCAGGCAATCTTTGCCGCTGCACGGGCTACCGGCCAATCATCGACGCGGCCCTTGCCATGCACACCTATCCCGTACCCCGACGCTGGCTGCCGGAAGCGCCGCCTCATCCTCCGGAGGGGTCCGAGGGTGGGCTAACCTTGCCCGGTTTTGCCGCCCCACGCGGTCTCGCCGATTTCGCGGCGGCCTACGAGGCGTGCCCCGACGCCCTCATTCTGGCGGGTGGTACCGATATTGGCCTTTGGGTCACCAAGGGCCTGCGGGACCTGCCGCCCATCCTTTCGATCGGTGAGGTGGCGGATTTACGGCATTGTTCCGTAGCGGGATCGACCATACAGATCGGCGCCGCCGTGACTCTGACTGACGCGCTGGCGTTGCTGGTGGCGGAGTTCCCCGTCCTCGCCGAGGTGGCTGACCGCTTCGCCTCGGTTCCCATCCGCAATGCCGGCACTTTGGTCGGAAATCTCGCCAATGGATCGCCGATTGGCGACATGCCCCCGGCCCTGATTGCCCTAGGGGCGACGCTCTTGCTCCGGCGCGGGGAGGTGGTGAGGGAACTGGCGCTGGAGGACCTTTACCTTGGCTACCAGAAGAAGGCCCTGGCCCGCGGCGAGTTTGTCCAGGCCGTGCGAATCCCGCGGGCGGCACGGGGCCTCCATGGCGCTTTCTACAAGGTTTCCAAACGCCCGGAGCAGGATATTTCAGCCCTCTGTGCCGGTTTCGCGATTCACCTGATCGATGGCCGGATCGAGGCGCCGCGGATGGCCTTCGGCGGCCTGGCTGCCACCCCGAAACGGGCCACCAAGGCTGAGCAGGCCCTGGCCGGGCGAAGCTGGGACGAAGACACGGTGGCCGATGCGGTAGTGGCCCTGGCGGAGGATTTCGCCCCCATCAGCGATCTACGGGGCAGCGCGGCCTACCGCCGCACGGTGGCGGGTAACCTGCTTTGGCGTTTCTGGCACGAGAGCCAGGGACAGAGCCCCATCCGTCTGGCAGACCTGGGCCCGGTGGATCCCCACTTGCCGGGGTCGCCCGCGTGAGCCGGCCCCCCGGGGGAGCCCAGGGGCTGACCGGGCCGGCGAGCGGCCGGGCATGGCCCCACGAAAGCGCGGTGCTCCATGTCACCGGCCGGGCGGAGTACACCGACGACATCCTGGTGCCGGCCGGCACCCTCCACATGGCCCTGGGACAAAGCACCCTTGCCCACGGGCGTATCGTGCACATGGACCTTGCGGCCGTCTTGGGGGCGCCGGAAGTGAGGGCGGTGCTGACCGCTGCCGACATCCCGGCGGCGAACAACTATGGGGGTATCCGCCCCGACGATCCGATCCTCGCCGACAGCGTGGTTCAGTATGTGGGTCAGCCGATCTTCGCCGTGATCGCGGGCAGCGAGCTGGCAGCCCGCAAAGCGGTTTTGCGGGCGCAGGTTGGTTATGAACCATGGCCGGCGGTGCTGGGCATCCACGCCGCCGTCGCGGAGGAGAGCTTCGTCCTGCCCACCGTTGCGGTCGTCCGGGGTGACCCCGACCGCGCCTTGGCCGAATCGCCCCGCGTTCTGGCCGGACACTTCGCGGTAGGCGGCCAGGAGCATTTTTACCTCGAAGGCCAGGTGGCGCTGGCTCTGCCCCAGGACGATGGGGGCTTGGTGATCCACTGCTCCACCCAGAATCCCACCGAGGTTCAGCACGTAGTGGCCGATGCCCTGGGGGTGGCCTCCCACCTGGTCCAGGTTCAGTGCCGTCGCATGGGCGGGGGCTTTGGGGGCAAGGAGAGCCAGCCTGCGCTCTTCGCCTGCCTCGTTGCCATTGCCGCCCGTCGGCTGGGCCGGCCCGTGAAGTTGCGCCTGGACCGGGACGTGGATTTCACCATGACCGGCAAGCGCCACGACTTCGAGATCGATTACCGGGTCGGGTTCGAGGCGGACGGTCGCATACGGGCCCTGGACTTGCGTCTGGCCTCCCGCTGCGGCTACTCCGCCGATCTTTCCGGGCCGGTGAATGACCGGGCGGTGTTCCATGTGGACAACTGCTATTTCCTTGAAAACCTGCGGGTCGTCTCCCATCGCTGCAAGACCCATACGGTGTCCAATACCGCCTTCCGGGGCTTCGGGGGACCCCAGGGCATGGCGGCCATCGAGGCGGTGATCGATGCCATTGCCCGGGAGTTGGATCTCGACCCCCTGGCGGTCCGCCGGCGAAATTTTTACGGTATTGGTGAGCGCGACACGACCCACTACCAGATGAAGGTCGAAGACAACATCATCGCCGGGCTGGTGGAACAGTTGGAGGCCAGCAGCGACTACCCGGCGCGTCGGCGGGCCATCGCGCTGGCCAATGCCGCAAGTCCGATCATCAAGCGCGGCCTGGCGCTGACCCCGGTCAAATTCGGGATCTCGTTCACCGCCACCCATCTCAATCAGGCTGGGGCGTTGATTCATGTCTACAGTGACGGCAGCGTCCTGGTGAATCACGGTGGACTGGAGATGGGGCAGGGCTTGCACACCAAGGTGATACAGGTGGTGGCCGACGAGTTCGGATTGCCTCCAGAGCAGATCCGGGTCACCGCCACCGATACTGCCAAAGTCCCCAATACCTCGGCCACCGCGGCCTCTTCCGGCAGCGATCTCAATGGCAAGGCCGCCCAGGCCGCCGCTCGCACAATCTGCGCCCGCATGGCCGCGTTTCTGGCACCGGAGGGCGGCGTCGCGCCGGAGCAGGTCGAGTTTCGCGACGGGCGGGTCTGGTCGGGGGATACCTCGATGGCATTTGCCGAAGCCGCACGGCGCTGCTGGTTTGGCAGGATTTCCCTCTCAGCAACGGGCTTTTACGCCACGCCCAAGATCCACTACGACCCGGCGACCATGGTCGGGCGGCCCTTCTTTTATTTCGCCTATGGTGCGGCGGTAGCGGAAGTCGCCATCGATACCCTGACCGGCGAGCATCGCCTGCTGCGGGTGGACATCCTCCACGACGCCGGGCGTTCCCTCAATCCAGCTCTCGACCTCGGGCAGGTGGAGGGCGGCTTCCTTCAGGGGGTGGGGTGGCTGACCAGCGAAGAGCTCTGGTGGGACGCCGAAGGAAGGCTGGCCACCCATGCGCCCTCGACCTACAAGATTCCCACGGCGGGGGACTGGCCGGCCGATGTCCGGATCCAGTTGTTGGCGGGGGCCGACAACCAGGAGGATACGATCCACCGATCCAAGGCGGTGGGGGAGCCGCCGTTGATGCTGGCCCTGGCAGTTTTCCATGCCCTGCGGGACGCCGTGGCGGCGGCGGCCGGCAGCGCGGCGGCGGCGCGGTTGCTCGCTCCCGCCACCCCGGAGGCCGTCTTGCGAGCCCTGGGAGCGCTGGATGCCTGAGTGGGTCAGAATCCTGAGGCATCGGCTCGCCAGCGGCACCCCCGTGGTACGGTTGGCTGTGGCAACCGTGCGGGGCTCGGCGCCGCGGGATCCCGGCGCCACCCTCCTGTGTTGGCGGGAGGAAGCCGGCCGTCCCGCATTCTGGGGCAGCATCGGCGGCGGGCGGCTGGAAGCTCGGGCCCTCGAGATTGCGGCCCAGTTGCTCGACGGTCCGTCCGGGATCCGGCGGGCCGAGCATTTTTCCCTTGGTGCCACCCTTGGCCAATGCTGCGGAGGGGTGGTCGAGCTGTTCTGGGAACGCTTCGATTCCGTCGAGGATGCCACGGCCCGGCTTGGGCCGGAGGGCCCGCTAGGAGGCCTGCGCTATTGCGCCCTGGGGACCGCCGAGGCCGATCGGGTGGTCCCCGCCGAAGAAGCGCGGGCGGCAGGATGGCCGGCACCGCCGCCCGGATGGACGGCGGGTTTCGTCTTTTGGGAAGGCTGCCGGTGGTTCGTGGAGTCCCTTGACGAGTCGGCTCAGGCGCTTTGGCTTTACGGGGCCGGCCACGTTGGATCGGCCCTGGTCCGCCATCTCACCGACCTGCCGTTTCGGATCGCGTGGGTCGATAGTCGGCCGGAATGGCTCCGCTCCGGTCTGGCGGCCCTGGCACGGCCCGGATTGGTGGGCCACCTGGTCGAAGCGCCGGAGGATGCGGCAGACGAGGCGCCTGCCGACGCCTGGCATCTGGTGATGACCCATTGCCACGACCTGGATCTGCGCATCTGCGAGGCCGTGCTGACCCGGGGTGATTTCGGCTTCCTGGGTCTCATCGGCTCTCGCAGCAAAGCTGCGCGTTTTCGCCAGCGCCTCGCTGCGCGCGCCTATGCACCGGACCGGATCGAGCGCCTGGTCTGTCCGGTGGGACTGACGGGAATCGGCGGCAAGGAGCCGGCCGCGATTGCCATTGCCATTGCCGCCCAACTGCTGCAATTGCGGGCCGGGCCCGCAGCCATCGTGCGGCCGTTGCAGGCGGCTTCGGATCGGGTCGGGCCATGAATGGCGGCGCGAGGCTGATTCGTGGCGAGCTCCTGTATTGCCTAGCGGATCCGGGCGACGAAGGGTCAAAGGAGAGTTACGTTCACCATGAGGACGGGGGCCTCCTCATCCAGATGGGGCGCATCGTGGCCAGCGGCAGCTGGGTGGAGGTCGTGGCGCTCGCGCCTGCAGGCACGCCCCAGGAGGATTACAGCGGACGGTTGATTGTCCCCGGGTTCATCGACACCCATATCCATTATCCCCAGACCGACATCATCGCGTCGCCTGGCCATGGGCTGCTCGATTGGCTGGAGCGGTACACGTTTCCGGCCGAACGGCGCTTTGCCGACCCCGCTGTGGCCGAGGAAGTGGCGCGATTCTTCTGTGATGAGCTGCTGCGCAACGGCACGACCACCGCCCAGGTGTTCGGCACGGTCCACCCTGGGTCGGTGGACGCACTCTTCAAAGAGGCCCGTTCGCGTCAGATGGCCCTGGTGGCGGGCAAGGTAATGATGGACCGCCATTGCCCGGACTTCCTCAGTGATACGGCCCAAAGCGCCTATGATGATTCCCGCCGCCTCATTGAAGGGTGGCATGGCCTTGGCCGCCTGCGCTATGCCATTACCCCGCGCTTCGCCGTGACCTCGAGTGAAGCCCAGCTGGAGGCGGCCGGTGCCCTGGCACGGGAGTTTCCTGGTGTCGGCATCCATTCTCATCTGGCCGAGAATCTGGCCGAAGTTGCGTGGGTCCGGCAACTGTTCCCCTGGAGCCGGAGCTACCTCGACGTCTATGACCATTATGGCCTGTTGCGGCCCCAGGCCATTTACGCCCATTGCATCCACCTGGACGAAGCCGATCGGGCCCGAATGGTGGCGACTGGCTCGTCGGCGGCCTTCTGTCCGACATCGAATCTTTTCCTGGGCAGCGGATTGTTCGATCTCGGTGAAGCCCTTACTAGCGGTGTCCGGGTCGGCGTCGCGACGGATGTGGGAGGCGGGACAAGTTTCAGTATGTTGCGCACCCTGGGGGCGGCTTATCAGGTAGCCCACCTCAAGGGCTACGTCCTGCCGGCCCTTCGCGCTTTCTACCTTGCCACGCTGGCGGGGGCGGAAGCCCTTGGGCTCACCGACGAGCTGGGAACCCTGGAGGTCGGCAAAGCGGCGGATTTTGTGGTGCTGGATCCTGCCGCCACACCACTCATGGCGCGACGAGTCGCCTGGGCCGAAAGCCTCGACGAACGCCTGTTCCTGCTTCTGACCCTGGGTGATGATCGGGCGGTGGCGGCGACCTATGTGCTGGGGGAGCGGGCCTGGCGCCGCGAACCCTAATACGGCATGTTATTTCACCCAAACGTCCCGCAAATCGAGGGGAAGTATCCATGGCTACCATCACCACCCATGTCCTTGACACGTCGGCCGGGCGGCCGGCTGCGGGGGTCCGCTTCTGCCTGGAGCGGGTCGCGCCGGATCCGTGCGAAGTCCTCGCCCGGGGGGCCACCAATATCGATGGACGTTGTGACGGACCAGTGCTGCAGGACGCCCCAATCGGGACCTATGAACTCCACTTTTCCGTGGCGGCGTATTTCCGTGGCCAAGGGGTCGTGCTCTCAGACCCGCCGTTTCTGGATCGGGTGACGCTGCGCTTTGGCATCGCGGAAGCGGACGGTCACTACCACGTCCCCCTTTGGATGACCCCTTGGAGCTACGGCACCTATCGCGGGAGCTGATGGGAAGCCGAGCACTTATGCGTTGTGCGCCTGCTCGCGGCGGGCGGAGGCCAGCTTGTGGAGGGCGAGTTTGCGCACCTCCGCCATACTGGTGTCCACATGCCCACGCAGGAGGATGGCCGCTTGGGGTGCCTTGCGTTGCAACAGGAGGCGCAGTAGTTCGCCATGTTCGTCGTAAGCGGTATGGATGCGCGCAGGCGAGCAAAAATCCAGGCGGCGAAGGATACGGATCTTGGCCTGCACCTCTTCATGGACGGTCGCCATCTCCGCGTTGCCCGAGGCGCGCACGAGGGCCTGGTGGAAGGCCTCATCCAGGGCCGCCATCTGCCTGCCATCCATGACCCGCTCTTCCGCCGGAACCAGCCAGATCTGGGTGAGGGGCGTCAGATCCACGCCCAGCGGAGCATCACAAAGCCGCTGCACGGCGGCAAGCTCCAGGAGCAGGCGCAGTTCATAGAGTTGCTCGAAGCGGTCGAAGTCGAAGGGACGCAGGGCCCATCCGGCGCGGGGATGGGCATGGAGGAAACCCTCCCGCTCCAGCCGCCGAAGGGCATCCTTGACTGCGGGACGCGGGGCGGCGAAACGCTCGGCGACCTGGCTCTCCCGGAAGCGGTCACCCGGCAGGAGGCGGAAACCGAAGATCTCCTCCTTCAAGCCTTCGTAGACGTCATGGACGGGATTGCCTGTGGGAATTGGGCGGCTATCGCGCATGGTCGGCCTGCTCTCCTCGCTCGTGGGAGTTTCCATGAGCCGCGCGCGACCGTCGCCGCGGCGCGCGCCACACTTTCCCGCCGCCTTTGGGGACCGAGGTCCTCAGAGGCGGGGCGGGAACGACTCCCCAGTGTTTTTGCTTGGTTTGGATGGCGTAGTGTATTGGATTTTTGACGTCTTTCCTCCCACCTGAATACGCCGGCGGTGTGATCGGTTTATCGTCGGCGACGACGAGGCGGGACTCTGGCCCGCCATGGGTGACGCCATACGCCGAATCGGTCATCATCCTTGCATCCGGTCTTTCCGCCCACTTCCACCCGGCGCCGATCGTCCTCCATGGATTCCTACCTGCTGGATTGGGCCAACCTGCTCCTTCGCTGGCTCCACCTGATTGCCGGGGTGGCCTGGATAGGCTCCTCCTTCTACTTCGTCATGCTCGACAACGCCCTCAAGCCGCCCCGCAACCCGGTGGACGGACAGCGGGGCGTTATTGGCGAATTGTGGGCGGTTCATGGCGGCGGGTTTTATTGCAGCCAGAAGTTCCCTACTGGCCCCAGGGGTGAGCCTCTGCCAGAGGATCTCCACTGGTCTAAGTGGCAGGCTTACACCACGTGGTTATCGGGGATGGGCCTCCTGGTGGTGATTTACTGGGTCGGCGCGTCCACCTTCCTGGTGGACCCCCGCATCCGACCCCTGGGCGCCGAAGTGGCGGTGGTGGTCTCCGCCAGTTTTCTGGCCGGGGGCTGGGTCGTCTATGAGGCCTTGTGTCGCCTTCTCGACCGTCGCGAGGGTTGGCTCGCCGGAGCCTTGTTCGTATTTGTGGTGGCCGCCGTGGCCATGATTCATCAGTTTTTCGCTCCCCGCGCGGCTTACCTTCATGTGGGCGCCATGCTCGGCACCCTGATGGCGGCCAATGTGTTCGTCCACATCATTCCCGGGCAGAATCAGATGGTGGCCCAATTGCGGGCCGGGCAGGCGGTAGACCCGCGGCCTGGCCAGATCGGCAAGCAGCGGTCGGTCCATAACACCTACTTTACCCTGCCCGTTCTTTTCATCATGATCAGCCAGCATTACCCGATGACCTATGCCCGGCCGCAGGGATGGCTGGTCCTGGTGGCGATCATGGTGGCGGGTGTCCTGATACGACAGTATTTCGTCCTGCGCCACCGGGGGTCGTCACGCCTTTCGCTGCTGGTCGCCGGTGCCGGTTTGGTTGGGGCCTTGATCTTTGCCCTGGCACCTGCGACCACCCCGGTGGCGGCGGTTCCAGTGGATGAGGCGAAGCTGCGAGCGATCATCTTGGCCCGCTGTCTGCCGTGCCATGCGACTCAGCCCACCCAACCGGGATTTGCCCAGCCACCCCGGGGCGTGGTTCTCGAGACACCCGATGAACTTCGGCAGCATGCCCGCCGCATCGGTGAGACGGTGGCCAGCGGCTACATGCCGCTCGCCAATCTCACCGGCATCACCGAAGGCGAGCGGCAGCAGATTCTTGCCTGGGCTGCGAAGGAGGCCCGGCCATGACCCAGCACTCTGATGCGGGAACGGCTACCCGGGGCGCCAAGCTTGCCCACCTCTCGATGCTCGACCAAGCCGCATTTGTGGCGCAGCTTGGCCATCTCTTCGAGCACTCACCCTGGGTCGCGGAACGGGCCTGGGCGAGCCGGCCTTTCCCAAGCCTGGAGGGGCTCCACGGGGCCCTGGTGGCCGCAATGTACGCTGCCGATGAGGCCAGCCAGCTCTCGCTCCTCCGTGCCCATCCCGAGCTCGGTGCGCGCGCGGTGCAGTCCGGCACGCTCACGGCAGCCTCGCGTGGTGAGCAGCGAGGCGCCGGGCTCGCCTCCTGCACGGACGAGGAGGGCGAGCGCTTGGGAACGCTCAATCGTGCCTACTGCGAGAAGTTCGGTTTTCCGTTCATCATCGCCGTCAAAGGACTGGGCCCGGCAGAAATCCTGCAAGCCCTGGAGACCCGCCTGTGCCATGGGCGAGCGGAGGAGTTCGAGGCCGCGATGGCCCAGGTGGCGCGCATCGCCTACTTCCGGCTTGAGGCTTTGCTGTGATGAAATCAGGCCTTCATGCTTTCCCCCTTCTACCCTGACAGGATCCGTCATGGTGCGCTTTCCCGGTCCTCCTATCGTTGCGCCGCCGGCGGATTTACCCGATTGGGCCCAACGAACCGTGAACCTCGCCAATCCTCGCCTGGGTGCGGTGGCCCTGGCGGCCAGCGACGAGTTTTTTGCCCCCGCCGCCCGCATGCTGACGCCGGACCCGGCGGTGTTCATTCCCGGCCAGTACGACGATCACGGCAAATGGATGGATGGCTGGGAGTCCCGCCGCAAACGGGGGCCCGGACACGACTGGGCGGTGGTCAAGCTTGGGGTCCCAGGCCGGATTCATGGATTCGATGTCGATACCAGCCACTTCATCGGCAACTATCCCCCTGCGGTGTCCATCGAGGCCACTCACGCAGCGTCGGACGATGCGGAGGTGCTCGCCCTGGCGAGCTGGCAGGAGATCCTGGCACCAAGCTCTTTGGGTCCGAATCGTCATCACCTCCTGCCCTGCCGCAACGGTGAGACCTGGACCCACCTGCGGGTGAACATCTATCCGGATGGCGGGATTGCCCGGTTACGGGTTTATGGCGAGGTCTGCGGCGCACTGGATGGCGCCGGCGACGCCCTGGTGGATCTGGTGGCTCTGGAGCATGGCGGTCGGCCGGTGGCATGGAATGACGCCAGTTTCGGCTCGGCAGTGGCCAACCTGCTGTTGCCCGGTCGGGGGCGCGACATGGGCGACGGGTGGGAGACCCGGCGACGGCGCGAACCTGGCCACGATTGGTGTGTTCTGGCCCTCGCCACTCCGGGTGTGATCGAAGAGATCGAAGTGGATACCGCCTATTTCAAGGGCAATTTCCCGGATCGCTGCTCTCTCCAGGCGGCCCGCGTCGAGGCCGGCACGGATGGCTCCATCGCCAACCAGAGCCTGTTCTGGGGCACTCTGCTACCCGAATCCCGTTTGAGCATGGACGCGGTGCACCGCTTCGCGGTGGATGGGGCGGCCTTGGGACCCGTTACCCACGTGCGCTTCAACATTTTTCCCGATGGGGGCGTATCACGCTTGCGGCTTTGGGGCCGGGCGGGGCCCTGAATGGCGCGGGGGGCGCGATTCCTTCAGGTGGAAGCCCTGGACCACGTTCGTTTTGCACCCTTTGGTGACGTGATCGAGGCCGGGGAGGCTGTGCGCCACTTTGCCATCAATGGTGGCACGACCGAACGATTCCATGACCTGGCGACCATCGATCCGGGGCCCGGAGGCCGGGCCATCGTTTCAATTTTTCGCAGCCAGCCGCGCGTGCTGCCCTTTCAAGTGGAAATGATGGAGCGGCATCCCCTGGGAAGCCAGGCGTTTGTGCCGCTCTCGGGGCGCTCCTACCTGGTTTTGGTAGCGCCCGCAGGGATGCCACCAACGGCCCGGGATCTGCGTCTTTTCGTGGCGCAAGGAGACCAGGGCGTGAATTACGCCCCCGGCGTTTGGCACCATCCGCTCCTGGCGTTGGATCAGGCGTGCGATTTCCTGGTCATAGATCGCGATGGTCCGGGGCCAAATTGCGACGAGACTTCCCTCCAGGATCCCGTCTGGATTCCAATCCTGACCTGAACCGTTTACGGGAACGATCCTTGCGACAGGGGCGGGGAATCCTGTCTTCGGCCGCCCCATGGAATTATCCGTCGCCCAGATCGTACTCGCCGGCAAGCAGCGCGAGATCGAGGAACTGCGTCACCTGGCCACGAAGGCCCGTTTGGCCAGTGTGATCGGCCACCTGGTGCATGCCCTGCAAAATGAGCGGGGTGCGTCCAGCATCTACCTCGCCTCGAGCGGGCAACGTTTCGAAGGTACGCGTGCAGAGCTGATTATCGAGTCCTGCACGGTGGAAACCTATCTTCGCAAGAGCTTCGCCCAGCAGCTCGAAATGCCGGCCTTTGGCAATGCTCGCCTCTATTCGGTCATGGCGTGGGTGCTCCTGGGGTTGGAAGCACTGCCGGAGCTGCGGCGTCAGATTGCCGAGCGCAGCATTTCGGCGACGGAGGCGGTGAATTCTTTCAGTGCACTAATCGCGGGACTGATTTCCCTGATCTTCGAGGTGGCGGACGCCGCGGTGGACCCCGCGATCTCCCGCGCCCTGGTGGCCCTGTTCCATTTCATCCAAGGCAAGGAACTGGCTGGTCAGGAGCGGGCCGTGGGGTCTTTGTCCTTCGCCTCGGGACGCTGCGATCCGCAACATCAGCAGCGGATTCTCCATCTGATCGATGCCCAGGAGCGCAGTTTCCAGGTCTTTGCGGAGTATGCCGATCAACCGCGCCAGAAGGCCTGGCAGCAGGCTCTGGGCGCGCCGGTGATGGCCCGCATCGAGCGGTACCGACGCATCCTTGTCAGTGCGCGGCCCGGAACGGAACTGGATGCCAATCTGAGTGATCGATGGTTCGACGATTGTTCCGAGCGGCTGGCAACCATGTGGGAGATCCAGTGCAGCTTGGTCGACTTGCTCCATGAGCGATGCAATTCCCTGATCGAAGTCGCCGAGCAGGAACTGGAGGATGCCGAGGGTTTGCTCCAGCGGGTCCGCCAAAGTCCGCCGCCCCGGATGGGGATGGAGGGTCGGTTCTTTGAGCCCGGTCTGCCGGAAACCAACTCAAACGGTCTGTTTGCCGCGGACGGTGAGGGGCCGCGACTGGGTCAATCCATCATCGACGTACTCCAGGCCCAATCCCAGCGCCTCGCAGCCATGGAGGTGGAGCTCGATTCGGCCCGCCGTGCCCTCAACGAGCGCAAGACCATCGAGCGCGCCAAAGGGCTACTCATGGCGCGCCTCGAGCTCTCTGAGGATGCCGCCTACAAGCTTCTCCGCCAGACCTCCATGGAGCAGAACCGGCGCCTGGTGGACGTGGCGGAAGCCACGCTGACCTCGCCAATCTTCGTGCTTGGCCAAAAGTCCTCGCACCAAAAGTGAGAGTGCCTCGGGCGAGTCGCCCCCATCTGGGGCGGGTTTGAGACCCGGAACCAGTGGTAATCCCCGCAGTGTTCGAATTTGCTCCGCCTGTTGCATGGCACAAAACATGCTTGAAAATGAATGTTTCAGGCTAACGGCGGTCTGGACTTGGCGCGGGGATGAGCCCGTCGCCTCAGTGAAACACAAGGATGACGGCGTCCTCGGTGGTCGACCTATCGTAGATGGGCGGCGCCGGACGCCGTTTTCGTTTTTTTAGTGCTTAACTCGAGGACTCTCCATGGCCTATCTCGCTCCCTCTGAATTCGTCACCAAGATGATCGATGCCGGGGAATCGAAAATCTTCATGTCCGCCCGGGACACCCTGATCCGTGCCTATATGGCCGGCGCCATCCTGGCCCTGGCCGCCGCCTTCGCGGTCACCATCACCGTCAATACCGGTAATTTCCTGATCGGCTCGCTGCTGTTTCCGGTCGGCTTCTGTATGTTGTACCTCTTGGGCTTCGACCTCCTGACCGGGGTATTCACACTGTGCCCCCTGGCAGTCATCGACCGTCGGCCGGGCTGCACCTGGGGTGGCGTGTTCCGCAACTGGACGCTCGTCTTCCTCGGCAACTTTGCGGGCGCGCTCACCACCGCCGTCTTCATGGCCATCATTGTCACCTTCGGCTTCACCGAGGCGCCCAATGCCGTGGGCCAGAAGCTGGGGGCGATCGGGGAGAGCCGGACCGTCGGTTACGCCGCCCACGGTGCCGCGGGCATGCTGACCCTCTTCATCCGTGGCGTCATGTGTAACTGGATGGTTTCCACCGGGGTCGTGGCCGCCATGATGTCCACCTCCGTGTCCGGCAAGGTGATTGCCATGTGGATGCCGATTCTGGTGTTCTTCTACATGGGCTTTGAGCACTCCATCGTGAACATGTTCCTGTTCCCCTCCGGCCTCATGCTGGGCGGTCATTTCACGCTGTATGACTACTTCATGTGGAACGAGATCCCCACCGTGGTGGGTAATCTGGTGGGTGGCCTGACCTTCGTGGGCGCCACGCTGTATTCCACCCATTACAAGACCGCCCCCAAGCGCGTCCCCGCCTGATCCTCAGGTTCGTTACCCGTCACAATGACGAGGCCTCGGCCCCTGGTGGGGTCGAGGCCTCTTACTTGGGATGCTCGGATCCATGGCAGAAATCCTGCGTGTCAGCCTCGGACAGTATTCCGACAAGGGCCGCAAAGCGATCAATCAGGACCACCACGGCGCCGTGGTGCCAGGTGGGGCCCAACTCAGCAGCAAGGGAATTGCCCTAGCCTTGGCGGACGGTATCAGTTCCAGTCAGGTGGCCCATGTGGCCAGCGAGTCGGCGGTCAAATCGTTTCTGGGCGACTACTACTGCACTTCCGAGGCGTGGTCGGTCAAAACCTCCGCCCAGCGGGTGGTGATGGCCACCAATTCTTGGCTCTACGCCCAGACCCGCCAGAGCCCGGATCGCTACGACCGCGACAAGGGTTATGTCTGTACGTTTAGCGCGCTGGTCCTCAAGTCCCGCACCGCGCATCTCTTTCATGTTGGGGATTCTCGAATCTACCGGGTGCAGGGAGCCAGTCTGGAACCGCTGACTCAGTACCATCGGGTCCGCGTTTCCGAAGGACAGAATTACCTGAGCCGGGCTCTGGGCATCGATGAGCAACTCGATATCGACTACCGTACAGAAGTCCTGGATCGCGGTGACGTCTTCGTCCTGGCGACCGATGGCGTCCATGAGCATGTGGATCCGGCCTTCGTCGTCCGCACGATTCATGGCGAAGCGAAGGATCTTGACCGGGCGGCCCAGATCATTGTCGAGGAAGCATTTCGTCGCGGCAGTCCGGACAACCTGACTGTCCAGATCGTACGCGTCGATGGCCTCCCCGGGGAGAATTCTGCCGAGGTCCGCCAGAGGGCGATCGAGCTGCCACTTCCGCCGCTCCTGGAGGCCCGCAGGGAGTTCGATGGCTTTCGAATTCTGCGGACCCTCCACAGTAGCAGCCGAAGCCACATCCACCTCGCCATGGATCTCGACACCGGCCAGCAGGTGGTGCTCAAGATGCCCTCGGTAGATCTCCAGGGCGATCCCGCCTACCTCGAACGCTTCATGATGGAGGAGTGGATTGCCCGCCGTATCCATCATCCCAATGTCCTGAGGGCGGCCCTGCCCGATCGGGCGCGCAGCGCGCTCTATATGGTGATGGAGTACGTCGAGGGCCAGACGCTGACCCAGTGGATGATCGACCACCCTCGGCCGGATCTGGAAGTGGTGCGGGGGATCGTCGAGCAGATCGCCCGGGGGCTCCAGGCCTTCCATCGCCTGGAAATGGTGCATCAGGACCTGCGGCCCCACAACATCCTGATCGATCGCAGCGGGACGGTCCGAATCATCGATTTCGGCGCCACCCGGGTGGCCGGAATTCAGGAAGCTCGGGGGCTTCCCCCTGAAGAGATTCTCGGTACGGCCCAATACACGGCCCCGGAGCTTTTTCTGGGCGAGGTTGCGACGGCCCGCTCCGACCTCTTTTCACTAGGCGTCATCGCCTACCAGATGCTGACGGGGCGGCTCCCCTACGGGACCCGGGTCTCCCAGTGCCGCACCCGGGCGGCACAGAAGAAATTGCGCTACCAGTCTGCATTGGACGAGCAGCGGGCGATCCCGGTCTGGATTGACTGCGCATTGAAAAAAGCCCTAGAACCCACTCCCTATCGGCGTTACGTCGAGCCCTCGGAGTTCGTTTACGATCTGCGAAACCCGAATCCCGCTTTTCTTCATCGATTGCGCCCCCCATTGATTGAGCGGGATCCGACGGTGTTCTGGAAGGGCGTTTCCTTGGGGCTGCTGGCAGTAGTGATTGCTCTCCTCATCGCGCTGGTGCGACCAATTTGATTGCAAGTTTGGGCGGCGTATCGTCGTCCGCTGGAGGTTGGGGCAGGGGAAAGATAATGATCATTCAATCTCGGGATGCCGTCGTCCCGTATCTGACCAAGGATGGCTCGGAGATCCGCGAACTTATCCATCCCGCGGTTCATGGCAATCTGGCGCAGTCCCTGGCAGAGGCCACCATCTTCCCTGGGTGCCGCACCGCCCTCCACCGCCACCACCGTAGTGAAGAGCTCTACCACGTGACCGCCGGGGCAGGGCGCCTCACCTTCGGAGGCGAAACCCTCTTGCTCCACCCTGGGGACACAGTGTGCATTCCGCCTGGGACGCCCCATTGCATTGAAGCCCTCGGCCCGATTTCCCTGCGCGTCCTGTGCTGTTGCGCGCCACCCTATGCGCACGACGATACGGAATTGCTGGAGGGCCCTCCTGTCGGGTGACGACCGACCGGAGGCCGTGCGGCAGCCCCGCCGGGGCCTTCGTGGCCCCGGAATCCCAGCCCACCCACGTTGGAATTTGCCCGTGGTGAGAGGGTGCCTCGCCGGGAGACTGGCGAGGCACCCCCCGGCCGCCCTCGACGCCGGCGTCACCGGGCGCGGCGCCAGCGTCGTGCGTTCTATACAATGGTCACCAAGAACCCAGGCTGTTTTGGGCAAGAGCTGCGCGTGGGCCGGCGGGCCGCCCAGGTGCGGCTACACTTCGTTGCCCGCCATCGTGACTCGGTGGGATCGAAGGGTTGGCGGCCATCACGTTTTTTGCCTGTGCATCGACCAGGAGCATCACTCTCATGGACGCTGAATCCCTCCGTAGCCTCCAGGCACCCCTCAAGAGCCGATATCGTGAAGCGCCGGAGGCCGCGTGTATTACGCTCCGGGCCGAGGGCAGGCTGGGAGAGGAGGTGACCTGTCGGGTGGAAACCGGACGGGCAGTGGTCGAGGCGGGATTGCACCCGGGGACGGGGGGAAGCGGATTGTCGGCTTGTTCTGGCGATATGCTGCTGCAAGCCTTGGTGGCCTGTGCCGGCGTGACCCTCCATGCGGTAGCCACCGCCCTGGCGATTCCCTTGCGTGATGCACGGATCACCGCTGAAGGGGATCTGGATTTTCGCGGGACACTGGGTGTTGCCAAGGACGCTCGGGTGGGCTTTCAGAACATCCGGCTCGCATTTGAACTGGACACTGCCGCGGCGGAAGAGGAAATCGCCAACCTCCTGCGGCTCACCGAGCGCTACTGTGTCGTCTATCAGACCCTCGCACAGCCAGCGACGCTCGCTACCTCCTATCGACGTTGGGACCTCGGAGCCCCGGATGGCAAGGTCGGAACGAATCATGGCTGAGCATCCAGTTGGCCTGGCTATACAGGCCATTCGACCCGATCGGGAAGTGATTACCCGCCAGCGCTTGCCTTATTTTTTAGGCATTTCCGGGGCCACCGTCGGTGCCGGCGGACTATCGATGCATCTTGTCGTGATTCCACCCGGCGCACGCTCCGACCCGCACCGCCATATCGGCTACGAAACCGGAATCTATGTACTGGAGGGGGAGGTCCTCACCCGTTGGGGGGAGCGGCTGGAGCACGAGGTGGTGAGCCGCGCCGGCGAGTTCCTCTTTGTTCCCGCTGGGGTGCCCCACGAGGCGGTGAACCTCAGTGCCACCGCGCCAGCCCGCGCCGTCGTCGCTCGGAACGACCCAGCCGAACAGGACAAGGTGGAACCCTACTCGCTCCCTGTTTCTCCCTAGCGCAGTTGGCGCCTGGCCGCTCAGCGGTCGTCCGCCGGTTCCTCTGGGGGAGCTTCGCTGACGTCGATGGGGGGCGGAAGATGGGCGTCAAACCAGGCCAGGGCGAATTGGCCCGCCGTTTCCAGGGCGCCAGGCTCGACGAAGAGCTCGCCTGCACCCGCGACCACACGCCAGTCCTTGGGGCAGGTCACCAGTGAAAAGGCCTGCTGGAGCATGGCTTGCCCCGCATCTTCGCTCCCCACGATCAGTCGCATCGGCGCCTGAACATTGCGCAGGGGCCCGGCGCCGGCGAGATCCGGGCGACCGGCCCGACAGACGAGGGTAGCGAAACGCTCTGGCGCCCGGGCGGCCGCACGTATCGCTGCGCCGCTGGCGGTCCCACCGGCCAGGAGTCCCACCGCGTACGGCTTGAGGGTGGGCTGATGCCGGATCCAATCCGAAGCTGCGACCACCCGGGTCGCCAAGAGCGGGACGTTGTAGCGGATATCCGGGTCACGCTGGTCTTCGTGGCGGGTAATGAGATCGAGAATCAGGGTAGCGTAGCCGCCCCGCTGGAGCATGCCTGCCAGATAGGCTTCGCGGGACTCCCGATGCTGGCCCACGGTGGTCTGGAGTAACACCACCAAGCCTTTGACTTGGGGGGAATGGGCGAGGAGTCCGTCGAGCCAGACGTGATCGGCGGGGAGGCTGACGGGGAGTTGGCGATGCTTCACGGTGGCGACTCAGGAGCGAAGCCGGGAGAATCGCACAGGCGCTGGTCCGTGGGCAACCGCGCGCCCAAAGGCTCAGGCCGGGTTGCGATGAATGGCCACCGGGATTCGCCGGGAACCGAAGGCTTGGCCGAAATCGCCGAAGCGCCCGGCCAGGGGAGCCCCGCAGTCGGGACACGTGCCGGCGGCCGAAAGGCGGTAGGCGAGGATGCGATAGCCATCCCGCTCGATCAGGGCGGTGCCGCACCCGGTGCAGTGGGTGACTCCGCCGGAAGGGTCCCGCACGTTCCCGGTGTAGACGTGATGCAGTCCGGCATCGAGGGCGATCTGCCGCGCGCGGCGGAGCGTCGCCGAGGGCGTCGGGGGGAGATCCGTCATCTTGAAGTCAGGATGGAATGCGGTGAAATGGAGTGGGACATCTGGCCCCATCTCGGCGGCCACCCAGCGGGAAAGGGCAGTGATTTCCGCCTCGGAATCGTTCTGGTCGGGGATCAGCAGGGTGGTCAGTTCCACCCACACGGTGGTTTCATGGTGCAGCCAGGCCAGGGTATCGAGTACCGGAGCCAGCTCCGCCCCGCAGAGCTTGCGGTAGAAGCCGTCGGTGAATCCCTTGAGGTCCACGTTGGCCGCATCCATGACGGCGAAAAATTCCCGGCGCGGTTCGGCGTGGATATAGCCGGCGGTCACCGCGACGGTCTTCAGGCCGATGTCGTGGCAGGCCTGGGCGGTATCCATGGCGTATTCGGCAAAGATGACCGGGTCGTTGTAGGTGAAGGCGACGCTGCGGCAGCCCCAGTGGTGGGCGGTGGCGGCGATCTCGGCGGGGCCGGCAGCGTCCATCAGCCGGTCCATGTCGCGGGACTTGGAAATATCCCAGTTCTGGCAAAACTTGCAGGCGAGGTTGCAGCCGGCCGTGCCGAAAGAAAAGACGCTCGACCCCGGGTAGAAATGGTTGAGGGGCTTCTTTTCGATGGGGTCGATACAGAAGCCGGAACTGCGGCCATAGGTGGTGAGGACCATCCGGCCGCCTTCCATCCCCCGCACGAAGCAAGCACCGCGTTGGCCTTCGTGGAGGCGGCAATCCCTGGGGCAGAGGTCGCACTGGATACGGCCATCGTCCAGCGTATGCCAATACCGGGCCGGGACGCCCCCGAGGGGCGGACTGCCCTTGCCATGCGGTTTTAGCTGTTGGTGTTCTCCGCCCACTTTTGCACCTGATAGGTCGCGAGCATCACATTCGGACCCCAGAAATCGCCAGCCATACCAGCCTTGCGCTTCAAGGCGGCGAGAAATTCCCGCGGGTCGGGCAACTGGGCCCACACCTGGGGCAGGAAGGTCGCCTTGCGGCAGCCATTGAAGAAGATCACTCCGTCGATGCCAGGCCGAAGCCGCCCCAATGCCTCCGACTCGGTCTTGACCTCCAGGAACTCCGGGTCGCTGAGGAGCGAGACTTCCACCTGGAGGTGGGGCCATTCGGCAGCGGTTACCGGCGGAAAACGCGGATCCCGAAAAGCGGCGCCCAGGGCGTTATCCGCCACGTCATCGCCCAACGTACGACGGGCATTCAGGCTGCCAATGCAGCCCCGCAACTCGCCGTCGCGGGTCAGGGTGACGAATGTCGCGCCGCGCTGGGCCAGGCGGGGATCTTCCGACGGGAGAGCAACGGCTTGCCCAAGTTCCCGGGAGATGGCCGCGCGGGCGTGGGCAAGGAGGAGGGCGCCCAGTTCGGTCTCGGCGCGGGGCGGGGCATCAATGGCGGACAAGGGGCTTCCTTTCACAAAATCCAATACTTGCGTATCCGACCACCCGCTGACGATCGCCGGAGGTGTCACCGGAGTTGCGCAGGTCGAGCAGGTGCGGTTCGAGTTGATGGCGGCGGGCTGCCAAGGCCAGACCATTGACCGCCGTGGCCCCGCACGCCTGCTGGTGGTCCAGCTGGTTATCGAGGGTGAGGATCTGATCGACCGTGGCCCGGTCGCAAGACTGGGCCTGACGGTAGGGATGGTAGTGCGAAAGATCAGAGCTGATCACGATCAAGGTCTCCGGGCCGCCCCACACGCTTTCCAGCAGGCCGGCCACCGCCTCCGCTGTCGCCTGGCCGACCACCAGGGGGGTGATGGTGAAGTGGTCCAGCACTGATTGGAGGAAAGGCAACTGCACTTCCAGGCAATGTTCCCGGTCATGGGGCCGGTCATCCACCACGACGCCGGGGTGGCGTTGCAGGGCCAGCCAATGGGACCGGTCCACCTCCACCGATCCGAGGGGGCTTTCGAAAGCCAGGGAGGCCGGAAGCGCCATTCCGGTTAGGGGAACCCGATGATTCGGCCCGAGGAGGATCACCCGCCGGATCACAGAACGCAGTTCCCGTAGCGTCACATAGCCGCTGGCGGCCACGGCCCCGGAATAGACATAACCAGCGTGGGGCACGATGAGGGCCTTGGGCGGGCTCATCGGTTCGAGGGGAACGGCCTTGGCGAGAAACTCCCCCACCTGGGCCTGTAGAACCCTGGGGTCGGAGGGATAGAACATGCCCGCCACTGCGGCCGGGCGGAAAGATGCATTGGCCATCTTCGAAATCCTGAGGCTTGGCACGACGCGTTCGTGCCAGGAACTTCACGAAATCATTATAGGCCTTTCGCGGACCCGGGGCCGGGTGGGTAGGTTCCCCAGAAGTCCCGGTCAGGGGCCGGTGGCCCTGGCGATGGCTTCGGTCGCCGCCACCATGGCCTGGGCCATGGCGGGCGAAAAAGGGTCGTGGCCGGCATCATCGACCCAGGCGAGTTGGCTGCCGTGGAGCGTGCGATGGACCCGCCATGCATTGATCGGCCGGCAAATCAGATCGAGTCGACCATGGAGCAGGGTGGTGGGCAGGCCATGGATCCGGGCCGCGCAGTCGAGGACCGCTGCCTCGCCGAGGAAGCAACGCCGCTGGAGGTAGGCGCTCTGGATCCGGTATTTGGCCCGCAGCACCGCCGACTGGACGGGATCCACTTCCATCGCAGGTGGCGGGTGGCTTGGTGCCTGCATTGCCCCTTCCCAGGCGCGCCAGCGGGCGACTGCCCGATCCGCCGCCGGAGCGTCATCGCCCGCGAAGACTTTTGCATACCAGGCCAGGGGATTACGCCGACGAGTTCGAGGCACCGGCGCGAGGAACGCCGCGTGGGCTTCGGGGAGCAGGGTGCCTGCGCCGTGGAAGAACCAGTCGAGGTCCCGGTGGCCGGTGAGAAAAACACCGCGCAGGAGCAGTCCCCGGCAGGAGGCGCGATGGGTTGCCGCGTAGGCAAGCGCCAGGGCCGCACCCCAGGACCCCCCCATCACCCACCAAGGCCCCAGCCGCAGATGGTGGCGCAGGGCTTCGGCGTCGGCGACCAAGTGAGCCGTGGTGTTGGCTGCCAGCCCACCCAGGGGCAGACTACGCCCGCAGCCGCGCTGGTCAAAAAGAACCACCTGGAACCGATCTGGATCAAAAAAACGCCCATGGGCCCGGCTGGCGCCACTGCCCGGGCCGCCGTGGAAAACGACCACCGGAATCCCGTGAGGTGGGCCGGAGACTTCCCAATAGACGCGATGGCCATGGTCCCGATAGAGCCAGCCCTGGGCATCGGGGTCCCGGGCGGGGAAGAGAGGTGACGAATCCAACATGGTTCCGATGCTACCGCCCCGATCGGACTTCGGGCGGGGAGATACAGATTTTCATGAGGACTATCACCCGGATTCGCGGAGGCGACCGAGCATCGGCCAAGGCATCCTTTGATCGGTACCGGATCCGATCCGGTCCCCCAACCCCAACCTCAGGAGAATGACCATGCAGTGGGAAACCCCGAACGCCATCGATTTCCGCTTCGGCTTTGAAATCACGATGTACATCGCCACCCGCTAAGGGTGGAATCGGCGGCCTCCCGATCCGGGTGGTCGCTTGCATTGCCTACAAGGAACCCCCCGGTGAAAGTTCGCGTCTTGGGTTCTGCCGCCGGCGGCGGTTTCCCGCAGTGGAACTGCAATTGCCCCAACTGTGATGGCCTGCGGCGGGGCACGCTCCGGGCCACCGCCCGGACCCAGTCCTCGATTGCCGTATCCGGCGATGAGGAGAATTGGCTCCTGATCAATGCCTCGCCCGACGTGCTCCAGCAGATTCAGGGTTTTCCAGCCTTGCAGCCCGCCCGGGCCCTGCGGGACACCGGCATCCGCGCCATCCTCCTGATCGACGCCCAGATCGACCATACCACCGGCCTCTACATGCTGCGGGAGCATCGCCAGCGCCATGCCGTCTGGTGCACTCGCCAGGTGCGTGAGGACCTGACCGCGGGGAATCCGCTCTTCGGCCTTCTCGAGCACTACTGCGGCATCGATTGGCAGGAGATTTGCCTTACCGGAGCTGGCTTTACTCCCGATGGCGTCCCAGGGATCCGCATCGAGGCCCAGGCCCTCACGAGCAACGCGCCCCCTTATTCCCCCCATCGGGATCGACCGGAGCCGGGCGACAATATTGGACTGACTCTCACCGACGCCCGCTCGGGTCGCCGCCTGTTCTACGCTCCCGGCCTGGGCGAAATGGAGCCTGAGGTCTGGCGGGCGATGCAGGCGGCCAACGTGGTGCTCGTGGATGGGACGCTGTGGACCGACGACGAGATGATCCGCCTCGGTGCGTCAGGCAAAACCTCGCGCTCCATGGGTCATCTTCCCCAGAGCGGGCCCGGGGGCATGATCGAGTGGCTGGACCAGCTCCCGTCTACCACGCGCAAGGTGCTCATCCACATCAACAATACCAATCCCATTTTGGGGGAGGACAGCCCGGAACGGGATGAGCTCTCCCGCCACGGGATCGAAGTTGCCTGGGACGGCATGGAGATCGTGCTGTGAACCGGGGCGCCTGGGCGGCGGTGGTGGCCCTGAGCTGGGCCGGCCTGCCGGTGGCGGCCGAACTCGATGAGGACGCCCTGGCCGATGTCGTGAGCAATCCCAGTATCGGACTTTACAAGGGCTATGCCGAGTTCAAGATGGCTCATTACGGCGAGGCCCGGCAGATCTGGTTCGCCTTGGCCGAGCGGGGCGTGGCCGAAGCCTGGTTCAACCTCGGCATCCTCGCCGAGGACGGCCTCGGCGAGCCACGTGATCCCGCCCTCGCTCTCGCCCGATATCGCCATGGTGCCGAGGCAGGGTCGGTCAAGGCTCAGTACCGACTCGCCCAGATCTACCAGGAAGGGCGCCTCGTCACGGCCGATGCCGCCCAGGCGCGCTACTGGCTTGCGCGGGCCGCAGAGGCCGGCGACCCGGAGGCCGCCGCCCAGCTCAAAGCCCAGCGAAGTGGGGTCGCGGATCCCTATCTCGCTGCCCGGGAGCTTGAAGCCCGTGGCCAGCCGGAGGAAGCTGCTGCGGCATACCGCCGCCTGTCGGCTACGGGGGATCTGCGCGCCCGTACCCGCCTGGCCTGGCTCCTCGAAGCGGGCCGGGGTATCCCGCGGGATCTGGCCGAGGCGGGGCGCCTGTTCCGCTCCGCCGCGGAAGGCGGCGAGGCGGAAGCCCAGTACGCCCTGGCGGTGATGCTGGAGACGGGAGTCGGCCAAGTTCGCGATCCAGACGAGGCCCGACGGTGGCTGCAGCGTGCAGCGGCCGCCGGGAATCCCGAAGCGCAACGGGTGCTGAAAGCCCATAGCCACTGAACCCACCAGAATGTCAGCGACGATGATCCCCATGGAACACCTTGCCCTGTTGTCCCAGGCCGGCCCGCCCCCCATAAGCCCGGCGGAGTTTGAAGCTCGTCTGCGGGAGAAGGGCACCAGCTACCACATCCACCATCCCTTCCACGTCATGATGGCCGAGGGCAAGCTGACCCAGCGGCAGCTCCAGGGCTGGGTGGCCAATCGCTTCCTGTACCAGATCGCCATCCCGGTGAAGGATGCCGCCATCCTGGCCAACTGCCCGGACCGGGAGATCCGGCGGGAGTGGATCCAGCGCATCCTC
>JAEUNX010000049.1 GCA_016791025.1 Zoogloeaceae bacterium | reverse complement strand
GGCCTGATCCCTATAATCGGCCGGGCTGGAATCAGCATCATTCCAAATCAAGAAGAGGAGACATCGTGGAGCGTCGTTCATTTCTGAAGAATGCCGGGGCCGGCGTCGCCGCAGGCGCAACCCTGATCACCCCCGCCATGGCCGCCGACTTGCCCACCATCAAGTGGCGCCTGGCCTCCGCCTTCCCGAAAAGCCTGGACACCATCTACGGTGGCGCCGAGGTGATGGCCAAGAAGGTCGCCGAGATGACCGGCGGCAAGTTTCAGATCCAGGTCTTCGCGGCTGGCGAAATTGTTCCCACCCCCGCCGTGATCGACGCCGTCAAGGATGGCACCGTCGAAATGGGCCACGCCACCTCCTACTACTACATCGGCAAGGATCCCACGTTCGCCCTGGACTGTGCCACGCCCTTCGGCCTCAATGCCCGCCAGATGATGGCCTGGACCCTGCACGGCGGCGGCCTTGCGCTACTGCGAGAGTTTTTCGCGACCTACAACATCATCAACATCCCCTGCGGCAACACCGGCGCCCAGATGGGGGGCTGGTTCCGTAAGGAAATCAAGACTGTCAAGGATCTGGATGGCCTCAAGTTCCGCATCGGAGGCTTTGCCGGTCAGGTGCTGACCAAGCTGGGCGTCGTGCCCCAGCAGATCCCCGGTGGCGACATCTACCCTGCCCTGGAGAAAGGCACCATCGACGCCGCCGAGTTCGTCGGCCCCTACGACGACCAGAAGTTGGGCTTCAACAAAGTGGCCAAGTACTACTACTACCCGGGCTGGTGGGAAGGCGGCCCCCAACTGTCGGCCTATGTCAACACCAAGAGCTGGGCGTCCCTGCCCAAGGAATACCAAGCTGTCCTGGAAGCGGCGGGCTTCTACGCCCACACCGACATGCTGGCCAAGTACGATGCGAAGAACCCGGCGGCCCTCAAGCAGTTGGTGGGGTCGGGGACGGAGCTCCGCCCCTTCCCCAATGAGGTGATGGCGGCCTGCTACAAGGCCTCCATGGAGGTCTATGCCGAAACTTCGGCAAAAAACGCGGCCTTCAAGAAGATCTACGATTCCCAGAAGAAATTCCTCGACGACGAACTGCAGTGGTTCGCGGTGGCGGAAAACCGCTTCGACAACTTCATGCAGGCGGCCCGGGCGGCTTCCCGCAAGTAGGCTGCCGGCGGCGTCACCAGACGGCCCTGCCTTGCGGCAGGGCCGTTTTCATTGAAGGTCCAGCTAAAAACTTGACAATTTCAGTCGGGATTGTTGAGAATCAGGCTACCCAAAGGGGAGTAGCTTTCCGCCGCGGCATCGTCAATCCGATGGGCTGACCATCCGGTGCCCGGGCAACCCAGGTTGCAAGCGAGACCTTTGCCGTGCGCGGCAAAGGTTCGTCCTCCCAGAACGGCCTCTGTCCACCACGGATCGAGGCCGTTTTTCTTTTTGGAGACGACGCATGGAAAGCATTGGAGAACCCTGGATGTGGGCGGCCTTCTTCGCCCTGGTACTGGCCATGGTCGCGGCCGACCTGTTCCTCCTTGGAGGGCGCAAACGCCACCGGGTGAGCCTTGGTGAGGCCGCGGGGTGGTCGGCGGTGTGGATCGCCCTGGCCCTGGCCTTTTGCGGCGGACTTTGGTGGTGGCTGGATGGAACCGCAGGCCGCGAGGTGGCGAACCTGAAAGCCGGTGAGTTCCTGACCGGCTATCTGATCGAGAAGTCCCTCGCCGTAGATAACATTTTCGTCTGGCTGATGCTGTTCAGCTACTTCGCCGTCCCGCTGGAGCTCCAGCGTCGGGTCCTCCTCTATGGCGTGCTCGGCGCTATCGTGATGCGAACCGGGATGATTCTGGCCGGCGCCTGGTTGATCGCCCATTTCCACTGGATCCTCTATCTCTTCGGCGCCTTTCTGCTGATCACCGGCATCAAAATGGCCTGGTTTGCCGACCAGAAGCCCGATCTGGCGAGGAACCCGCTTCTGCTGTGGATGCGCAGACACCTGCGGGTCACCCCGACTCTCGAAGGCGAGCGCTTCGTGGTCTGGCGCGATGGCGTCAGGTGGTTCACGCCGCTGTTTCTGGTGCTGGTATTAGTGGAGTTCACCGATCTCGTTTTTGCGGTCGATAGCATCCCGGCCATTTTCGCCGTGACCTCGGATCCTTTCATTGTCCTCACCTCGAACGTCTTCGCGATCCTGGGCCTGCGCGCGATGTACTTTCTCCTGGCCGACTTTGCCGACCGTTTCGTCTTCCTGAAGTACGGTCTAGCGGCGGTCCTGGTCTTCATTGGCGCCAAGATGATGCTCATCGATCTCTACAAGATCCCCATCACCGTCTCATTGGCGGTGGTGGCGACGCTGATCGCAGTGTCGATGGTCGCAAGCCTGTGGTGGAGCCGCCGCCAACCCGATGCGACAAATCATCACCGCTGAAGAAAAACCCCCGCCGAGGCGGGGGTTGCGGTTTGCGCACCGGGACGGCGCTATTGCGCCGGCTTGGTGCCTGGGTCTTTCATCGCATCCCTCAGGGCTTTGACGGCATCGTCCTCGCTCTCACCGCCGCCGGTGGTACCTTCGGCGGGCTTCTCGTCGAACTGGATGTTCGGGATGCCCTCCTCGACCGGAACGACAATTTCGATCTGCTCGATGTTGACGTTCTTTTGTTCACCCAGCCCCGCAGTCACCATGCCCGGGAAGGCGATCACCAAGCCTACCATCAAGACCTGGATCACCACGAAGGGCACGGCACCCCAGTAGATATCCGTGGTCTTAACGGCCTTGGGCGCGACTGACCGCAGGTAAAAGAGCGCGAAACCGAAGGGCGGATGCATGAAAGAGGTCTGCATATTCACGCCAAGGAGCACCCCGAACCAGATCAGATCGATGCCCAGCTTCTCTGCGGCCGGCCCGAGCAGGGGCACGACGATGAAGGCCAGCTCGAAGAAATCCAGGAAGAATGCGAGCAGGAAGATCAGGATGTTGACCACGATCAGGAAGCCCACCTGTCCGCCCGGCAAATCGAGGAGCAGGTGTTCCACCCAGCGGTGCCCATCAACCCCGTAGAAGGTCAGCGAAAAGACCCGGGCGCCAATGAGGATGAAGATCACGAAGGCAGTGAGCTTTGCCGTGGACTCCATCGCCTGCCGGAGCAGTTGCAGGTCCAGCCGCCGACGTGCCAGCGCCATGACCAGCGCGCCGGTCGCCCCCATGGCGCCCCCTTCCGTGGGCGTGGCCACCCCCAGAAAGATCGTCCCCAAGACAAGGAAGATCAGTGCCAGCGGTGGGATGAGGACGAAGGTCACGCGCTCGGCCATCCGCGACAGGAGGTTCATTCTGAAGAGCTTGTTGGCCACCGACAGCGCGAAGGCCACACCGATGCCCACACACAGACCGGTGACGATAAGCTCGTCCGTCGCCCAGCCTTCCGGGCGGGTCTGGGCAAAAAACACCCCGGAGGCCACGGAGATGAGGGTCAGCACGCCGAGGGAAGGCAATCCAGAATCGCCGTTGTCCTCCTTGATCGAGCGGGCTTCGGCAGGCAGCGCGGGCGCCCAGGCTGGCTTGATCATCGCCACCAAGGCGACGTAGGAAATATAGAGACCGGTCAGGATAAAACCGGGGATGAAGGCCCCCTTGTACATATCTCCCACCGACCGTCCGAGCTGGTCCGCCATGATGATCAGCACCAGCGACGGCGGAATGATCTGGGCCAAGGTCCCCGACGCGGCGATGACGCCGGACGCAAGCTGTTTGTTGTAGCCGTAGCGCAACATGATGGGCAGCGAGATGAGGCCCATGGAGATCACCGAGGCCGCCACCACCCCGGTGGTGGCTGCGAGCATCGCGCCAACCAGGATGACGGCAAACGCCAGGCCGCCACGTATCGGTCCGAAGAGTTGCCCGATCGTCTCGAGCAGGTCTTCGGCCATGCCGCTTCGTTCAAGGATCAGGCCCATAAAGGTAAAGAAGGGAATCGCCAACAGGGTGTCATTGCTCATGACCCCCCAAATCCGGTCCGGCATGGCCTGGAACAGGGACGGGCTGAGCATGCCCAGTTCGATTCCAGCCAAGCCGAAGAAAACCCCGCAGGCCCCCAGGGCGAAGGCCACTGGGTAGCCCACAAGCATGAAGCCGACCATGGCCAGGAAAATAAGCGGGGCCATGTTCTGAGTGATGAATTCGATCATGAGCGCGGCTCCTGCTGCTTGAGTTCCTCGGCGCGGCGAATCGCCTCGGCCAGTTCTTCTTCGGCGGATTTTTCACCGTGACGATCCGTGGGATCGGGACCGGCTCCGGCCAGGAAGGCCAATCGCTTGATGAGCTCGGAGAATCCCTGGAGGGTCAGGAGCAGGAAACCGACGGGCACCAGCAGCCGGGCGGGCCACAGGATCAAGCCCCCAGCACTGTTGGAATAGTCCTGGGAATGGAACGATTGCGTGAAGACCGGCCAGGACAGCCAAAGCACCATGATCGTCACGGGTAGCAAAAAGAAAACCGTACCGAAGACATCGATCCAAGTCTGGGTTCGCTTGGAAAACTTTCCGGCGATGACGTCGATCCGAACATGCTCGTTACGCTGCAGCGTATAGGCGGCTCCGAGCAGAAAAACAGCGGAAAACAGATACCATTGAAGCTCGAGCAAGGCGTTGGAGCTGTAATTGAAGACCTTGCGCACGATGGCATTGCCCGCACTGATCAGTACGGCAATCAAGATCAGCCAGATGACCGATTTGCCGACCCAGGCATTAAGCCGGTCGACCCCCCGGGCAAGATTTAGAAGCGGTGTCACGTGCCCCTCCTCCCATAATCGTTAAAATTCAGGCCGCCCGGTCCCACAGGAACGCGCCCCGGAGGATCCGGTCTGTGGGTCAGAATTATCCGGCGGCCCTACCCCCCCACCAATAGGGGGAAACGCTAACCGCCGACAGGCCGTTGATTCCGGCGCATTCGAACTTTCTGAGAGATCCCCCATGACCCGCATTTGCATCGTCCGCCACGGCGAAACAGATTGGAACGTGGCCCGACGACTCCAAGGCCATCTCGATGTCCCCCTGAATCCGACGGGTGAGCAGCAAGCCCAGACGACTGCCGCACAACTGGCGAGCGAGGCCTTTGCTGCCTTGTATTCCAGCGACCTTCTGCGTGCCCGACAAACCGCCGAAGCCCTCGCCGTCGCCGTCCAGAGGCCCATCACGCCCGAACCCCGCCTAAGGGAGCGCCGTTATGGCGCGTTTGAGGGATTGACGTACGACGAAGCCCGAGCCAGATTTCCAAATGACTATGCGCGATTCGAGGCACGAGACCTGGATTTCGCCTTTCCCGACGGAGGCGAAAGCCTGACCGCGTTTGCGCAGCGCATCGAAAGCGTCCTCACCGCACTGGCCAACCGCCACGTCGGCGAATCCATCCTTCTTGTGACCCACGGCGGCGTGCTCGACATCGTCCACCGCCTGGCCACCGGCAAGCCCCTGGAAGCCAAGCGGGACTTCCCCATTCCTAACGCTGCCCTCAATTGGCTCGGCCGCACCCCGGGCGGGTGGCACCTGATCTCCTGGGCGGGCCAGGCTCACCTCGCCGCCAGTCGCGACGAGTTGCCCCATGGCTGAAACCGGGTCGCCCGCCGCAAGTGGGTGCCATGTTAAGATTCCAATTTAGTCCTCCGCTGAGTTAGATCCATGTTTTCCAAGCAAAACACCCTCGCCAAGGCTGATCCCGAACTGTGGAAAGCCATCGAGGCCGAAAACCGCCGACAGGAAGAGCACATCGAGCTCATCGCCTCGGAAAATTACGTGAGCTTTCCCGTCATGGAAGCCCAAGGCTCCCAACTGACTAACAAGTACGCGGAGGGCTACCCGGGCAAGCGCTACTACGGTGGCTGTGAACATGTGGACGTGGTGGAGCAACTGGCCATCGACCGGCTGAAGAAGCTTTTCGGCGCCGACGCCGCCAACGTCCAGGCCAACTCGGGTTCCCAGGCCAATCAGGCCGTCCTGATGGCCTTCGCCAAGCCCGGCGATACCATCATGGGCATGAGCCTGGCCGAGGGGGGGCACCTCACCCACGGCATGCCCCTCAACATGTCGGGCAAGTGGTTCAACGTCGTGGCCTATGGCCTCAACGCCAAGGAAGAAATCGACTACCCCGCCATGGAGGCCCTCGCCCGGGAGCACAAACCGAAGATCATCATCGCGGGCGCCTCGGCCTACGCCCTGCGTATTGATTTCGAGCGATTCGCCAAGATTGCCAAGGAAGTCGGGGCGATCTTCTGGGTGGATATGGCCCACTACGCCGGCCTCATCGCGGCGGGCTTCTACCCCAACCCCGTTCCCCACGCCGACGTGGTGACGTCCACCACCCACAAGACCCTGCGGGGCCCCCGGGGCGGCATCATCCTGATGAAGGCCGAGCACGAGAAGGCCATCAATTCGGCGATTTTCCCCGGCCTGCAGGGCGGGCCACTGATGCACGTGATCGCCGCCAAGGCCGCCGCCTTCAAGGAAGCCGCGACTCCCGGTTTCCGCAATTACCAGGAGCAGGTGCTCGCCAATGCCCGGGTGATGGCGCGGGTGCTGGGCGAGGAGCGCGGCTTGCGGATCGTCTCAGGCCGGACCGAGAGCCATGTCTTCCTCGTCGATCTGCGGGCCAAGAACATCACCGGCAAAGCGGCCGAGGCGGCGCTTGGTCAGGCCCACCTGACGGTGAACAAGAACGCGATTCCCAAGGATCCGGAGAAGCCCTTCGTCACTTCCGGCATCCGTATCGGCTCGCCGGCCATGACCACCCGTGGCTTCACCGAAATCGAAGCGGAGAAGATCGCCCACCTCATCGCCGACGTGCTGGATGCCCCCGAGGATGGCGCCGTGATCGAGCGGGTGCGGGGCCAGGTCGCCGAGTTGTGCCGCCGTTTCCCGGTGTATGGCGCCTGAGACGGTCGACATGATCGAATCCCGGGTGGGGCGCTCCCCCACCCGAGCTGAAGGCCCGCGATGAGGTGCCCGTTCTGTGGCGCCGCCGACACTCAGGTGACAGACACCCGTCTCAACGAGGACGGCGACATCGTGCGTCGCCGTCGGCGTTGCCAGGGCTGTGAAAAGCGGTTTACGACTTATGAGCGGATCGAGCTCAAGTTTCCGCAGATCATCAAGCGCAATGGCACCCGGGTGGAGTACGACAGGGAAAAGCTGCTGTTCAGCCTGAAACTGGCCCTGCGGAAGCGCCCGGTCACGGCAGAGGCTATTTTGGCCGCCGTGGACCGGATCGAAGAGAAACTTCTCTCCTTGGGCGAGCGGGAAGTCTCCTCGGAGCGCGTGGGAGAACTGGTGATGCGGGAATTGCGCACTCTGGACAAGATCGCGTACATCCGCTTTGCCTCGGTCTATCGAAATTTCGAGGACGTAGACGAGTTCTCCAACGCCATCAAGGAAATCCAGAAACGCCCGCGTGGCCGCCCCAAAGGCGACCCCCCCCCCGAGAATGACCTTTTCGGCCCCTGACCATGCCCACATGGCCCAGGCCCTGCGCCTCGCAGCCCTGGGACTGAACACCACTACCCCCAACCCCCGGGTCGGCTGCGTTCTCGCCCACGGGGATCGGGTCGTCGGTGAAGGTTGGCACCGCCGCGCCGGCGAACCCCATGCCGAGGTCCATGCCTTGGCCCAGGCTGGCGAGGACGCCCGGGGCGCCACGGCCTACGTCACCCTTGAACCCTGCAGCCACCATGGCCGCACGCCGCCCTGTGCCGATGCCCTGATCGCCGCAGGTGTTCGTCGTGTCATCGCCGCGATGGTGGATCCCAACCCGCTGGTGGCGGGCCAGGGCCTGGCGCGACTGCGCGCCGCGGGTATCGACGCCCAAGAGGGCCTGCTGGAAGCCGACGCCCGGGAGCTCAACATCGGCTTCGTCTCACGGATGACGCGCGGACGCCCCTGGGTCCGCCTCAAAGCCGCCGCCACCCTCGACGGCAAGACCGCACTGAGCAATGGCGTCAGCCAGTGGATCACCGGCGAGGCAGCCCGCGTTGACGGCCACCGTTGGCGCGCCCGGGCCTGCGCCATCCTGAGCGGTATCGGAACTGTCCGGTCAGATGATCCTCAACTCACCGTGCGCGCGGTGCCTTGCGAACGCCAGCCCTTGAGGGTGGTGGTGGACCCGCGCCTGGACTTGTCCCCGACAGCACGGGTGCTTGACGGCATTCCCGTCCTCGTCGCCTGTGCCACGGCCGATGCTGCGCGGGCCAGGACGCTGGAGGCGCGTGGTGCCGAGATTCTCGAACTGCCCCACGAAATGGGGCGGGTCGATCTCGCCGCACTTCTGCGCGAGCTGGGCCGCCGAGGTATCAATGAACTGCATGGAGAAGCCGGCCGGAGCCTCAATGGCGCGATGCTCGACGCCGGATGCGTCGACGAGCTCCTGCTTTATGTTGCCCCCATTTTGGTCGGCGACACCGCCCAGGGTCTCCTTCGCCTGCCCGAGATGACAGACCTTTCCCAGGCCCATCGCCTTCGCTTCCACGACCTCCGCGTCGTGGGGCACGACTTGCGGATCCTCGCCCGCCTTCAGCCTTCGGACTAATCGCCGCGCGGATCCCTTGCAGGGCGCGATTTGCATACCGCGCAGGCCGGGTCGCGCTCTAGCCGGATGCTGCGCCACTCCATATTGAGGCCATCCAGGAGCAGCAGCCGCCCCACCAAAGTTGTGCCGCAACCGGCCAGAAGCTTCAGGGCCTCCGCGGCCTGGGTGGTGCCGATGATCCCAGTGAGGGGCGCAAACACCCCCATCACGGCGCAACGCAATTCTTCGCTGTCTGCATCTTCGGGAAAGAGGCAGTGGTAACACGGGCTTTCCGGCTTGCGCAGGTCGAAGACAGAGATCTGGCCGTCGAATCGGATCGCCGCCCCGGACACCAGAGGGGTTCCGGTCACCACACAAGCCCGGTTGATGGCGTGACGGGTGGCAAAATTGTCGGAGCAGTCCAGCACCACGTCCGCAAGTTGGACCTGCTCAATCAGTGCCTGCCCCTCAAGACGGGTAGCTAGTGCCACCACCTTAGCTTCCGGATTGAGGCGCAATAGGGTGCGACGCCCCGAGGCGACCTTCGGGTCGCCAACCGATGCCGCGTCATGCAAGATCTGCCGCTGGAGGTTGGTCAGATCCACCGTGTCCCCGTCACACAGAACCAGAGAACCGACCCCAGCCGCAGCAAGGTACATGGCTGCCGGGGAGCCAAGACCCCCGGCGCCCACCACCAAGACTCGGGCCCGGAGAAAGGCTTCCTGTCCCTCGATGCCGATCTCGTCGAGGAGGATATGGCGGCTGTAACGCAGGAGCTGGTCGTCATTCATGGCAGACGACCGGGGCTATTTGAAATCCCGTAGTTCCACGGGGGTTTCGTCATGATCGCCATGGGGGTGGTGATCATAAGCCTTGATATAGACCTCGTTGGACTGCTTGAGCAGGCGCTCCGGTGACAGCAGGTTATGCCGCTGCGTTTCTTCACAGAAATGCACCAGGGCCCGGCACAGTTTGAGGTAAAGCGAATTGTCGAGATGAAATCCGGCCGCCCCCAAGCCCTCTTCCAGGGATTCGAGGGAGTATTGAAGAATCGAATAGCGCACGGTCAGGGAGCGCGGATGCGCGCCCGGCAAAACGCTTACGCCAGGCAATTCTGACAAGGCCACCCGGGCACGCTCGGTCTGGTTGGGGGGCAAGGCCCGGAAACGCAACTCCCGAATCTTTTCCCGCTCCGCCGCCATGGGGTCCCGGTGGTCATGGCGCCGCCCGGCAAGCTTGTAGGCAGTTTCTCGGCGCATCATGATCTCTAGCCCTTGTGATTCTTCACTTTTTATTTTGGACGATCTGCAGACCCTTGAGAAGGTTGATCGCCTGATTGAGCTGGTAGTCATCCTTCCCGGCGATCTCGAACTTGACGCGCTCCTCGGGTTCCTCGTCGCTCCGGCCCCCTTCCTTGTCCCGATTACCCTTGCCCGGCCCACCCGGGACGGCTTCCTTGGGCTTGGCCACCGGAGCCGCCACCTCGGGCTCCTTGTCATTATTCAGATGGCCATCCAGATCCGCCTCCCGCAAGCGATGGGGCGTCACACCATTCGATTGCTCTTCAACCTGGATGTCGGGCTGGATGCCCTTCGCCTGGATTGAGCGGCCGCTTGGGGTGTAATAGCGGGCAGTGGTTAGCTTGATCGCAGTGTTGTTGTTCAACGGCAGGATGGTCTGAACCGAGCCCTTCCCGAAGGTCTGGGTACCCATCACCACCGCGCGATGGTGGTCCTGCAGCGCACCCGCCACGATCTCGGAAGCGGATGCAGACCCCCCATTGACCAAGACGACCATCGGAACGTCCTTCGCGCCGACGGGAAGTTGCTTGAGGAAGTCTTCCCGTGAACCTCGCAGGTAATCGTCGGTCACCGCCAGGTACTTGCGCTTGGCATCTTCCGCCCGCCCATCCGTGGATACCACCAGGGCCCCTGGAGGCAGGAATGCCGCCGCCACGCCTACGGCGCCGTGCAGAAGCCCACCCGGATCGTTACGCAGATCCAGCACCAGTCCCTTGACCGGCCCCTGCTTGTACAAGCGATCCAGATGCTGGACCACCGAGGCCGCCGTGTTCTCCTGGAACTGCACGACTCGAAGGTAGCCAAAGCCCGGCTCCACCACTTTGGACTTGACGCTCTGAACCTTGATGACCTCCCGGGTCAGCGTGACCACGATAGGCTTGGTCTCACCTTTGCGCGCGATGGTCAGGGTGATCTGCGTCTTGGGCTTGCCTCGCATCCGCTTGACCGCCTCGCCCAGATTCATGCCCTTGACCGGGGTGTCATCAAGCTTGATGATCAGGTCGCCGGACTTCACCCCTGCCCGATAGGCTGGCGTGTCTTCGATAGGCGATATCACTTTCACGAAGCCGTCTTCCATTCCGACTTCGATACCAAGGCCGCCAAACTCACCCTGGGTGCCGACCTGAAGGTCTTTGAACGCCTCGGCATCCAGATATGCCGAATGGGGGTCCAGCCCCGTGAGCATGCCGCTAATAGCGTTGGTGATGAGCTTCTTGTCCTCAACCGGCTCGACGTAGCCCTGTTTGATGGCGTTAAACACCTCGGCCAGTGAACGCAACTCGTCCACCGGTAACGGAGCCACGCTGGCGCGATCGGCATTGGCCGAGAAATTCAAACTGATCAGGACGCCGGCGCATAAACCGGTGAAGATCAGCCCCAACTGCTGCAACTTGCTACGCATACTTTCTCCACAGATGAGCCATGCCCGTGGCCCCCTCAGTTCACTCTTATCCACTTCATGGGATCCAGTGCCTGCCCTTGCCGACGGATCTCAAAGTATAAGCCGGATTCACCGGCCCCTCCGCTGGCCCCCACGCTGGCCACGGGATCGCCGGCACTGACGTGCTGACCATTGGTGCGCAGGAGTGCGTCGTTGTTCCCGTAGATGGTCAGAAAATCCGCACCGTGATCGACGATGATGAGATTGCCGAAGCCCCGCAGCCAGTCAGAAAAAACCACTTCCCCGGCTGCCACGGCCCGCACTTCCGCCCCGGAGGCAGCGCGGATAAAAATGCCCTTCCAAGTCGTGCCACCACCCGCCCGGGAAGCGCCGAAGCGACCGATGATCTCCCCACGTATCGGCGCCGGCAGCCGCCCCTGAAGCTGGGCGAACTGGACTCCAGTGGGGCTTGCCGGTGCGATCCGCTCGACCCGGCCCACCACCGCCTCGGCAGGCTCTGGCCGCGCCCGAGCAACACTTCCCACAGCCGGACCTGGGGCGGCGGCACGCCGCGCCGCGTCGTCGGCCGCCGCCTGACGGCGCGCCTCGGCTGCTCGGGCGGCGGCTGCCTTCGCGGCCTGCTCGCGGGCAATCTTTTGCAGCCCGGCAATCAACTGACCGAGCCGGGCTTCATCCCGCTGGAGGTCACCGGCGGCCTTGCGCTGGGTGGCCAACTGGGTCGACAGGGCCGCCAGAGCCGTCTTGCGCTCGGCCTGGACCCTTTCCAGGGTGTCAGCCTCCTTGCGCTGCTCCTCGGCCAACTCTGCCAACTCGCGATTGCGCTCCTTAACCTTCTCGGCGACCCGCTCCTTACTTGCCAGATCATCCCGCAAGCCCTCGACCAAATCACGGTTCGCCATTCCAGCGCGCTGGACGTAAAAGGCCATGCGCGCCACTTCGTTGGCGTCACCCGCATCGAACAGCCGTGCAACCCGCGTCCCTTCATGGTGGGTGTAATAGCGGCGCAGCCACGCGGCAAGGTCGGCTTGCCTGTCGCCGATCCTACGATCGATGGCCCGCCGCTCGGTCTCCAGAGCAACCAGGTCCTCCTGGACTGCCTGACGAGTCTTAGCAAGCGTGGCCAACTTGCGGGAGGCGGCGGAAACGGCCTGCTCGGCCTTGGCAACCGCGTCCGCCGCCTCGGATCGGTCATGCTCGGTGTCGGCAATCTCCTTTTGCAGGGATCTGAGGCGATTCTTGACCTCCCCCAGATCCGCCTGCCGACCTTGGATCTCCTGCCCCACCGATGCCGCCGATACGGGAAGCGCGCATATGACCACCCCCCCTCCCAGCGCGATGGCGACCGCCCAATCGCCCCACCACGTTCGCCCTGAAGTGCTGCTCACGTCACCTCAAGCCTGCGCCTTGCCTTGCTGGGCCACCGCAGCCTGGGCGGCGCGAATGGTGTCCTCGTCAGCCAGGTAGTAGCTCTTTAACGGGCGGCAGTTGGAATCCAGCTCGTACACGAGAGGTTGGGCCGTCGGGATGTTCAGGCCAACGATATCCTTATCACTGACGTTGTCGAGATACTTGATAAGTGCCCGCAGGCTGTTTCCGTGGGCGGCGATGAGGAGGCGCCTGCCGGCCAGGATCTGTGGCACGATCACCGTCTCCCAATAGGGTACCACCCGCGCCACAGTGTCCTTCAAGCATTCAGTACGCGGAAAAAGGCTCTTGGGTAGCGCAGAGTAGCGCGGGTCGTCGGGAGTGAGCCGCTCGTCGCCGGCTTCGAGCGGTGGCGGCGCGATGTCGTAGGCGCGGCGCCAAATAAGCACTTGGTCTTCGCCGTGACGTGCGGCAGTTTCGGCTTTGTTAAGCCCCTGGAGGGCTCCATAGTGCCGTTCGTTGAGCCGCCAGGAATGCTCCACCGGCAGCCACAAGGCATTCAGCTGCTCCAACACGACATTCAGAGTCTTGTTGGCCCGTTTCAACACCGAAGTGAAGGCGAGATCAAAGGCATAGCCTTCTTTGCGGAGGAGCTGGCCCGCCGCGATCGCTTCCTGAACACCGAGGGGAGTCAGATCCACATCGGTCCAGCCGGTGAAGCGGTTTTCCTTGTTCCAGGTTGATTCGCCATGGCGCAGAAAGACGATCTTGTACATGGGTTGCAGGTTCTCTTGTGAGGAAGGCATGTCGCGGAATTTCCGCCCGCCGAGGTCGCCACCGGGGGCCAAGGCTTCTGTCCGCAGCGTAATGGCGTATTCTATAATATTGGCTTCAACCTAGACGAATCGTCCTCGTGACCGCCCATCCCCTCATCGACCTCATCGGCAAGCAGGAGCAGATCGAGACCGCCGCCCGCGCCCTGAAGGCGATTTCCCACCCGCTGCGCCTCAAGATCCTGTGCGTCGTGGGGGATGGCGAGGTGTGTGTCCAGGACATCGTCGAGGCGGTCGGCACCTCCCAGAGCAATATCTCCCAGCACCTGGCGATCCTGCGGGACAAGGGAGTGCTGCTCACGCGCAAGGACGCCAATCGCGTTTACTATCGGGTCGGCGATCCGCGGACCCTCCAGCTCATCGTGATGATGCGGGAGGTTTTCTGTGGTCGAAAGGCCGATCCTTCCTGAATGCCTGATTTTCCCCTCGCGGAGTAGAACTCTTGGATTTTCTGCAACAGAACTGGCACTGGGCCGCTCTCGCGGCCTTCACCAGCGCCGCCCTTATCTTCGACCTCCTAAAGAATCGCCCCGGCGGCGCCAGCCTCTCGCCGTTGGAAGCGACCATGAAGATCAACCGGGACGACGCATTAGTACTTGATGTGCGCACCCAGGACGAATTTTCCCGTGGCCACATTGCCGGCGCCCGCAATGTGCCGATGGTGGACCTGGAACGTCGTCTCGCCGAATTCGACAAACTCAAGTCCAAACCAGTGATTCTGTGCTGCCAAAGCGGCGCCCGCTCCCAAAGCGCGGGTGAGATTCTGCGGAAGGCTGGCTTTGATCAGGTCTTCAACCTCCACGGCGGCCTGCAGGAATGGGAGCGAGCCGGCCAGCCCGTGAGCCGAAAGCGCAAATGACCCGTCCAATCCTGATGTACGCCACCGGCGTATGCCCCTACTGCGTGCGGGCCGAAGGCCTCCTGAAACGCAAAGGCATTACGCAGATTGAGAAGGTTCGGATTGATCTCGACCCCGTCCGCCGGGACGAGATGATTGCCCGTACCGGGCGTCGCACCGTCCCCCAGATCTTCGTCGGGGACCATCACGTCGGCGGCTGCGACGACCTTTACGCCCTGGAGCGGGCCGGCAAACTCGACGCCCTCCTCCAGCCCGATACCCCCTGACCGACATCCAAATTCCACAGGCCCAGATCCCATGACCGAATCGACCCAACCCGTTTTCACCATCGAGAAACTCTACGTCAAGGACCTTTCTCTTGAAGTGCCCAATGCGCCGCGGATCTTCCTCGAGCGGGAAAACCCCGAAATCAACATCCAGTTGCGCACCGAGGGCAATGCGATCGACAACGGGATCTACGAGGTCGTGGTGGCGGTCACCGTGGCGTCCAAGCTGCCCGATGGTCGCAACCTGTTCCTGGTCGAGGTCGCCCAGGCCGGCATCTTCCAGATCCGCAATGTGCCCCAGGAAGACCTTGAGCCCATCATGATGATCGGCTGCGCCAACATTCTTTACCCCTACGTCCGGGAGGCTGTTTCCGACGCCGTGGGCCGGGCGGGCTTCCCGCCAGTGATGCTTGCGCCAGTGAATTTCGAGGGCTTGTACCAAGCCCGCAAACAACAAGCCGCCGAGGCTGGTGCCCCGGCCGAAGTGCCAATTCAGTAACCAGCCGCCCGGAGATCGCCCATGGGACGCGGAGCGCACTTTTGGCTGGTAGCACTGGCGGGCCTGGCCGCAAACCCGGTGCTGGCACTGGAATACCGGTCCGTGACGACGGCCGCCATCCTTTATGACGCGCCCTCCAACCAGGCGCGCAAGCTCTTCATCATCGCGCGCCAAACGCCGGTCGAAGTTGTGGTCAGTGTCGACAAATGGGTCAAGATCCGCGATCAGGGCGGCGGACTGACCTGGATCGAGCGGGCGAACCTCTCAGATCATCGCACCATCCAGGTCACCGTAACCCGGGCGGCGGTTCGCCAGAAGCCGGAGGAAGCTGCGCCATTGGCCTTTGAGGCGGGCAAGGATGTGGTACTCGAAGTGCTCGAACCCGCTGCTGGCGGCTGGATCAAGGTTCGCCACCGGGACGGCATGGCCGGCTACATCCGCGTCACTGACGTCTGGGGCGCCTGAATGCGCCTAGGCATTTTTGGCGCCGGCGCCTGGGGAACGGCACTGGCCATCGCATTTGCCCGCGATCACGAAGTACGCCTGTGGGGCCGAGAAACCCACCAGCAGCGCGACATGCAGCGCCAGCGCTGCAACGCGCGCTACCTGCCCGGCGCCGAATTTCCCCCTGCCCTCATCATCGAAACCGAGTTCGAGGCGGCCGCCGATGGCGCGGACCTTTTTCTCGTCGTCACACCCCTGGCGGGGCTGAGGGCAACGGCGCGGGCGCTTCGCCAAATCGATCCGGCCGTTCCCCTGCTCTGGGCCTGCAAGGGCATTGACGCCGAAAATTGCCAACTACCCCATGAGATCGTGGCCGATGAAGTGGCCGAGTCCACCCCACGGGGTGTCCTTACCGGGCCGAGTTTCGCCGCGGAGGTGGCACGCAACCAGCCCACCGCCATCACCATTGCCAGCCCCCGGGCGGAAGAGGCCTTGGCATGGAGCCAGGAACTCCATCAGGCCCGCTTGCGCATCTACGCCAACGATGACGTCGTTGGCGCGGAGGTGGGCGGCGCGGTGAAGAACGTGATGGCCATTGCCGCGGGCATTTCGGACGGCTTGGGTTTCGGTCTCAATGCCCGCGCCGCCCTCATCACCCGCGGCCTTGCGGAAATGGCACGCCTTGGGGTGGCCCTGGGTGGCAAACCTGAAACCTTGATGGGACTGGCGGGCATGGGCGACCTCGTGCTCACTTGTACCGGGGACCTCTCCCGCAATCGCAAGGTCGGCCTGGCCCTGGCCACCGGCCAGGCCTTACCTGCGATTCTGGCCGACCTTGGGCATGTTGCCGAAGGGGTCAGCACCGCTCAAGCTGTCGATACCCTCGCCCGCCGTCGTGGGGTGGACATGCCGATCACGTCCGCCGTGGCAGCGGTCTTACGGGGAGAAGTGTCGCCCGACTCGGCGGTGGAAGCGCTGCTGGCCCGGGACCCGAAGGCGGAATAGGCGCAGGTTTCAACTAGCGCCGTCAAAGCCGCACTGGCGCCACGCTTCGAACACCATGACTGCCACCGCGTTCGAAAGATTGATGCTTCGATTGGCCGGCACCATGGGCAAGCGCAAGGCGCCGGCCGTCCCGATCTCCCGATGAATCCTGTCTGGAACCCCTCTGGTTTCAGCCCCGAATACGAACACGTCACCGAGCCTGTATTGCGGCTGATCGTGCCGCACCGTCCCCCGTGTCGTAAGAAGGAACATTCGCCGACCGGCCAGGGCCTCGCGCAAGGCCGTCCAGTCCTCATGGATGGCCACCCGGGCAAGGTCGTGATAATCCAGCCCCGCCCGCGCCAGCTGCTTGTCGGACAGATCAAAACCCAGCGGTTTCACCAGATGTAGATGGGCCCCGGTATTGGCGCACAGGCGAATCACATTGCCGGTGTTGGGCGGAATCTCGGGCTGGTATAGGACGACATGGAACATGGGGCAATTGTCGCCCGACGGCTGGAGGTATTCCAAATTTTACGGGGTTCGAGCAACAACCCAGCTGCAAACCGATTTGGCTCCCCGGCTTTTGACGGCACGGGCGGCCTCGTGAAGGGAGGCACCAGTCGTCATCACGTCGTCGACCAATGCGACCCGCCGCCCCGTCAGATCGTGGGTGCAACGGAAGGCCCCGCGAACATTGGCCAGCCGGGCCCGCCATGGAAGGGCCACTTGGGGTGGGGTGTCCCGATCCCGGACCAGGGCATCCGCTGCCCACGGGATACCGGTGCAACGGGAAACCCGCCGCGCGACTTCCGCCGCCTGATTGAATCCACGATCCGCAAGCCTGCGCGGGTGGAGAGGCATTGGGACGATGAGATCCACCTCGCCGCCATGGCGTGGAATCGTCATTCCCAAGCTCTCGGCCAGAAACGCAAGCGCATCCAGCCGTTGCCCGTACTTCACGCCCTGAATGAGCCGATCGACTGGGAATTGATAGCGAAACGCAGCCAGTGTGGAATCGAAGGCCGGGGGATGCCTCTGGCAGGTCCCGCACAGCAGCCCGCGCCCGTCACCCGGCAACCCACACCGCGGGCAGGCTCCAGGATCTTGCCAGGGCAATTCGGCGCGACACGCCCGACAAAGACTCTCGCCACCACTCCCCACGCCACATACCAGACAATGCCGGGGCAGAAGGACGTCCAGCAGCCAGCTTAAGGTGGGAACCCGGGCGCGCCAGACCACATTTGACAACCCTCCCCACCCTGGCCGATCATTCATAATTTTGAATTACAGGGTTTTGCGCTTGCCATGACCACCACTGCCACCGTGACCTCCCAAGAACTGCGCCAAGCTCCCGTCAAGAGATGGAAGGTGGCAGACGTCGAAGCCCTATTCGGCCAGCCCTTCTTCGACCTTCTCTTTCAGGCCCAGACCGTGCATCGTCGTCATTTTGATGCAAATGCCATTCAACGCTCCACCCTCCTTTCTATCAAGACCGGTGGCTGCTCCGAGGATTGCGGCTATTGCTCCCAGTCCGCCAGATATGACACTGGCCTGGAGCGCGAGCGGCTACTGCCCCTGGATGAAGTCCTCAATACCGCCCGAGCCGCCAAGGCCGCCGGAGCATCCCGCTTCTGCATGGGTGCAGCCTGGCGGGGGCCGAAGGACAAGGATCTCCAGCCTGTTGTCGACATGGTGAGGGAGGTCAAGAAGCTTGGTCTCGAAACCTGCGTGACCTTGGGCATGCTCCAGGAAGGTCAGGCTGAAGCCTTGGCCGATGCAGGCCTCGACTACTACAACCACAATATCGACACTGCGCCAGAGTTTTACGGTCAGGTCATCACCACTCACACGCTGCAGGACCGCCTCAACACCTTGCAGAAGGTGCGTGGCGCAGGAATCAATGTGTGTTGCGGCGGCATCATCGGCATGGGCGAAAGTCGTAAGAGCCGGGCGGCACTGATTGCCGAGCTGGCCAACATGGATCCGGCGCCGGAATCGGTACCCATCAATAATCTGGTCCCGATTCCCGGCACGCCGATGGCCGAGGCGGAAGGCTTGGATCCTTTCGAGTTTGTCCGCACCATTGCCGCGGCAAGAATCACCATGCCGACGAGTTTCGTCCGCCTCTCTGCCGGTCGCCAGGAAATGAGTGACGAGTTGCAGGCCTTGTGCTTCCTGGCCGGTGCCAACTCGATGTTCTACGGCGACAAGTTGCTGACCACCGGTAACCCTGGCACCGACCGGGACTTGGCCCTCTTCTCGCGCCTGGGGCTGTCGTCCCTCTGACGCCACCCAGCCGGCAGCGCCCGTCCCGTGACCCGGCCTGACTTTACACTCGACCTGGGCCTTGTGCGTCGGCGCGCAGAGCGCGCGGCCCGCGGCGCTTCCATCCCGGACCCCCTCGCGCGGGAGGTCGCCCGCCGGATGGGTGAGCGCCTCGAATACATCCGCCTAAGCCCCAAACGTGTCCTCGACGTGGGATGCGGGGCCCAGGCGGATCGGCCGGTGCTGCGGGCCCACTATCCCCAGGCCAGCTATCTCGGAATCGATTTCGCTTCGTCCACGCTTCCCCCCGGTCAGGCCGCGGGTGGCTTCCTCCAGCGCCTGTTCGGAGTGGGCCGTGGACCAGGGGGTTTGCCGGTGTGCGCCGACGCCCGCTTCCTCCCCTTGGCGCGAAATTCGGTATCGCTCGTTTGGTCGAATCTGATGCTGAACTGGCTTCACGATCCGATGCCGGCCCTCCTGGAGATGCATCGAGTCCTCGAAGTGGGTGGACTCCTCATGTTCTCCACCCTAGGCCCAGATACGTTGAAGGAATTGCGGGGCACCCTTCCCGGCCACCGCGGAGACCGGGTCCATCGCTTCATCGACATGCATGATTTGGGCGATGCCCTTGTCAAGGCGGGGTTTTCGGATCCGGTGATGGACATGGAGATGATCACCCTGACCTACGGTGACCTCAACGGCCTACTCGCCGATTTGCGGGGCGCGGGAGCCACCAATGCGGCGACCACGCGTCCACGGGGTCTGGCCGGAAAGACCGAGTGGGCCAAGGCCCGTGCAGACTACCCCCGCCAGCCCGAGGATGGGCGTCTTCCGGCCAGCTTCGAGGTCATCCAGGGGCATGCATGGAAAATGGCGCCCACCGTCACCGCCGATGGCCGCTCCGTGATTCGGTTTGATCCCAAAGTTCGGCGCCCCTGATCACAATGACCCGCACCGTTTGGCTGTTCGATCTTGACAATACTCTCCACGACGCCAGCCCGCATATTTTTCCCCACATCAATCGCAGCATGACGGCCTACCTCGAACGCCATCTGGCCCTCGACACCGCCGCCGCCAACGCCCTGCGGGTGGAATATTGGCATCGCTATGGCGCGACGCTGCTGGGCCTCATGCGCCACCACGGGACCGACCCGCACCACTTCCTTGCGGAAACCCACCGATTTGATAGGCTGAGCGAACTGATGGTGTTTCCGAAGGCCCTGCGTGGCATGCTGCATAGCCTGCCGGGACCGAAGATCGTTTTTTCCAATGGCCCCAAGGCCTACGCACGCTCCGTCGTCGATCTCATGGGCCTAAAAAACGCTTTCCAGGATGTCTTCGGCATTGAGGATATGGGGTTCCAACCCAAGCCGAACTTGAAAGCCTTCCAGAGGCTGCTGCATACCCATCGCCTCCAGGCCCACCATTGCATGCTGGTGGAGGACTCCCTGGAGAATTTGCGGGCCGCCAAGCGCCTTGGAATCGGGACGGTGTGGGTGACCCGCAGCCTGAAAGATCCCGCCTGCGTGGACCACAAGATCCCCCACATCCTTGCCCTGCGCCGGATCGGCGTACCCGCCCGGCGTGCCGCGCGCTAAACGGGCTTAACGGACACCCTTGAGCCAGCGGGCGGCATCCAGGGCGAAGTAGGTCAGGATGCCATCTGCCCCGGCGCGTTTGAACGCCAGTAGCGCCTCCATCACGCAGGCCTCCTCGGCAAGCCACCCATTAGCCACGGCAGCCTTCAGCATGGCGTACTCACCGCTGACCTGATACACGAAGGTAGGCACCTGCAGTTCGGATTTCACCCGCCGAACGATATCCAGGTAGGGCATCCCCGGCTTTACCATGAACATGTCGGCGCCCTCGGTGATGTCCAGTGCCACCTCCCGCAAGGCTTCGTCGGAATTGGCGGGGTCCATCTGGTAGGTGTATTTGTTTCCCTTGCCAAGATTTGCCGCCGAGCCCACCGCATCCCGGAAGGGGCCGTAAAAGCTCGAAGCGTACTTCGCGGAGTAGGCAAGGATTCGCGTATAAATGCGCCGATCACGGTCCAGCTCGGCTCGAATCCGCGCCACGCGTCCGTCCATCATGTCCGACGGCGCCACCACGTCGGCGCCGGCCTGAGCGTGACACAGGGCCTGCCGGGCGAGGACTTCCAGGGTTTCATCGTTGAGGACATAGCCCGTGTCGTCGATGAGGCCGTCTTGTCCATGGATCGTGTAGGGGTCGAGGGCCACGTCGGTGATCACCCCGAGCTCCGGGAAGCGAGCCTTTAGGGCTTGCACCACACGCGGCACCAGACCGTCAGGGTTGTAGGCCTCCTCCGCGCCTTCGCTCTTGCAATCTGCCTCCACAACGGGGAACAAAGCCAAGGCCGGCACACCCAACTCACAAGCCTCCTCCGCCAGGCGAAGGAGTCCATCCAGGGAGACCCGGCTGACCCCAGGCATGGAGCCAACGGGCTGAACTATCCCCTGCCCCTCGAGAACGAAGACCGGATAGATGAGATCCGCTGCGGTCAGGGCGCTTTCGCGCATGAGGCGGCGGGAAAAATCATCGCGTCGCATCCGCCGCATTCTCACGGCGGGAAAATTGCCTGCTGCTTGCATGTGCATCGTTCGCTCGGAAACAGATTGAAATGGAATTGTTCGGGAACTCCTGCCGCCCCGAGTAATCTTAATCTGCGGATGGTGAAAGCCATCCCCCGCTTCACCTCCCTGAGCGGGTGCCTTAATCCAGTTAAGGCTGTTTCGACCCCCGGCTCTTCCCCTTGGCCGGGGGTTTTTTATTCCTCCACCTGCGTAACGACGCCCATTTGGACATCCAACCAAGCGCCGACGACTTGCTCGACTTCGTCGATTCCGACTTTTTTCAAGCTGGAAAACATTTGAGCGGAGACCTGGGGACCCCACGCTTCGAGGGCCAGGCGAACCGACTGCAGTGTCCGGGCGGCCTCGCTGCGACTCAATTTGTCCGACTTCGTCAGCAGAACATGGACCGGCCGCCCGGTGGGGGCATACCAGTTCAGCATCTGTCGATCCAGGGGTGTCAGGGGATGGCGGCTGTCCATGACCAGCACCAAGCCGATGAGGTGAGGCCGCCCACGGAGGTAGGATTCGAGCAATGCCTGCCACTGGCGGCGGATGCGCTCTGGCACCTGAGCATAGCCATAGCCTGGCAGGTCCACCAGGGCAGCACCGCCGTGGAGGCGGAAAAAATTGATGAGTTGAGTCCGGCCCGGCGTCTTCGACACGAAGGCCAATCGCGTGTGACCGACGAGGGTGTTGATCGCACTGGACTTGCCAGCGTTCGACCGGCCGGCGAACGCAATTTCAAGGCCGCCCGCCTTGGGCAGATCGGAAGGCTTGGCAATGGAGATTTCGAAGCGGGCGTTGCGGAAGATTGCCATGGGGATCGCGTTGCGGGAACGCCAGAATTTCGTGGCCTCGTCCTTTCAAGAAGGCTGCAAAGTCTTGGGACGAAGCGTATCAACTGCGATAGAATAGCAGGATTTGATCGACCCATTTCATTGGCTACCGAGGACACCATGATCAAGCGTTCCCTGTTGCTCTCGCTGCTGCTGGTTGCCGGCAGCCTCCACGCCCAAGACAAGGGGGCCCAGGCAGATATGGCCAAGGCGAAACAGACCGCCGAACAAGTTTGCGCCGGTTGTCACGGTGCCGACGGAAACAGCCAGATCCCCGCCAATCCCAAACTGGCGGGCCAACACAAAGAATACCTTACCAAGCAGCTCAAGAACTTTAAGGGCGGCGCAAGTGGTCCCGAGCGGGTCAATGCCATCATGAACGGCATGGCCGCTCCCCTCTCCGATGGCGAAGTCGTCGCACTCGCGACCTATTTCTCGCAGCAGAAGCTTCAGCCGGAACCGGCCAAAAGCAAAGACACCATCAATCTTGGCCAGCAGATCTGGCGTGCCGGGATCGCCTCTAAAGGTGTCCCTGCATGTGCCGCCTGCCACGGCCCTGCCGGCGCCGGCCTGCCCGCTCAGTATCCGCGCCTCTCGGGGCAGTTCTCGGATTACACGGAAGCCCAGCTCAAGGCCTTCCGTGCTGGCGAGCGGGCGAATGACCCGAGCAAGATGATGCGCATGATCGCCATCAAAATGACGGATCCCGAGATCAAGGCTGTATCGGATTACGCCGCCGGCCTGCGCTGATCCTCGCCAACTCATGGAATCGACAAGGGCGCCTCAGGCGCCCTTGTTCTTTTCAGCGTACCAAGCGACCCGGTCGCCGTCCGGCGCGACTGAAGTTCAGCCAGAACCTACGCAATCCCCTTAGTCGGCGACGGCGTACCCCATCTGGCTCGCAAGGGCATCGACGAAGCCAAAGCGGGAAAAGTCCTGGATCCGCATCGGATAGAGAACACCATCCAGGTGGTCGCACTCGTGCTGAACCACCCTTGCGTGGAAACCTTCCACAGTGCGATCAATGATGCCCCCGCGCTCGTCCCGCCCGCGGTAGCGTAGCTGGCGTTAGCGCGATACGCCCCCCCGCAGTCCAGGCACGGCAAGGCAGCCCTCCCAGCCCTCTTCCATCTCCTCCCCCAGGGGTTCGAGAATCGGATTGATCAGCACGGTTTCGGGCACGGGAGGCGCACCCGGGTAACGATCGCTGTTCTGAAATCCGAAGATCACCACCCGCAGGTCTACCCCAATCTGCGGTGCAGCGATGCCCACCCCGCCCGCCGCAGCCATGGTCTCCCGCAGGTCGATCAACAGTTCCGCCAGTTCCTGGGTGCCGAATTTCTCCACAGGTTGGGCATTGCGGAGGAGTCGCGGGTCCCCCATGCGCAGAATCTCGCGAATCATAGGTGACACAACCTCTCTAGCACCGTCCGGACCCGCGACATGGCTTCGTGGAGCACCTGCTCGATACTGTCAAAGTGGATACCGTCGCTGCTGGCCGCCCGCCCGGCCGCAAAGTTGGCGACCACGCTAAGCGCCGCGTAGGGAAGATCGAGCTCCCGGGCCAGAGCCGCCTCGGGCATGCCGGTCATGCCCACCACGTCGGCGCCATCCCTGGCGAGGCGATCGATCTCGGCCGCGGTCTCCAGGCGTGGGCCCTGCATCGCCGCATAGACGGCGCCGTCAGCAGCCTCTTCGCCAGCCGCGGCCACGGCATCCAGAAGTGCACGACGCAACCCGGGGTCGTATGGGTGCGTGAAATCGATGTGATGGACTGGCTGATCGGCCCCCTCGAAGTAGGTGTTCTTGCGGCCCCAGGTGTAATCGATGATCTGGTGGGGTATCACCAGGCTCCCCGGTACCAAATCGCCCCGGATGCCTCCCACCGAGGCCACCGAAATCACCGCATTGGCCTTGGCCTGTTTCAAGGCCCACAAATTTGCACGGTAATTCACCTGGTGGGGCGCAATCGTATGGCCGTGGCCATGGCGGGCGAGAAAAATCACAGGGCGATGACAGAGCTTGCCAAATGTAAGGGGCCCGGAAGGCTCGCCGTAAGGCGTCCGCGCCACCTCACGCCGGATCACCTCCAGCGAGGCGAGTTGGCTCAATCCGCTACCACCGATGATTGCAAGCATGTCCTGACTTCCCTTGTTGAAGGGCGATTCTAGCCCGAGCAGGAGGGAATCCAGCGTCAGAGTGGGGTCGGAGCGATGCTGCACTGCCGTATTCGTGCTAAAATTTGCCACTTTTTCAATGGCTTCCGGCCCCAACCATGTCACGTCCCATCCGTAACATCGCCATCATCGCCCATGTGGACCACGGCAAGACCACCCTCGTGGACCAGCTTCTCCGCCAATCCGGTACCTTTCGTGAAAATCAGCAGGTCGCCGAGCGGGTGATGGACTCCAACGATCTCGAAAAGGAACGTGGCATCACCATCCTGGCCAAGAATTGCGCCATCCAATACGGTGACACCCACATCAACATCGTCGACACCCCGGGTCATGCCGATTTTGGCGGTGAGGTGGAGCGCGTCCTGTCCATGGTGGACGGCGTCCTGCTGCTGGTGGATGCGGTGGAAGGGCCGATGCCACAAACCCGGTTCGTTACCCGCAAGGCGCTCTCCCTCGGCCTGCGCCCCATCGTCGTCATCAACAAGATCGACCGTCCCGGCGCCCGGCCCGACTGGGTGATCAACCACACCTTCGATCTCTTCGACAAACTCGGTGCCAGCGACGAACAGCTCGACTTCCCGGTGGTCTATGCGTCCGCCCTCAACGGTTACGCCATGATCGATGCCAACAAGCCTGGCACCGACATGAAGCCCCTCTATGAGGCCATCCTGGACTACGTGCCATCGCCCGAGGTGGACGCCGATGGCCCCCTCCAGTTGCAGATTTGCTCCCTGGATTACTCCACCTACATGGGCCAGCTCGGCATTGGCCGCATCAAGCGTGGCCGCATCAAGCCCAACCAAGAATTGGTGGTCATGTGCGGGGACGAAAACCGTGGCAAGGGCAAAGTCAGCCAGGTGCTGACCTTCAAGGGCCTGGAGCGGTCCGCCGCTGAATCGGCGGAGGCAGGGGACATCGTCCTGGTGGCCGGTATTGATCAGGTCAACATCGGCGTCACCCTGTGCGACCCGGACTACCTGGACGGCATGACCCCCATCGCTGTGGACGAACCCACCCTGACCATGAACTTCCAGGTGAATACCTCCCCCCTGGCGGGTCGGGAAGGCAAGTACGTCACCAGCCGCCAGATCCGCGAGCGCCTGGAAAAGGAGCTCCTCAAGAACGTCGCCCTGCGGGTGAATTACACCCAGGACTCGGACGTGTTCGAAGTCTCGGGCCGGGGCGAACTGCATCTCACCATCCTCCTGGAGAACATGCGCCGGGAGGGTTACGAGCTGGCCGTGGGCCGCCCCCGGGTGGTGTTCAAGGAAATTGACGGGGTGAAGTGCGAGCCCTACGAAATGCTCACGGTGGACGTGGAAGACACCCACCAGGGCGGTGTCATGGAAGAACTGGGCCGGCGCCGGGGCGAATTGCAAGACATGCAGCCGGACGGCAAGGGCCGGGTCCGCCTGGAATACCGCATTCCCGCCCGGGGCCTAATCGGCTTCCAGGGTGAATTCCTGACCCTGACCCGGGGCACCGGCCTCGCCTCCCACGTGTTTGACGACTATGGCCCGATGGCCGGAGCCATGGGCGAACGCCGCAATGGCGTGCTGATCTCCCAGAACGACGGCGAAGCCGTGGCCTACGCCCTATGGAACCTCCAGGACCGGGGCCGCATGTTCGTCAGCCCGGGCGACGCCCTCTACGAAGGCATGGTCATCGGCATCCACACCCGAGACAACGATCTGGTGGTGAACCCCATCAAGGGCAAGCAACTCACCAACGTCCGGGCTTCCGGCACCGATGAGGCCGTGCGCCTGATCCCGCCGATCCAGCTCACGCTGGAATCGGCCATCGAATTCATCGCCGACGACGAGTTGGTGGAGATCACCCCCAAAACCATCCGTCTGCGTAAGCGCCACCTCAAGGAGCATGAGCGTAAGCGGGCAGCCAAAGCCGACGAGGCCTGATCACCCTCCAAAAGGAAAAAAAAGCGTGGCAGATTGCCACGCTTTTTTCCTTCCAAAACGACAGTCAGAGGCCGCGCTGGGAGAGATACTCGGCGAAGGCCGCACCGACTTCCGGATGCTTCAGGCCCAGTTCTACCGTCGCCTGCAGATAGCCGAATTTCGAGCCGCAGTCGTAGCGGACCCCCTTGAATTGATAGGACAACACCGCCTCTTCGCGCAGCAGCGAGGCAATGGCATCGGTGAGTTGCAATTCCCCGCCGGCGCCAGGCTTCAGGTTGCGCAAATGATCGAAAATCCGCCCGGTCAGCACGTAACGCCCCACCACGGCCTGGGTCGAGGGAGCGTCCTCGGGCTTGGGTTTCTCGACGATGCCGGTCACGCGCTGCACGTCCCCCACATCCCGCTCGGTGCTCACGATCCCGTACTGCTTGGTGTCTTCCCGCGGCACATTCATGACGCCCAGCACTGAACAGCGGTTGTAGTTGTACACATCCACCATCTGTTTCAAAACTGGCTCGCCGCCCTGCCCGTCCAAGAGGTCGTCGGCGAGGAGCACCGCAAAGGGCTCGTCGCCGACCACCGGAGCGGCGCACAAGACCGCGTGACCGAGCCCAAGCGCCTCTGGCTGGCGAATGTAGATGCAATTCACGCCCTTGGGTACCGTGTCCCTCACGATCTTCAGCAGCTCCGCCTTATTGCGCATCTGGAGCTCGGTTTCCAATTCATAGGCCTTGTCGAAGTGGTCCTCAATGGCCCGCTTGGAACGGCCAGTGATGAACACCAGGTCCGTCACCCCCGCCGACACCGCCTCCTCCACCGCGTACTGGATGAGAGGCTTATCCACGATCGGCATCATTTCCTTCGGACTCGCCTTGGTCGCCGGCAGGAACCGGCTTCCCAGGCCTGCCACGGGAAAGACTGCCTTGGTCACTTTTTTCATGCGTTCTCCCCAAATAAGTCCTGCACGGGCGACCCGGACGTGCCGGCTTCCGCCAGCAGGACACGAAGTTGCGCCTCATCGATCACCGTCACGCCCAACTGGCGCGCCTTTTCCAACTTCGAGCCGGCATCGCTGCCCGCCACGACGAAGTCCGTCTTCTTAGAAACCGAACCGCTGACCTTGGCGCCGACGTCCTCAATGAGGCCTTTCGCCTCATCGCGGGACAGGCTAGGGAGTGTACCGGTCAGTACGAAAGTCTTTCCGGCCAACACGCCATCGGTAGATCTGGCCGCCTCCTCTGGCCAGGTTACCCCCGCCGCCCGCAATTGCTCCACCACCTCCACGTTGTGGGGTTCGGCAAAAAATTGGGCAATGCTCGCCGCCACCACCGGTCCCACGTCCGGAACTGCCTGCAGGGCCGTTTCGTCCGCGCTCATCAGGCCATCGAGATTACCGAAATGGCGCGCCAAATCCTTGGCCGTGGCCTCGCCCACATTACGGATTCCCAGCGCAAAGATGAAGCGAGCAAGGGTGGTCTTCCGGCTGCCCTCGATGGCGGCGAGGAGATTCGAAGCGGACTTCTCGGCCATCCGATCCAGATTGGCCAGCGCCAGCACGCCCAACCGGTAAAGATCCACCGGCGTTTTGACGATGGCGCCGTCCACCAACTGATCGACCAGCTTCTCCCCCAGCCCCTCGATATCCATCGCCCGCCGACCCGCGAAATGGAGCAGCGCCTGCTTGCGCTGGGCGGGGCAGAAGAGTCCTCCCGTGCAACGGGCAACTGCCTCGTCAGGCAGGCGCACCACGTGGGATCCACACACCGGGCAATGGGGAAAGCGGGCCAGGAGGTCGAAACGGGGCGGATCCCCCACCCGGCGATCAAGGACCGGTTGGACAACCTCCGGAATGACATCCCCCGCCCGGCGCACGATCACCCAATCCCCAACCCGCAAATCCTTTCGGTCAATCTCGTCCTGGTTGTGGAGGGTCGCATTGGTGACCGTCACGCCACCGACAAATACCGGCTCCAGCCGGGCCACCGGGGTTAGGGCACCGGTACGGCCCACCTGGACATCGATGTCGATGAGGCGGGTGATCTCCTCCTGGGCCGGGAACTTGTGGGCCACCGCCCAGCGGGGCTCCCGGGTCACGAAGCCGAGCTGACCCTGAAGATCCAGCCGATTGACCTTGTAGACCACGCCATCAATGTCGTAGGGCAACTGATCCCGCATCGCTGCGATTTGATCGTGGAATGCCGCAAGCCCCTGCGGACCCTGCACGACTTGCCGATGCTCACAGACGGGGAAACCAAGGTCGGCCAGCGCATCGAGGACCTCACCGTGAGTCGCAGGTAGCGCCCAGTCTCCCGTTTCGCCAAGGCCGTAGGCAAAAAAAGTGAGTGGGCGCCGCGAAGTGATGGTGGGGTCCAATTGCCGCACCGCGCCGGCTGCGGCATTTCGCGGATTGACGAAGGTCTTCTCCCCCCGCTCGCGCTGGAGGGTATTGAGCGCCTCGAAATCCGGACGGCGCATGAAGATCTCGCCACGGACTTCCAGGAGGTAGGGCGTTTCGCCATGCAAGCGCAGGGGGATGGCGCGGATGGTGCGGACATTGTGGGTCACGTCCTCGCCGGTCTCCCCATCCCCCCGAGTCGCCGCACGCACCAGTGTCCCACGCTCATAACGCAGGCTGATGGCGAGGCCGTCGAACTTCAACTCTCCTACGTACTCGATCGCCGGTGCCTCCGGCCCCCACCCTAGGGCATTACGAACGCGGGTATCGAAGTGGGCCGCTCCAGCGGCGGTGGTGTCGGTTTCCGTGCGGATCGACAGCATCGGCACCTTGTGGCGGACCGAGGCAAGCTCGGAAACCGGAGCACCGCCGACCCTCTGCGTCGGGGAGTCCGACGTCACGCTCTCCGGATAGCGCGCTTCGAGCGCCTGTAGCTCACGGAACAGACGATCGAATTCCGCGTCCGGGACCGTCGGGGCATCGAGGACGTAATAGGCGCGATTGTGGCCTTCGAGTTCAGCCCGCAGGGCGGCGATGCGGGCCGCATCCGCCGCCGGGATCATCCCGCAGAGAACAAGCGAAGCGCCAGCCGGCCCCCGGCGGGAACGCCATAGCCCTGCATCTGGCCCTGAAACTGCTCGATCTGATTGCGGATCATGGCCGCGGCCGGCTCGCCGAAGGGGGCCCGGTTGTCATCGACGACCTGACCATCAAACACGGCCGCCAGGTGACGCGCAAATTCCATCATCCGATCGAAAGCGTGGTGCCCGTTGGGCACCCGGGGCACATCGACCATCAGGGTGACCCCATGGGTCTTGAAGTCCCTCAGGCCCTCCGCGCTGAACGGCTCAGGCTCCAGATTGGCGAGGGAAAACAGGGTGATCCCGCTCTCGTCCTCGGCGTGGAACATGCCATCGTCCCGCAGAACCATGCCACCCGCCTCGGCCACGCCCCTGAGCTTAGTGCCCGCGAAGGGCGTGCCCTCGCTGACCACATTGACTCCGATCTGGACGTCCACCCCGGCGCAAAAGCGATCGAGGTCGTTGGCCACCTGAAGCACTTCGTTGCGGGCGGGGTGGGTAGCCGGCACCGCCATGACGGCGTCGCAGACCCTCTGGACGGCATCGACGAAGACGCCGAACTCGGCGCCATCCATGGCACCCCGGCGATCGGCCATCTGCATACCGACGCAGAACCAGTTGTGGCGGCCGGCGCTGTGGGCCCCGAGGGGAAGCCAGGTATTGCTATCGTCATCGAGGGCAAACCAGGTCACGGCCTTGGGAACCCCAGCCATGTGCTCCTGCTGGGCCAGCCAGAGTCGGCCG
>JAEUNX010000170.1 GCA_016791025.1 Zoogloeaceae bacterium | reverse complement strand
TTCGGCGGGGTCGACGGGCCGGCCCTGATCACGGGGCTGCAGGCCATTTTGTCGGCGGCGTCGGTGCTTTTCGATCCGGAGGACCTGCGACCCTATGAATGCGACGGCTTGTCGGCCTATCGGCAGTTGCCGCGGGTAGTGGTGCTACCGGAGTCTGAGGCTCAGGTGGTGGCGATCCTCCGCCTGTGCCGGCGGATGGGGGTGCCGGTGGTGGCGCGGGGAGCCGGTACCGGGTTGTCCGGCGGTGCGCTGCCCCATCCCCAGGGGGTGTTGCTGTCCCTGGCGCGCTTCAAGCGCATTCTCAAAATTGACCCCCTGGCCCGGACCGCGGTGGTCCAGCCGGGGGTGCGCAACGCGGCGATCTCCGAAGCGGCGGCCCCCCACGGCCTTTACTACGCGCCGGATCCGAGTTCCCAGATCGCCTGCACCATCGGCGGAAACGTGGCCGAGAACTCGGGCGGCGTGCACTGCCTCAAGTACGGCCTCACGGTGCATAACCTGCTGCGGGTGCGCGGCGTGAGCATCGATGGCGAAATTGTCGATTTCGGGTCTGAGGCCCTCGATTCTCCGGGCTATGACCTGCTGGCGCTGATCACTGGGTCGGAAGGCATGCTGGCCGTCGTCACCGAGGTCACGGTGCGGCTGGTGCCCAAGCCTCAGTTGGCCCGCTGCGTGATGGCAAGCTTCGATGACGTGGTGCAGGCGGGCGAGGCCGTGGCGGCGGTGATTGCAGCGGGCATTATCCCCGCCGGCCTCGAGATGATGGATCAGCCGGCTACCGCGGCGGTGGAGGAATTCGTCCATGCCGGCTACGACCTCACGGCGGCGGCGATCCTGCTGTGCGAATCCGATGGCACCCCCGAAGAGGTGGCCGAGGAGATCGGGCGGATCAGCGCGGTGCTGGAATCGGCCGGCGCCCGGGATATCCGCGTATCGCGGGACGAGGCCGAGCGGCTGAAATTCTGGGCGGGGCGCAAGGCCGCCTTCCCGGCGGCGGGGCGAATTTCCGCCGACTACTACTGTATGGACGGCACCATTCCGCGCAAGCGCTTGGGCGAGATGCTGCGGGCGATCCAGGAAATGGAGCAGCGCATCGGCCTGCGCTGCATCAACGTCTTCCACGCCGGAGACGGCAATCTTCACCCCCTCATCCTCTTCGACGCCAACATTCCGGGCGATCTGGAGCGGGCGGAGCACTTCGGCGCCGAAATCCTGGAACTCTCGGTGGCCCTGGGCGGGACCATCACCGGGGAGCATGGGGTGGGGGTGGAAAAGATCAACCAGATGTGCAGCCAGTTCGGCGAGGCCGAGCGGGTGATGTTCTTCCGCGTGAAGGCGGCTTTTGACCCGGAGGGCCTGCTGAATCCGGGCAAGGCGATCCCGACCCTGCACCGCTGCGCTGAGTACGGACGCATGCGGGTGAGCGGGGGGCAGCTGCCCCACCCTGACTTGCCGCGGTTCTGAGCGCAGTGTCGGAGGGCTGGACCCAATTTCTACTGGTCGCCGTTCCCGTGCTCTCCCTGGTGGGGAGCTGGATGGCGCTCAAGGCGTGGTCAGATACCTCGACCCGTCGGCATCACAAGGATAAGGATGGGGAGGGGGATGGATAAGGAAATCGCGAACTGGGCGGACCAGGTGCGGGCGGCGGCGGCGGACGGCCGTAAGCTCATGCCCCAGGGGGGCGGAACCAAGGGCTTTCTGGGTCGCCAATGCCTGGCCACGCCCCTCGATACCCGCGCCTGGTGCGGCGTGGTGAACTACGAGCCAACCGAGCTGGTGGTCACCGTCCGGGCGGGCACCCCGCTGGCTGAGTTGGAAGCCGTGGTGGCCGATGCGGGCCAGACCCTGGCCTTCGAGCCCCCTCATTTCGGGCTCGCCGCCACGGTGGGTGGCGCGGTGGCGGCAGGCTTGTCCGGCCCCCGCCGGCTCGCCGCCGGACCGCTGCGGGATTACGTGCTGGGCGTGCGGGTCCTGGATGGCCGGGGGCAGATCCTGCGCTTTGGCGGCGAGGTCATGAAGAACGTCGCGGGCTATGACCTGCCCCGCTTGATGACCGGCAGCCTCGGCACCCTCGGCGTGATTGTCGACGTGTCCCTCAAGGTGCTGCCCCGCCCGGTGGCGGAGGCGACCTTGCGATTCGAAATGAGCGAAGCCGATGGCCTGGCGCGGGTGAATGCCTGGGGCGGTCAGGCCCTTCCCATCAGCGCGACGGCCTGGGAAGGTGGCGTCCTGCATCTGCGCCTGTCCGGGGCGGCGGCCGCGGTGTCCTCCGCCTGCCAGCGCCTGGGAGGCGAACGGATTAAGGAAGGCGAGGCGGCTTCGCTATGGGCGGCGCTGCGGGAGCAGACTGCGGCCTACTTCCAGCAGGACAAGCCCTTGTGGCGCCTGGCCCTGCCCACCACCGCGCCGGCGCTCGCGCTCGGTCCGCAGCTTGTGGAGTGGGGCGGTGGGCAGCGCTGGCTGGCCTCGGATGCTTCGGCGGAGGTCATTCGCGGCGCGGCCGCCGCACTGGGGGGGCACGCCACCCTCTTCCGGGGCGGCGACCGGACGGGGCCGGTTTTCACGCCCCTGGCGCCCGCCCTTCTCGGGCTCCACCAGCGCCTCAAGCAGGCCTTCGACCCGGCGGGGGTGTTTAGCCCCGGCCGCATGTACCCGGAACTCTGAGGCACCTCGACCATGCAGACTCAACTGGCCGATTTCATCAAGGACACCCTCCAGGGGCGCGAGGCGGAAGACATCCTGCGCAAATGCGTCCATTGCGGCTTTTGCACCGCCACCTGTCCGACCTACCAAATATTTGGCGACGAACTGGACGGGCCCCGGGGTCGGATCTACCTCATGAAGCAGATCCTCGAGGGGGCGACACCCACCGAAAAGACTCGCCTCCACCTCGATCGCTGTCTTACCTGCCGTTCCTGCGAATCCACCTGTCCCTCGGGGGTGCATTACAGTCGGCTGCTGGACATTGGGCGTGAGGTGGTGGAGCAGCGGGTGCCCCGCCGGGGGGCGGACAAGGCTGCCCGCTGGGCCCTGCGAACCCTGATTCCCCGGCCCGGCCTCTTTGGCCTGGCGACCCGGGCCGGCCGGATGGTGAAGCCGCTCCTCCCCACCGCCTTGAAGAACAAGTTGCCGGATGCGCCATCGCCAGGCCCATGGCCGTCGCCGCGGCATGCGCGCAGGATGTTGGTGCTGGAGGGATGCGCCCAGCCGGCCCTGGCCCCAGCGATCAACGCGGCGACAGCGCGGGTGCTCGATGCGCTGGGAATCTCCCTCACCACCGCGGCCGGGGCCGGGTGCTGCGGCGCTGTGCGCTTCCATCTCAATGACCAGGAGGGCGGGCGCATGGACGCCCGCCGCAATATCGATGCCTGGTGGCCCGCGGTGACGGCGGGCGAGGTCGAGGCCATCGTCATGACCGCCTCCGGCTGCGGCGTGCAGGTCAAGGATTATGGCCATCTGCTCCAGGACGACCCGGAGTACGCCGAGAAGGC
>JAEUNX010000005.1 GCA_016791025.1 Zoogloeaceae bacterium | reverse complement strand
GGCCTGCATCGCATCTAGAGGAAAGCTCCAGTCTGGGTTGCGGGTGAAATCGGAGGTTGGGGTCTCGGCGCAATTCACCACGGCTCGGGTGCGCCCCGTGGCCATCTTGGCGAGGGCTTCGGCACTTGCGGCCACCACCACATCGCCCCCGATGACGACGTCTGCCTCGCCAGCGGCAATCCGAACGGCGTGCAGATCCTGCGGGCGGTTGGCGATGCGGATGTGGCTGAATACCGAGCCCCCTTTCTGCGCCAGGCCGGTCATGTCCAACACCGTCACGCCCTTGCCGTCCAGGTGGGCGGCCATCCCGATTAGGGCGCCGATGGTCACCACGCCGGTGCCGCCCACTCCGGTGACGAGGATGCCGTAGGGTCGCGTGGTGTCGGGCAGGGTGGGCGGTGGCGGCTCGATCATGGCGTGCTCGGCGCCGTGAAAGCCTTGTCCCTTGCGCAGGCGGCCACCCTCGATAGTGACGAAGCTGGGGCAGAAGCCGTTGAGGCAGGAGTAGTCCTTGTTACAGGAGGATTGGTCGATGGCGCGCTTGCGGCCGAACTCGGTTTCGACGGGCACGACGGACATGCAATTGCTAACCACCCCGCAATCCCCACAGCCTTCACAAACCGCCTCGTTGATGAAGACCCGGCGGGCCGGGTCCGGATAGGTGCCGCGCTTGCGGCGGCGTCGCTTTTCCGCCGCACAGGTCTGGTCGTAGATCAGGGCGGTGACGCCGCCCGATTCCCGCAGTTCGCGCTGGATGGCATCCAACTCGTCCCGATGGCGGATCGGCACATGGGGCAGGTCCGAGGGGCCGTAGGCCCGGGGCGTGCCGTCGGTCACCACGACAATGTTCTGAACCCCTTCAGCCTGCAATTGCTGGACGATGATCGGAACGGTGAGGGGGCCGTCGACAGGTTGGCCGCCGGTCATGGCGACAGCGTCGTTAAAGAGGATCTTGTAGGTGATGTTGACCCCGGCGGACACCGCCTGGCGGATGGCGAGGATGCCCGAGTGGAAATAAGTGCCATCGCCAAGGTTGGCGAAGATGTGTTTTTCCCGGGTGAAGGGCGCCTGGCCAACCCAGGGCACGCCTTCGCCCCCCATCTGGGTGAAGGTGGTGGTGCGCCGCTCGGGCATCCAGGTCACCATGTAGTGACAGCCGATGCCGGCCATGGCGCGGCTGCCCTCCGGGACGTGGGTCGACGTGTTGTGGGGGCAGCCGGAGCAGAAGGTCGGCACGCGATCGATGGCAATGACCCGATTGGCCAGCGCCTTCTCCTTCGCCTCGAGGAAGGCTAGGCGGGCCTGGATGCGGGGGGAGGTGAAAAAACGGTCAATGCGCCCGGCGATGACCCGGGCGATCATCGCTGGCGTCAGTTCGCCAGCGGCGGGAAGCAGCCAGTCGCCGTGGTCCATCACCGGGCGACCGTCGCGCCCGGGCTTGGCGAGCATCGCCCATTCGCCCTTTTCGTCGAACTTGCCGACGACCCGGGGGCGGACGTCCTCCCGCCAGTTGTAGAGCTCTTCTTTCAACTGGTATTCGAGCAGTTGACGCTTTTCCTCCACCACCAGGATTTCTTCCAGACCCTCGGCGAAGCGGCGCACCCCCTCGGACTCCAGGGGCCAGACCATGCCGACCTTGTAAAGTCGAATACCGATCTCCGCTGCCAGGCCATCGTCGATGCCCAGGTCGTCAAAGGCTTGGCGGACGTCCAGATAGCTCTTGCCGGAGGTGATGATCCCGAGGCGCGGCTGGGGCGCATCGATCACCACCCGATTCAGACCATTGGCCCGGCAATAGGCGAGGGCCGCGTAGAGCTTGAAATGGAGCAGGCGGCGCTCCTGAACTAGAGGGGGGTCTGGCCAGCGAATGTTGAGGCCGTCGGAAGGAAGCTCGAAATCTTGCGGGATCTGGACCTTGATCCGATCAGGCGCTACATCCACCGAGGCCGAGGTTTCCACGGTGTCGGCCAGAGCCTTGAAGGCCACCCAACAGCCCGAATAGCGGGAGAGCGCGTAGCCATGGAGGCCGTAATCGATGTATTCCTGGACGCCTGCTGGCGCCAGGACCGGCATCATCATCGATTTGAAGAAGTGGTCGGTCTGATGGGGAAGGGTCGACGACTTTGCCGCATGGTCGTCCCCGGCGACGACCAGCACGCCGCCGTAGCGGCTGGAACCGGCGGCATTGGCATGTCGAAACACGTCGCCACACCGATCCACTCCGGGGCCCTTGCCATACCAGAGGGCAAACACGCCATCGACAGTGGCTTGGGATGACAAATTGACCTGCTGGGAGCCCCACACCGCCGTGGCCGCCATGTCTTCATTGAGCCCCGGTTGGAACACGACGTGATGCTCCTGGAGATGATCCTTGGCTTTCCACAGGGTCTGATCCAGGCCACCCAGGGGGGAGCCGCGATAACCCGAGACAAAGCCGCCCGTGTTGAGGCCGGCAGCGGCGTCCCGCTCCTTCTGGATGAGGAGCAGGCGGACCAGGGCCTGGTAACCGCTGAGATAGACCCGGCCGGCGGGCAGGGCGTACTTGTCGTCGAGGGAGACCCGGTGGCCGGATCGTGGGCGGGGGTCGGCTTCGGCCATGGAATTGCCTCCTGAAAATTGTGTTTTAGGGTGCCGCTCGGTACCGGCCTCGTGAGCCGGACTGTCGCCATGGGTGAGGTGCCACTTTCCAGTCTAGCCTAGCGTCCGCAGGGGTGGCGCCTCAATACTTGGATACCCGAATGGCCAGGAGGTTGCGAGGGGCAATCCGACCGGGGTTGGTGAGGCTCTCGAGGTGATCAGTGAAGCACAGCCGACCAAAAAGGGTTTGACACTGTTAGGGGGGCGGTCTATAGTTCCGCGCTTCGCGCTGGAGGGGTTCCCGAGCGGTCAAAGGGATCAGACTGTAAATCTGACGGCACTGCCTTCGAAGGTTCGAATCCTTCCCCCTCCACCAGCAGTTTTTGCGTTGCGGCCTGGCCGCGGCGCGGGGTGTTGAATCGTCAGTATTTGCGCGGGTGTAGCTCAATGGTAGAGCTGAAGCCTTCCAAGCTTAAGACGAGGGTTCGATTCCCTTCACCCGCTCCAGGTCGAGTTTCGGGGCCCATGTAGCTCAGTGGCAGAGCACTCCCTTGGTAAGGGAGAGGT
>JAEUNX010000206.1 GCA_016791025.1 Zoogloeaceae bacterium | reverse complement strand
CAGGGCCATCAGTTCAGCGGCCCGGGCGGTTACTACCTCGGCTTCGGCCAGGGTACCCCAGTGCATCAGGCGGTACTTCAGCCCGATCCGCTCCACCTGCATGACGTAAGGGCGGCCGTTGATGGTGCCGCGCATCAGCGGATTGTAGAAACGCCAGTCGGACTCGACGTCGTATTGCTCGCCCAGGTAGGTGATACGGCAACCGTCGCCATGCTCGGTGACGGAGATCGGATGGTGGCTGTCCCCGATGATGACCACAAATCGCTGGCCAATCTTGAATTCATGGCCAGGCAACTGGCCGACGATGCGAGAGGCGCGCTCAAGGTAGCGGAGGTGGACAAAGCCTGCGACGGCCACCAGCATCGCTGGATCATCGTGGGGCACCATCGAGGAGTTGAAGCCCTTTGGATATTCCTCGGCGATGAAGGCGGTGGTGAAGTTGCCGCCAACGAAGCGCGGATGCTGCATCAGCGCGGCCTGGAATGGAATGTTGGAGCTGATTCCGCGGATCACGAAGGCGTTCAGGGCCTCCCGCATGCGCTCGATGGCCTGATCCCGGGTGGACCCGTGCACGATGAGCTTAGCGATCATCGAGTCATAGAACATGGAGATTTCGCCGCCGTCATAGACGCCGGTATCCACCCGCACATGCTCGCCGTCGGAATCCGCCGGAGGATCGAAACGCACCAACCTGCCGGTGGAAGGCAGAAAGCCGCGGAACGGGTCTTCCGCGTTGATCCGGCACTCCATGGCCCAACCGTCCAGCTTGACGTCGGCCTGGGTGAAGGACAGCTTCTCGCCCGCGGCCACGCGGATCATCTGCTCCACCAGGTCCAGCCCGGTGATTTTCTCGGTGACGGGGTGCTCAACCTGGAGACGAGTGTTCATTTCCAGGAAGTAGAAGCTCTTGTCCGAGCCCACCACGAATTCCACCGTGCCGGCGGACTCGTAATTCACGGCCCGGGCCAGGGCAACGGCCTGCTCCCCCATGGCCTTCCGGGTCGCGGCGTCGATGAACGGGGACGGCGCCTCTTCGATCACCTTCTGGTGGCGACGCTGGATGGAACAGTCCCGCTCGTTCAGGTAAACGTAGTTTCCAAAGGAGTCGCCCAGCACCTGGATTTCGATGTGGCGCGGCTCGACGACGAATTTCTCGATGAACACCCGATCGTCGCCGAAGGCGTTCTTGGCCTCATTGACGCAGGAGGAAAACCCCTCGTGGGCCTCCTGGTCATTGAAGGCCACCCGCAGACCCTTGCCGCCACCGCCGGCAGAGGCTTTGATCATCACTGGGTAACCGATGCTCTGGGCGATCTTGACTGCCTCGTCCGGGCCGGAAATGGCCTCGTTGTACCCCGGAATGGTGTTGACCTTGGCTTCCAGGGCCAGCTTCTTGGACTCGATCTTGTCCCCCATCTTGCCCACGGAATAGTGCTTGGGCCCGATGAACTTGATGCCCTCCTCCTCCAGGCGACGGGAGAATTCGGCATTCTCAGACAGGAAGCCGTACCCGGGGTGGACCGCCTGGGCGCCGGTCTGCTTGCAGGCAGCAATGATCTTGTCCATCACCAGGTAGGACTCTTTCGAGGCCGCCGGGCCGATGCACACCGCTTCGTCCGCAAGTTCGACATGGAGGGCGTCCTTGTCCGCCTCGGAATAGACGGCCACGGTCTTAATGCCCATCTTGCGGGCGGTCTTCATCACGCGGCAGGCGATTTCGCCGCGGTTCGCAATCAGAATCTTTGTAAACATGTCTTGGCGTCCTCGGCAATCACAGCGGAATGTTGCCGTGCTTGCGCCACGGGTTATCGAGCTGCTTGTCCCTCAGCATGGCCAGGCTGCGGCAGATGCGCTTGCGGGTCTCGTGGGGCTGGATCACATCGTCGATGAAGCCCCGCGCACCGGCCACGAAGGGATTGGCGAACTTGGCCTTGTACTCCGCTTCGCGCTCAGCAATCTTGGCCGGGTCGTTCTTTTCATCCCGGAAGATGATCTCCACCGCGCCCTTGGGGCCCATCACCGCGATCTCGGCAGAGGGCCAGGCGAGATTCACGTCGCCCCGCAAGTGCTTGGAGGACATCACGTCGTAAGCGCCGCCGTAGGCCTTGCGGGTGATCACGGTAACCTTCGGCACGGTGCATTCGGCGTAGGCATAGAGCAGCTTGGCGCCATGTTTGATGATGCCGCCATATTCCTGGCTAGTACCGGGCATGAACCCAGGTACATCGACGAAGGTCACCACCGGGATATTGAAGGCATCGCAGAAGCGCACGAAGCGGGCGGCCTTGATGGAGCTCTTGATGTCCAGGCAGCCGGCCAGCACCAAGGGCTGGTTGGCGATGATCCCGACCGTGGAGCCTTCCATGCGGGCCAAGCCGATCACGATGTTCTTGGCGTAGTCGGGCTGCAGCTCGAAGAAATCCCCGTCGTCGGCGACCTTGAGGAGCAGCTCCTTCATGTCGTAAGGCTTGTTGGCGTTGTCCGGCACCAGGGTGTCGAGGGAGAGCTCGATGCGATCCGTGGGATCGGAGGTCGGCCGCACCGGCGCCTTCTCACGATTCGAGAGCGGCAGGTAGTTGAACAGCCGGCGCGTCATCATCAGCGCCTCGACATCGTTCTCGAAGGCCATGTCGGCCACGCCGGACTTGGTGTTGTGAGTCACGGCGCCGCCCAGTTCCTCGGCGGTGACTTCTTCGTGAGTCACGGTCTTGACCACTTCCGGACCGGTGACGAACATGTACGAACTGTCCTTCACCATGAAAATAAAGTCAGTCATAGCCGGGCTATACACTGCTCCGCCGGCGCAGGGGCCCATGATCAGGCTGATCTGGGGAATCACGCCCGAGGCCATCACGTTGCGCTGGAAGACGTCGGCGTAACCGCCCAGGGAGGCCACACCTTCCTGGATCCGGGCGCCGCCGGAATCATTGAGGCCGATCACCGGCGCGCCGACTTTCATGGCATGGTCCATGACCTTGCAGATTTTCTCTGCATGGGTCTCGGACAGGGAGCCTCCGAAGACGGTGAAATCCTGGCTGAAGATGAAAACCACGCGGCCATTGATGGTGCCGTACCCGGTCACCACCCCATCGCCGGGAATCTGCTGATCCTGCATCCCGAAATCATTGCAGCGATGGGCCTTGAACATGTCCCATTCTTCGAAAGTACCTTCATCGAGGAGGACCTCGATCCGCTCCCGCGCTGTTAGCCGGCCCTTGGCATGCTGGCTGTCAATCCGCTTCTGGCCCCCACCCAAGCGGGCAGCCTCCCGTCGCCTGTCCAGTTCGTGGATGATGTCGTGCATAAAGCCTCCGATGAAAACTCGTATCTAGCGCCCAAACGGCGCCTACCCCAGATAGCTCAGCAACCGGGCGGCGGCGGCAGCGGGTGTTGAAACGCCCGCCTCGACGGCACCGGAGAGTTGCGGCAGCGCATGACGTACCTCGGGATGGCCACGGAATCGCTGGCGCAGCCCCTGGTCAATCAATTCCCACATCCAGGCGAGGGCCTGGTGCCGCCGCTTGGCGGCAAATTCTCCCGAGGCGGTCATCGCCTCCCGATAGCGCTGCACCTCTTTCCAGAAATCCACCACGCCGTCCTTGCGCAGGGCCGAAAGGGTCAGCACCGGCACCGTCCAGTTCGGACTGGCCGCGCGCAGCATATGAAGCGCCGACAGCATCTGGGCCTTGGCCCGGGTCGCCGCGGCGGCATCGATGTCCGCCTTGTTGATGACGATGAGGTCGGCAATCTCCATGATCCCCTTCTTCATCGCCTGAAGATCGTCGCCCGCATTGGGCAGTTGCAGCAGGCAGAAGATGTCCGTCATCCCGGCCACGGCGGTTTCGGACTGACCCACGCCCACCGTTTCGACGATGATGACGTCAAACCCCGACGCCTCGCAGATCAGCATCGCCTCCCGGGTCTTTTCCGCCACACCGCCCAGGCTGCCTGCCGACGGGCTGGGGCGGATGAAGGCTTCCGGACGCTGGGAGAGCAGTTCCATACGGGTCTTGTCGCCCAAGATCGACCCCCCCGTCAGGGTCGACGACGGATCCACCGCCAGGACGGCCACACGAAGCCCCTGCTCGATCAGGTGCAGACCCAGGGCCTCGATGAAGGTGGACTTTCCCACCCCCGGCACCCCCGAAATGCCCACGCGCATCGCCCTGCCGGTATGAGGAAGCAGCCCCTCAAGCACGCGATGGGCCCGCTCGCGGTGATCCGCCCGGCTCGACTCGATGAGGGTGATCGCCTTGGCCAATGGGCGCAATCGCCCCGCCAGCACGCCAGCCACGAGAGCCTGGTCGACGGAGTCGAGATCGGGAAATTCAGCGGGCATGTTCATGCGCGGCGACAGCAATGCGAGAAGAATAGTGGCGCTGGCGGGGTACCGCCACCCGGGCGGCGCCGCCGGATACCAAACGGGTCAGCCGCGGCGTGCCGCGCGGATCTGCTTCAAGACCTCCCGGGCTGCCGTCGGGATCGGGGTCCCCGGCCCGAAGATCCCCTTGGCCCCCGCCGCGTAAAGCGCATCGTAGTCCTGCGCCGGAATCACCCCGCCCACGAAGGTGATGATGTCGTCGGCGCCCTGATCCTTCAGGGCGTTGATGATGGCGGGCACGAGGGTTTTGTGACCCGCGGCCAGGCTGGAACAGCCCACCGCATGGACGTCGTTTTCGACGGCATGGCGGGCGGCCTCTTCCGGCGTCTGGAAAAGGGGACCAATGTCGATGTCGAAGCCCAGGTCGGCAAAAGCCGAAGCCACCACCTTGGCGCCGCGGTCGTGGCCGTCCTGGCCCAGTTTGGCGATCATGATGCGGGGGCGACGGCCCTCGTCCGCGACAAACGCTTCAATGTCGGCCTTAAGGGCCTGCCAGTCTTCGTTCCCCTCCACCACGGCGTTGTAGATCCCGGACACGGCCTGGGGGTTGGCCCGGTAGCGGCCAAACTCCGATTCCAGCGCATCGGAAATCTCACCAACCGTGGCGCGCAAACGCACTGCTTTGACCGCGAGATCGAGCAGGTTGCCCTGCCCGGTCTTGGCACACTCGGTCAGCGCAGCAAGGGCGGCATCGACGGCGGCCTGATCGCGGGTGGCCCGGATCCGCGCAAGCCGCTCGACCTGGGCCTCGCGCACGACGTGGTTGTCAATATCGAGGATGTCGATCGGGTCTTCCTTGGCCAGCTTGTACTTGTTGACGCCGACGATGACGTCCTTGCCCGAATCGATGCGAGCCTGCTTTTCGGCCGCGCACTCCTCGACCTTCATTTTGGCCCAGCCGGACTCGACGGCCTTCGTCATGCCGCCCATGGCCTCAATTTCTTCGATCAGGCTCCAGGCCTTGTCCGCCATGTCCTGCGTCAGCTTTTCCATCATGTAGGAGCCGGCCCAGGGGTCCACCACGGAGCAGATGTGGGTCTCTTCCTGAATGATGATCTGGGTGTTGCGGGCGATACGCGCCGAGAACTCGGTCGGCAGCGCAATGGCTTCATCCAGGGCGTTGGTGTGCAGAGACTGAGTGCCGCCGAAAACCGCCGCCATGGCCTCGATGGTGGTGCGCACCACATTGTTATACGGGTCCTGCTCGGTGAGGGACCAGCCGGAGGTCTGGCTGTGGGTCCGCAGCATCATGGACTTGGCGTTCTTTGGGTTGAACTGCTTCATGATCCGCCACCACAGCAGACGCGCCGCACGCATCTTGGCGATCTCGAGGTAGAAGTTCATCCCGACCGCCCAGAAAAAGGACAGGCGACCGGCGAAGGTGTCCACGTCCATCCCGCTCTTGATGCCGGTACGCACGTATTCCAGGCCGTCAGCCAGGGTGAACGCCAGCTCGATAGCTTGGTTCGCGCCCGCCTCCTGGATGTGATAGCCCGAGATCGAGATGCTGTTGAACTTGGGCATATGCGCCGACGTGTACTGGAAGATGTCGGCGATGATCTTCATCGACGGTGTCGGCGGGTAGATATAGGTATTGCGGACCATGAACTCTTTGAGGATGTCGTTCTGAATGGTCCCGGACAGCTTGTCCTGCGCAACGCCCTGCTCCTCGGCGGCGATGATGTAGCCGGCCAGGATCGGAAGCACGGCGCCGTTCATGGTCATGGAGACGGAAATCTTGTCGAGGGGAATGCCGTCGAAGAGGATCTTCATGTCCTCCACGGAATCGATCGCCACGCCCGCCTTGCCGACGTCGCCCACCACGCGCGGATTGTCCGAGTCGTAGCCCCGGTGGGTCGCCAGGTCGAAGGCCACCGACACGCCCTGGCCCCCAGCAGCGAGGGCCTTGCGATAAAACGCATTCGAGGCCTCGGCGGTGGAAAAGCCGGCGTACTGCCTAATGGTCCAGGGCTTCACCGCGTACATGGTTGCTTGCGGCCCCCGGAGGAATGGCTCGAAGCCGGGGAGCGTATCGCCAAACTGCAGACCCGCGGTATCCGCCGCCGTGTACAGCGGCTTGACGGTGATTCCTTCCGGCGTCACCCAGTTCAGAGCCGAGACGTCATTTCCGGGGGCGCTCTTTGCGGCCGCCTTGGCCCACTGCTCCAGCCCGGCCTTGGGGCACTCTGGCATGTTGGAATCAGACATCTTGCACTCTCCCAAAAACTTGGCGCGCCCCACGGCCCGCCACCACTTCACTCAATGATCGCCGCCCTTAGCGCGGCAAAAAACCGCCCATGGCCGAAACCACGGGCGGCTGCCTGCGCCTCGGCACGAACCGCTCCCTCTCCCGATGCCAGCTATTCTGCCGGCATTCCCTTGGCCGATTCGTCCGAGAACTTGACTTGCACCGCCGAGGATAATACTTTATCCATAATTATGAATGCAATAGCCTCCCAACCACTTGCACGAGTCGGCATGCCCCACTCACAGATCGAACCGCTCGCCCTCTATCAACAGGTCGCCGAGAGGCTGCGCCAGCGGATCTTCGCCCATGACCTTCCCCCGGGGAGTTGGGTCGACGAGCAGGCATTGGCGGAGCAATACGGTATCTCCCGGACCCCATTGCGGGAAGCGCTGAAGGTGCTTGCAGCCGAAGGGTTGGTCACCCTCAAGCCGCGCCGGGGCTGTTATGTCACCGAAATCTCGGATCGCGATCTCGACGAGGTCTTTTCCGTGATGGCATTGCTCGAAGGGCAATGTGCCGCGGACTGCGCCCAACGGGCCACCGTCGCGGATCTGGCTGAGTTGGAGCGGCTACACGACCTCCTTGAAAATGCCGTCAAGGATGGCGACATCGAGGCCTATTTTGAGGCAAACCAAGCCTTTCACCGTCGCGTCCAGGACGTGGCCGGAAACCGCTGGTTGCAGCAAGTGATTCAGGATCTCCGCAAGGTCATCAAGCTCTCACGGCACCATTCCCTTTTCAGCGAAGGGCGCCTGGCACAGTCCCTGGCGGAACACCGGCAGATCCTCGCTGCCATGCTAGCCCGCGACGCCAACGCGGCAGAAGCAGGCATGAGAGCCCACATCGCCAGCGCCCGTCAGGCACTGGCCAGGGCCAGTGCCGCCCGCACGCGCGTCGCCTGATCTCAGCCCCCGGTCGGAAGGCCGACAAACACCACTTTCCGCAGGAACTGCCGATGCCAGGGACGATCCTTTGCCACCGGGATGGCGGCCTCGCCATCGTGACACTGTCAAACCCGGAAAAGCTCAACGCCATCGACGCTCAGATGTGGCGCGACCTCAAGGCCACTTTTGCCCTCTTCGCCAACGAACCAGAAATCGGTTGCGTCATGCTCCGAGGCGCGGGGGACAAGGCCTTCGCCGCCGGAGGTGACATCGAGGAATTTCTGACCGTGCGCAGCACCGTGGACGACGCCCTCCACTATCACGATGAATTGGTCGCGGCGGCGTTGGAGGCCATCCGCCGATGCCCGGCACCCACGCTGGCCGTGATCCAGGGCGCCTGCATCGGCGGAGGGCTCGAGATCGCCGGCTGCTGCGACATCCGTCTAGCAAGCCACAACTCGCGGTTTGGAGCACCGATCAATCGCCTAGGCTTCTCGATGTACCCCGGCGAGATGGCAGGCTTGCTGGCGCTGGTCGGGCCGGCCGTGTTGCTGGAGATCCTGTTGGAAGGCCGCATTCTTGATGCCCGGGAGGCGTATGAAAAGGGCCTCCTTACCCGCACCGTGGCGGAGGACAAACTGGACGAGGAAGCTCTTGCCACAGCGCATCGCATTCTCGCCGGCGCCCCATTGGTCGCCCGATGGCACAAGCAGTGGGTGCACCGGCTGATGAATGACGCCCCCCTGAGCCCCGCGGAGAAACGCCAGGCCTTCGACTTTCTTGCCACCGACGACTATGCCGAAGGGATCGACGCCTTCCTGGCAAAGCGCAAACCGCGCTTTCACGGGCGCTGAGCGCCCTGACCTTCTGCGCAAGAAATTCAGGCCATCGCGAGGAAGCGCTGGGGATCCACCTTCCAGCGTTCAGGCGTTTCCGTCGACACGATCTTATCCGCACCACCGCCACCAAAGGGCCGCGAGAGATCGACAATCTCGGGACGAATATGGGCACCCGACCGGGTGCTGAAGAATACCCGGACCTTCGGCGTGAGGAGACTCTCGTCGCACTGCTCTACCACCACGCCCAACCGGCCTGACTCAAGGCGAACCAAGCTGCCTACGGGATAGATCCCAACGCAGCGCATGAAGGCCTGGAGTAAAACGTGGTCAAAATGGAATTGACTCCATTCCCACATTTTCCGCAGGGCCTCGGTCGCGGGCATACCCTTGTGATAACAACGGTCGGCGGTGATGGCGTCATAGACGTCTACGATGGCGGCCATCCGGGCCGCCTTGGAGATAGCATCCCCCGCCAGTTGGTCGGGATAGCCTTTCCCATCGAGGCGCTCATGATGATGGCGAGTGATATCCAGAGGGATCGGCCCCACCCCCCCAGTTTCGAGGAGAATCGCATGGCCATCACCGGGGTGACGCCGGATGAGCGCAAACTCCTCGTCCGTCAGGCGCCCGGGCTTGTTAAGCACTGAATCGGGGACTTTCATCTTGCCCAGATCATGGACGAGGCCGCCAACTCCAAGCTCTCGAACCATGGCGGCCTCCAGTCCCAAAGAGCGCCCAAAGGCGACCAGCAGGGTGCATACGCTGACCGAGTGCAGAAACGTGTAATCGTCCTTGTTCTTGATTCCGATCAGACCAATCAAGGCACCGCTGTTTCGCAGGACCGATCCGGTAATGGCCTCCACGACCGGCTCGACATCATCCAGGGAAATCGCTTTCCCGAGCCGGACATCCTGCATCATTCCGCGAACCACCTTATCCGCCTGGGAATGGACCTTTTTCGCCCGCTCCATTTCTTCTGCGAGGGACACCTTTAGAGGCTCGACCGGGGCGCTCGCCAAAGCCGCCACCAAATCCCGCTCGACTTCTTCGCGCACCTCGACGGCGTCGCGACCCTCAACGTCGTCGAGACCCTTGGCCGTGTCGATGTACACCGCATGAATCCCCGCATCAAGAATGCGAGCCAGGTCACCCTCGGACCTAAGCAGAAAGCTCTTGCGCCAAAAGGGATGGGACATCCAGTCCCCGCAGAGTTCCTGAACATACATACCGAGCCGGAGGCGATCGACCGGGATTTTCTTCAGCATGGCAAAACTATTCCAGTTTCTGGCGGCAGGGGCCGCGTCTGCCCTGCTAACGGTCCGGAGCCATGTGACTTGAGGGAGAAATTCACGACCCGGGCGGGAGGCGGAGATGCCCGTATAATGGGGCTCCCCACGTATTGACCCCGCTATGGAACCCCTGTTGCTTCTCAAGGCCATGATTCTCGGCATCGTCGAGGGCCTGACCGAATTTCTCCCCATCTCCAGTACTGGCCACCTGATCCTCGCCGGAGACCTTCTGGACTTCAATGATGATCGGGGGAAGCTGTTCGAGATCGTGATTCAGTCCGGTGCCATTCTTGCCGTGTGCTGGGAATATCGGGAGCGAATCGGCCGAACGTTCAGCGGGCTCGGGCGCGACCGCTTGGCCAACCGCCTGGTTCTGAATCTCGCCATCGCCTTTCTCCCCCTGGCCATCCTCGGCCTGGCGTTTGGCAAAGCCATAAAATCCCATCTCTTCGCGCCGGTGCCGGTCGCCATCGCCTTTATCGTCGGCGCCTTCGTGATTCTGTGGGCCGAACGGCGTGAACACCGAATCCGCATTGAATCGGTCGACGAGATTCGCCCCCTAGATGCCATCAAATTGGGGTTCGCTCAGGCTGTTGCTTTGATTCCGGGGACCAGCCGCTCTGGCGCAACCATCATTGGCGGCCTGCTGTTTGGCCTGTCCCGCAAAGCCGCGACTGAGTTTTCGTTTTTCCTCGCGATTCCCACCCTGGGCCTGGCAACGATCTACCAGCTTTACAAGGAACGGGCCCTCCTGAGCGTGAACGACATTGGCATGTGGGTGGTCGGATTCGTCGCCGCCTTCGTTTCGGCATTCTTCTGTGTGCGCTGGTTGCTGCGATACATCTCTTCCCACGACTTCACGGTTTTTGCCTGGTACCGGATCGTGTTCGGCATCGTCGTCCTTCTGACCTGGCAGTTGGGCTTGGTGGACTGGACGGCCGGCTAGGCGAGGCCATGCTCCTTTACCTCCACGGCTTCCGCTCGGCGCCCGCGTCCCACAAGGCCCAGGCGCTTCGGGCGCGGATGGCGGCACTGGGATTGGAAGACGAATTCTGGTGCCCGCAACTCCCCGTCTCTGGTCACGCGGCCGTGGCCCTCGCCGAAGCTCGGATTCGGCAATGCTGCGACAGGGGCCTGTCACGACCGACCCTGGTCGGCAGTTCCCTCGGCGGCTACTACGCAACCTGGCTTGCCGAGCGTCATGGCCTCGCCGCGATCCTGGTCAATCCTGCTGTCCTGGCCCCGTTGTCCCTTGAAACCTACCTGGGGACTCAGACGAACCTTTACACCGGCGAGTCGTTCGACTTCACCCCGGCACACATTGCCGAATTACGCGCGCTAGACGTGCCGCAAATTTCCCAGCCTGAACGCTACTGGCTGATGGTCGAAACCGGCGATGAAATCCTCGACTACCGGAACTCAGTGACCAAATACGCGGGCGCCCGCCAGACGGTGCTTGAGGGGGGAGATCATAGCTTTACGCGCTGGACGGACTACCTCGATGACATCCTCCGGATGGCCAACCTGATCTCGTGACCAGCACCAGGCCCTTCGACCCCCGTCGCTATAAAAAAGCGCAGGGACGGGCCGGATTCAACCGTATTGCCCATCGCCATGGCGGGCGGTGCTCACCTTTAGGAAGGTCTGGCCCACAGGCTCATCGCCGCAGCGAACCTCGCCCCAGGTCTCGCCACCCTGAATCTGGCCCGCGGGCCGGGATCCCTGGCACGCCAGGCTCTGACACAGGTCGGAGAGGCTGCCTGGGTGCTGGCGAGTGATATTGCCAAGGGCATGCTGGTCGCCGCCCGCACTGAAGCCCCCGATCTCAGGGCTTGCGCGGCCGACGCCGAGTACCTGCCCGTTGCCGATACCACCTTCGACCGGGTCCTGAAGGGGCTGGGCCTCTTTGCCGGCCCCAAACCCCAGGTGGCGATGGGGGGGGGAAATGCGCCGCACTACTGGCAGGCGTTTCTCGATCTGACGGGCGGCGTCTCGGAATCCCTCGCCAGGCAGCCCGGAGCGACGCGCGAGCACCTCGCCCAAGCGGTGGCGGAAGACCCGGCCCCCTTTCGAAAATGCAACGGCTTTCGCATGCCTTCCCTGACGCTGATCGCAACCGCCCTGGCCTGCGCGCTCCCGGCATACGCGGGATTGGCGAAAACTTCAGTAGAATGGTGGGTTTATCGCCCACCGCCACGCCGATGTTCGTGCTGTTTGAAGAGGATGGGGCCTTCAAGGCCGGTACCGTCCTGACGGAAACTGACGCTTCACTCCAGGTG
>JAEUNX010000156.1 GCA_016791025.1 Zoogloeaceae bacterium | reverse complement strand
ATGCCGGTGATTAACGAAACCTTGGATTCGATTATTGATCTGCTCGGCAAACTGGTCTCCCGTCCCAGCCAGGGGGGAATAGATTCACCTCTGCCGTTGTTGAATGTCATCTCAAACTGGCTCGACGGGCAAGGTGTTGCCCATCACTGGCTACGCGGCGACAACGGCACACCCCTTGGCGTCTGGGGTGAGATCAAGGGGCAACGGAGCGGACCCACCTACTTGCTCAATGCCTGCGCTGATACAGCTCCATTTGGCGAACGCGGTGCTTGGCGCCATCCGCCGGACCGACCGACCATCGAGAATGGGTGGATGTACGGGCGAGGCAGTGCGGACAGCAAGGCAGGCATCGCCGTTTTCTGTCACATCCTGGCCGATTTTTTGCAATATCGGGAATCGTTCGCTGGCAGCCTCGGCTTTGTCTTCGATGCCGAGGAGCACACGGGTGCCTTTTCTGGAATCTACAGTTACATTGCAACGCGCGGCAGCGAACCGATTGCTGGTGTGATGATAGGCTACCCAGGCAACGACCGCCTGGTGACTGGCGGGCGTGGCTTTTTGCGGGTGCGACTGACTATGCACGGTATCGGTGCGCATTCGGGAGCCTCCAGCAATCGAGGCATTAACGCGATTGAACGGGCCGCTATGTTTATGAACCTTCTGGTCGCCGAGCCCCTTCCCGACAGCGACAAAGCCTTCCCCTTGCCTCCCCAGATCACTGTCACCGGCCTCCGGGGTGGTGGCAGCTATTCGCTGGTGCCAGACCATTGCGAGTTGGAACTCGATATTCGCCTGACCCCGGCCTTCAATGAAGATCGGGCGCGCCAAATTGTCGAAAATCTCGTTGCCCGAGAAGAATCGAAAAGTCTAGCTCCATGCACTGAGATCGCGTGGCAAACTGGCTGGCCTGCCTACTGGCTCGACCCGACCCAACCCATGGTTCGGGCTCTGGCCTCGGCTGCTGCTGAGGCATTCGACCACGACGTTCCGACTGGGGTAGTTGGACCTTCTAGCATCGCCAATTACCTCAGCACCCTAGGCATTCCGGCCACGGCCGGTCTCGGTGTCACTTACCGCAACATTCATGCCCCAAATGAGTGCGTTCGTCTTGATTCGCTAGTCCCCACGTTTAGCGCCTATCGCAACGCCTTGCGGCAACTTCTGCGGTAATAGTCCGATGCATGCAGCAAGAAAGCAGGGAAATTCCAATGAACGATAGCCAAACAACAACCGACGGCTTTCACGAACAGGAGTTGCGCATTGCCTTGGTCATGAACGGCGGCGTCAGCCTGGCGGTCTGGATCGGCGGCGTCGCACAGGAAATCAACCGACTGGTCAGGGGTGAAACAATCTACGGTCGCCTTTGTCGCGATCTTTCACTGCGCCCCCGGGTAGACATCATCAGTGGCACCAGCGCCGGCGGCATTAATGGTGCCTTGTTGGCCCTCGCTATGACTCAGGGGAAGCCGCTTGACCCGCTTCGCGACATCTGGCGCGACAGCGGCGACATTCTCTCCTTGCTCCGACAGCCAACCCAGGATGACCCGACTTCACTGCTTGACGGTGGCTATTTCTACAAGGAGCTACTCGAAGGTTTCACCAAGATCATCCGGCAACCGGGACGGATGCAACCCCCTGATCAGGTGCCGATCGATCTCACCCTGACTACCACTGTACTGCGAGGCGAGGTACGCGACTTTCCGGATGACGTCGGCACCCTCATCCGCGACGTCACTCATCGCGGCCAGATTAAATTCCGCCGTGGCCCAGATGTCGCCGAAGATCCTTTCAACAACCGGGAAATTGTCACCAAACTGGCTACTGCAGCACGGTGTACTGCATCCTTTCCGGGCGCCTTTGAGCCTTTCTACCTCCCCGCCCCGGGCGACAAGGCTACCGCTGGCGGCGCCCCCGTCGCCAGCCTGGATGGGCACACCAACTTCACCCTCGGCTGCTTTGTTGTCGATGGCGGCGTGCTCGACAATAACCCGCTCGAGTCGGCCATTGATGCTGTCTTCCAGCAACGGGCCGAGGGCGAGGTCAGGAGGGTACTCGCCTATGTCGTCCCCGACCCCGGCCGTATCTCGGATCCGCCTTCCGAAAAGACCGGGCAAATTCCCTCGATGGCCAGCACGGTACTCGCCTCGCTGGTAAACATCCCTCGCGTTGAAACGATTTCCCACCAGCTACGTGCCATTACCGAGCACAACCAGAAAGTTTCGCAGCAACGTGACACTCGTCTGCTCGTCGCCCGGTCTCTGGGCCGGGACAAAGCCATCGAAATTGCCCGCGCCGTTTTCCCCGGTTATCGCTTGCGGCGTATCCAGAGCGCAGCCGACTACATTGCCAACGCCCTGGCCGACGGAGCCGGCCGATATCGCGACGGAACTGGTCAAGGCGTCGCCCTTGGCCGCCGCTCCCGGCAGCAGATTACTCGGGCGCTAACAGAGACCAAGAAAACGCCGTGGGTCCCAGACACTTTTGACGCCCCTTCGCTCCCTGAATGGCGATGGGGTCTGTTCACCTTGGACAACATTATGTCCGTGGTTCTCGACATGTTGCGCCGCGGGATTGGCCTGGTACCGGCCAGGCGTAGTGAGAGCACCAATACTGTATGGAACGGCCTGATGGAAGCCCGCTGCCAGGCTTATAGCCTGGTCGCCAAGATTGCTGTCTTGCGCCGTCGCGATCAGGGCCACTGGTTGCGCCGCGGCATAGCCTTGGCCCCACAACTTGCCAGCCTGGAGCGTGGCAAGGACGAAGAAAAATTGCCAGCCCTTCTAGAAAGCGAGCTTCTGGAATGGGTCCGTCTCTTCGACGACAGGTCCAACCCATCATTGACGCTGGCAGAATTCAGCGTAATCGCCCAACAGATCGGACAGCTGCTCGTTTATAGTCTGCGTCCGCTGCAACAGGTGCTCGACCTCGGAGTTCCGCGCCGATTCGAGGAGAAATATTCCGACCTCAAAACCCTGGTGGAATTTTTCACGCAGCCCCTGACACAAAAGGGCACTAGCACCGAGGCTGCCTGCCAGCATTTGCTCACATTGGAAGTGGTGCACTATGCTTTCGGCGCTGACAACACCCGCGACCAGTATCTCGAACTCGTCCAGTTCAGCGCCAACGTATCCACTGCGTTCGGCGGCCCAAGCCGCCTTGAGGATAAGCTGACTGGCGTCCAACTCGGCCATTTCGGCGCCTTCTACAAGCGTGCCTGGCGCATCAACGACTGGATGTTCGGGCGCCTTGATGGCGCGGAGCGCCTCGTCCGCATCCTGATGAACCCGGCCCGCCTCTACCGCCTTTACGGGTGTGAGAAGGCCACCGGCGAAAGTTCGGTGATCGAAGCCATCCTTGATATGCTCCATGGCACGGTACTTTACGGCCTAAAGCTCGAAACTGACCGCATCCTGCTCCAGTTGCTGTGGGAAAGACGTCTGCCAGCCATGCGGGATGAACTCGATTTCCTGACCAGCAACACTAGTCTGCCCGAATACCTGCCAGAATGCTCGGCCATGGTTCTGGAACGGCTCCATCTCGATATCCTCCGCGACGAACTACCCGCTCTGGCCGACGCCATCGGCGACGACGAAGTCGATGGCGCCGATGGAGTCGGCAACGGCCCTAAATTCCTCAAACGTTTCCGGAATGCCCTCGCCAACGATTGTTCCTCTCTGGGTGGAAAAATTTCCTTGCCCGTTAGCGCTGCAAACCTGCCAGCTGAGGTGATCGTCCAGCTATTCAAGGACGCCAACGTCGGCAAGGAAAAACTGCTCGACGAAGCCGGAACCGACCGCTTCACTATCACCGCTGCGCGCAGTGCAGCCGTGGCAGTCTCTGCCCTGGCCGGCAAAAGTTCCGGCTTAAAGGGGCTGCGAAGTGTATTTTCGATTGCCCGTGCGCCCCTCGTCGCGCTCGACATCCTGATCCACGTTCTCACCAAGAAGAGCAAGACTCATGTCTTCGTGGCTCTCTACTGCATGGCTATGGCCGCCAGCGCAGTGATCCTGTTGGCCGAGTGGGTGGCTGGCGCCCATTGGTATGGCGTCGTCACCCTGCTAGCTGGCGCCATCTTGGCTGGGGGGTTGATTGTCGGATTGCACAGGTACCCCAAACTGCTAGTTAGTATCCTCGCAATGGCGATACTCTTTTGGCAGGTGCTGCCGATAATTCAGAAATGTGTAACTTAATGGTTTTTCCGAGGCAAGTTCACACCATTCTGAGCGGTTTGACACGAAATCTGCGACATCGTATGCGCAGTCGCCACCCCGTCTTGACGCCTCAGACCTTCAATCTCTCCAGGCGCTGAGTGAGCGCAGATAGATTCCTGTGTTCCCAGTGATCACCGTAGTCGTAGAGGTCGGTGAGCGACCCCATGTTCCCCCCGCGCCGTCTTGAGCTGGATGCGCCAATCGGAACGGGGCGGATTGCCCCAGTCGAACTCCGGATCGGGGGTGCCGTAGCGCTCGCCGGCGACCTCCAATTCATGCAGATGACCACCGTGCCAGCCCATCACGGACGACAAACCACACGCCATGTACTAAAAATCCCATAGAGATCAGCCCTCGCCTGATCCGGTGCCCACAAGGAGACACCCCATGGCCCAGCCCTACTACCTCGTCACCGCAGCCCCCAAGAAGCTCGCGAAGATCGCCAGCTATGCCCGCAAGCTGACCGGCAAGCAGCAAGGCGACCCGGTGTTGGCTGTCGGCAGCCACCGGATCGTGCTGATGCCGGCGGCCGTGAGCCGGATGATCGAGAGTGCGCCGACTCAGCCCATCACCGGCTTTCCGCCCAGTTTCGCCGAGATCATGGAGGGCATGGGGGCCCAGGGTGCAGACCCGATCAGCGAAAGCCGGCTGGCGGAGCTGCTTGCGGCGCGGGAGCCGGCCGAGCTGGCGGG
>JAEUNX010000126.1 GCA_016791025.1 Zoogloeaceae bacterium | reverse complement strand
TAGCCAATTTGGCCGGCGGCGCCGGTGACTGCCACACGGGCGGGGGCTTTGCTCATCGGATTACTCCCTCATGGAAAAATGGATGTCGAAAATTCCTGACACGTTCCAGGCAGGCTTGGGTGAAAATTTATATTGTGGTCTCGTTATGCCCAATTTGCCAGAACCTTAAAATCCTAATTCCAAGCTGCGTCGAGTGTCAATAGTTTATCTTATATCTTATATAAGACACTTCGCATCCATTGGACGCTGGAAAATTTTTGTGATGAAATATCTGGATGGTCCAGGAATCGCCCACATTCAGCCCTTTGTATCGCCAGATCAAGAGTCTGATCCTCCACGCCCTGGAGGCCGGCGAATGGCGTCCGGGCGAGGCCATTCCCAGCGAGCATGAACTCGCCGCCCGTTTCAGTGTATCCCAGGGTACGGTCCGCAAAGCCATCGACGAGATGGCCGCCGAGAACCTCCTGGTGCGCAAGCAAGGCAAAGGCACTTTTGTCGCCTCCCATAGTGATCCGCGTTCGCTGTTTCGGTTCTTACGGTTGGTGCCGGTCGATGGGCGTCTGGAACACCCGATTAGCATCCCGCTTGAATGTTGGCGGGCGAAAGCGGGTCAGGAAGCGGCCAAGATGTTGGGCATCGAGTTGGGCGCGCCCATCTTTATTCTCCGGCGGTTATTGCGGTTCAATAACAAGCCTGTAGTCATCGATGAAATTTATTTGCCTGGGGAGGCGTTCCACGGGCTGTGTTTTGAAATGCTCCAGGACTGGAATGGGTCGCTTTACAGCCTGTTCGAGGCGCGGTTTGGTTTGAGGATGATTCGTGCCCAGGAGCGAATCCGGGCGGTCGGGGCGGATCGATCGTCGGCGGAAGCTCTGCGGGTTGCAGAGGGGACTCCCCTGCTTTCCGTGGAGAGGCTGACCTATACCTATGGTGATAAGCCGGTAGAGTGGCGGCGAGGTCTCTATGCCACCACGGACCACTACTACCTTAATGAATTGAGTTAATAAAAATAAGACGGTCGCACGCCCTGGAAATTGCCGGGCGCGTGTTGCGGCGAGGGTGTCCGGGGATAGAATGCCGCTTTGTTTTTTGGGTCTGTGGCCATCGTGGGGTGGTCTACTTTGTTGAGGGGGGAAAACTAACCATGTCAGAAGTGACAGTCAGGAAGCAGCGCCCCAAGCATCTGGCGCTGAACGAAATCCGGCTACCGCTACCGGGTTTCGTGTCGATTCTTCACCGGGTCAGTGGTGCGGGTCTATTTCTTTGTTTGCCAATCTTGATTGGCCTGTTCGGGATGAGTCTGGGTTCTCCCGAAAGCTTCGAGAATTACAAATCGGTGGTCGGCAATCCCCTGGTCAAATTAATTCTGCTGGGGCTCCTATGGGCGTATATGCATCACTTCTGCGCGGGGATCCGCTTCCTGCTCCTCGACATGCATAAAGGCCTGGATCTCCCCTCGGCGCGCAGTTCTGCCCGGATGGTCCTCATCGCCAGCCTGACGCTGACCGTTCTGATCGGGGTGAAGCTATGGTAAATCGTGTCGTGGTCGGGGCCCACTACGGGCTCAAGGATTGGCTCGCCCAGCGTGTGACTGCAGTGGTGATGGCGATCTACACCCTCTACTTCGCCATCAATGCGTTGATGTTGCCGGCGATGACCTATGAGGCCTGGAGCGGAATGTTCCGGGGTGGCTTCACGCGGTTCGTGACACTTTTATTCTTTTTCTCGCTGTTCTATCACGCCTGGGTCGGCATTCGTGACATCTGGATGGATTACGTCAAGCCCACGGGTATTCGCCTCGTGCTGCATATGCTCACTCTGCTCGTGCTCGTCGGCTATGCCGGCTGGGTGGCCCAAATCCTGTGGAGGCTCTAAGCGTGAAAGTCGCAAAGCGTACCTTTGATGCGGTAATTGTCGGTGCTGGCGGGGCGGGCTTGCGGGCTGCCCTCCAACTCTCCGAGGCGGGTTTGCGTACCGCCGTTCTGACCAAAGTTTTCCCCACCCGTTCCCATACGGTGGCCGCCCAGGGTGGTGTCGCCGCCTCGCTCGGCAATACGACCGAGGACAACTGGCACTGGCACATGTACGACACGGTCAAGGGGTCCGACTGGCTCGGCGACCAGGACGCCATTGAATTCATGTGCAAGAAGGCCAACGAAGTGGTCGTGGAACTCGAGCACTACGGCATGCCCTTCGACCGGACGGACAATGGCAAGATCTACCAGCGTCCCTTCGGCGGGCACTCGATGAACTACGGGCAGGCGCCGGTGATGCGTTCCTGCGCTGCCGCGGACCGGACCGGCCACGCCATGCTCCATGCCCTCTACCAGCGCAATGTGCGGGCCAATACCCAGTTCTTCGTCGAATGGATGGCGATGGACCTGATCCGCAACACCGAGGGGGATGTCCTCGGTGTCACTGCCATGGAAATGGAGACCGGCGAGGTCTCGATCTTCCATGCCAAGGCCACCATCTTCGCAACCGGGGGGGCTGGCCGGATCTACTACAGCTCCACGAACGCCTTCATCAACACCGGCGATGGTGTCGGTATGGCTGCCCGGGCCGGGATTCCGTTGGAGGATATGGAGTTTTGGCAGTTCCACCCGACCGGTGTGGCCGGGGCGGGTGTGCTGATCACCGAAGGGGTGCGGGGCGAAGGCGGCATTCTTCGGAATGACGCGGGCGAGCGCTTCATGGAACGCTACGCGCCCAACCTCAAGGATCTGGCCTCCCGTGACGTGGTGTCCCGCTCCATGGTGACGGAAATCAACGAAGGCCGCGGTTGTGGTCCGGATAAGGACCATGTCCTGCTGGACATCACCCACCTGTCCCCCGAAAACATCATGAAGCGGTTGCCGGGGATCCGGGAGATTTCCATCCAATTCGCGGGTATTGATCCGATCAAGGCGCCCATTCCGGTCGTGCCCACTTGCCACTACCAGATGGGCGGTATTCCGACCAATTATCGTGGTCAGGTGGTGGTGCCCAAGGACGGCAGTCCGAATTCTCCGGTGGTGGGTTTCTATGCGGCTGGCGAGTGCGCCTGCGCATCGGTCCATGGCGCCAACCGCCTGGGAACAAATTCCCTGCTCGACCTTCTCGTGTTCGGCAAATCGGCCGGCGAAACGGTGGTGGACGACTTCAAGTCCGGCAATCTGACGCTGAAGCCGCTGCCGGAGTCTGCTGCGGACGTCTCCCTCGCCCGCATTGCCCGCCTCGAAAGCCAGAAGAATGGCGAAAGCGTGCATGAGGTTCGGCTTGCCATGCAGCGGACCATGCAGAAGCATGCTGGCGTGTTCCGCTTCGACAACCTCCTCAAGGAAGGGGTGCAGCGCATCCTCGAAGTGGCGGAGCGGGCAAAGTCAACGGAGATCAAGGACAAGTCCCAGGTGTGGAATACGGCTCGGACCGAGGCCCTGGAGCTCGACAACCTGATCGAGGTCGCAAAGGCGACCATGATCTCCGCTGAGGCCCGCAAGGAGTCCCGCGGGGCCCACGTGCGGGACGACGCACCGGATACGGCCGAACGGCCAAATGGTCGGGACGATGTCAATTGGCTCAAGCATACCCTCTGGTACAGCGCCGACAATCGCCTCGAATACAAGCCGGTTAACCTCAAGCCAATGTCCGCAGACGTCGAGCCCATCGCGCTCGCCAAGCGCACCTACTGACGGGCGGGGAGAAACTTCACCATGAGCAAGCGCACTGTTCAGTTCAAGATCTATCGATACGATCCGGACAAGGATCAGCAGCCCTACATGCAGGACATCTCGGTGGAGCTGGAAGCCTCTGATAAGAAGCTTCTGGACGCCTTGGTCCGATTGAAGGTGGTGGACGACACTCTGTCGTTCCGTCGCTCCTGCCGCGAGGGCGTTTGTGGCTCCGATGCCATGAACATCAACGGCAAGAATGGATTGGCCTGCCTGACGGACGTGGATAGCCTCGCCCAGCCGATCGCCTTGCGGCCGCTGCCGGGTCTGCCGGTCATCCGCGATCTGATCGTGGATATGACCCAGTTCTTCAAACAATACCATTCCATCAAACCTTATCTCATCAACGACGAACCCGCCCCTGAGCGGGAGCGCCTGCAGACGCCGGAAGACCGGGACGAGCTTAACGGGCTGTACGAATGCATTCTTTGCGCGTGCTGCTCGACCTCCTGCCCATCCTTCTGGTGGAATCCGGATAAATTCGTCGGCCCCGCCGGTCTGTTGGCTGCCTATCGCTTCATCGCCGACACCCGGGACCAGGCCACCAGCGCACGCTTGGACAACCTTGAAGATCCCTACCGGTTGTTCCGCTGCCATACCATCATGAATTGCGTCGATGTGTGCCCGAAGGGTCTCAATCCCACTCGTGCCATCGGCAAGATCAAGGATCTGATGGTACGTCGGGCGATATGACGGTTCATCGTGGACGGGTGCGCTGGCACTGCAGGCGGGCATTGCTCGAACTGGATCTGGTGTTCACCCGCTTTCTCGATGACCATTTTGACCAGCTGACCGAGGAACAGCTCATCGATCTGGAAGAGCTGCTGCTGACCGAAGACCATGACCTCTGGGCCATGGTCAACGGTAGCAAGCCGTGCACGGTTCCGCGCTGGCAAGAATTGATCCGGCTGCTACAAATCAGGACGTAGCAGTCAGGTCAGACGGGGAGCAAGACGCTTATAAACGGGCAAACAAAGGGACGAATCATGAGTACTGCACGCACTGCAACCCTCTCGGTTGATGGAAAGACCGTCGAATTCCCGGTGATGGTCGGGACCCACGGCAACGATGTCATCGACATCCGTACGCTGGGTGGAAAAACCGGCTTGTTCACCTACGACTCGGGCTTCCTATCCACCGCCAGCTGTCGTTCCACCATCACCTATATCGACGGTGACAAGGGCGAATTGCTGTATCGCGGCTACCCGATCGAACAATTGGCTGACAACTGCAGCTTCCTGGAAGTCGCCTATCTGCTCAAGAACGGTGAACTGCCCAATGCTGCCCAGAAAGTCACCTTCGAAAACACCATCAAGAACCACACGATGCTCCACGACCAGATGTCCCGCTTTTACGCGGGCTTCCGGCGGGATGCGCATCCGATGGCGGTGATGGTGGGGGTGGTGGGTGCGTTGTCGGCCTTCTACCACGATGCGATGGATTTCTCCGATGCCGAGCACCGGAACATCTCCTTCAACCGCCTCGTCGCCAAGCTGCCGACGATCGTTGCCATGGCCTACAAGTACAACACCGGCCAGCCGTTCATGTACCCGCGCAACGATCTCGACTACACCTCGAACTTCATGCACATGATGTTCGGCACGCCGTGCGAGAAGTACGAGCCGAATCCCGTTCTGGTGCGAGCCCTGGACGCTATCTTTACCCTGCATGCCGACCACGAGCAGAACGCCTCCACGTCCACGGTGCGTCTGGCGGGTTCCTCCGGCGCCAACCCCTTCGCCTGCATCTCTGCCGGTATCGCCTGCTTGTGGGGCCCGGCCCACGGCGGCGCCAACGAGGCCTGCCTGCAGATGCTGGAGGAGATCGGTGACGTCTCCCGCGTCGGCGAATACATCAAGCGTGCCAAGGACAAGAACGACAGCTTCAAGCTGATGGGCTTCGGCCACCGGGTCTACAAGAACTTCGACCCCCGCGCCAAGCTGATGGGCAAGGTGTGCTCCGAAGTGCTGGCTGAACTCGGTCTGGAAAACGACCGCCTGTTCAAGCTGGCCCAGAAGCTCGAGACCATCGCCCTCGAGGACGAATATTTTGTCGAGAAGAAGCTTTACCCGAACGTGGACTTCTACTCCGGCATTGTCCAGAAGGCTATCGGCATCCCCACCTCCATGTTCACCTGCATCTTCGCCTTGGCGCGGACGGTGGGCTGGATGACCCAGTGGGAAGAAATGATTACCGATCCGGAATACAAGATCGGTCGTCCGCGCCAGCTCTACGTGGGCGCGGCACGGCGTGACGTCAAGCCCATCGCGCAACGCTGAGCAGTTCCATGATGGGGAGGGATGGAAGATAAAAGAGATAAAAACGGGACGGCCGTCCAGGTACGGCTGTCCCGTTTTTTCTTGGGGCCCGCTGTCCCGGCGGACCCCTATCTTCCACAGAAATTTCCGCCTTCCCGGTGAAGGCAATAAGAGGAAGTCAGGTGGCCCATATGATGGATGAGCTTCAATCCAATTCGCTTCTCTTCGGCAGCAACGCGCCGTTCGTCGAGGAGCTCTACGAACTCTATTTGAATGATCCGGCCGCGGTGCCCGACGAATGGCGGGATTATTTTGATGCCATGCAGCGTACGCCCGGCGCTGCCGAGCGGGACGTTGCGCATTTCCCGGTGATTGCGGCTTTTGCCGAGATGGCAAAGCGCGGTCCGGTGCGGACGGTTTCCGCCGGAGAAGACAAGCGGCAGGTCAGCACACTCCAACTCATCAATGCATACCGCTTTCTGGGTAATCGGTGGGCGAATCTCGACCCTCTGAAGCGTACCGAGCGGCCCCAGATTGCCGAACTCGAGCCTTCCTATTATGGGTTTACCGAAGCCGACCTGAACGAGACCTTCAATGTTGGCTCCTTCTCCGGGTTTTCCTCCGATCGGGCAACCCTGCGGGAGATTCTCGAAGCGCTGCGGCAGACCTACTGCGGATCCATCGGCTCGGAGTATATGTACATCACCGAGATTGGTCAGAAGCGCTGGATCCAGAGCCGTCTGGAAAGCATTCGGGCCACGCCGAAATACAGTGCCGAGAAGAAAAAACGGATTCTTGAGCGCCTGACGGCCGCCGAGACCCTGGAAAAGTACCTGCATACCAAGTACGTCGGGCAGAAGCGATTCTCCCTCGAAGGCGGCGAGAGCACCATCGCCGCGATGGACGAGATCATTCGTGTTGCCGGCGCTGCCGGCGTCGAGGAGATAGTCATCGGGATGGCCCACCGGGGCCGCCTGAACGTCCTGGTCAATACGTTGGGCAAGTTGCCCAAGAATCTATTTGCTGAATTCGAAGGCAAAGCCTACGCGGACCTCACCGCCGGTGACGTCAAGTACCACATGGGCTTTTCGAGCGACGTGATGACTGATGGTGGGCCGGTACATTTGACCCTCGCCTTCAATCCGTCCCATCTCGAGATCGTCAATCCCGTGGTCGAAGGTTCGGTGTACGCGCGGCAACTTCGGCGGGGCATCGAAGAAGGCAAGAGCAAGGTCGTGCCCGTCCTCATCCATGGTGATGCGGCGGTGGCTGGCCAGGGTGTGAACCAGGAGATGCTCAACTTCTCCCAGACTCGTGGTTATGGCACGGGTGGCACTATCCACGTCGTCGTTAATAACCAGATCGGCTTCACGACCTCCGATCCTCGGGATTATCGCTCGTCCCTGTATTGCACCGACATCTTCAAGATGGTGGAAGCGCCGATCTTCCACGTGAACGGCGATGACCCAGAGGCCGTTGCTTTGGTGACCCAGCTGGCGGTCGAATTCCGCCAGGAGTTCAAGCGGGACGTCGTGATCGATCTGATCTGCTTCCGCAAACTCGGCCACAACGAGGCCGACGAGCCGATGGTCACCCAGCCCCTGATGTACAAGAAGATTGCGGCCCATCCAGGTACCCGCCGCTTGTACGCTGACCGGCTGGTGGCCGAGGGAGTCTGTGCCGCCGGAGACCCGGATCAAGTCATCCGTGATTACCGGGATCATTTGGATCGTGGGGAATTGCTTGCCAATCCTGTCCTGCCCGGCCATAAGCGGAAGTACGCCGTGGATTGGTCGCCGTACATCAACAAGAAATATACGGACAAGGCCGATACCTCGGTGCCGCTCGGTGAATTGCAGCGGCTCTCCACTGCAATAACGACGATGCCCGAGGGCTTCACCCTCCATCCGAGGGTGGCGAAAATCGTCGAAGACCGTCGTGCGATGGGTGCTGGCAACCTTCCCCTCGATTGGGGAATGGGCGAAAACCTGGCCTATGCGACCATGTTGGTCCAGGGGTTCGGCATCCGAATTTCCGGTGAGGACGTGGGTCGGGGGACCTTCTTCCACCGCCACGCGGTGATGCACGATCAGAATCGCGAGCGTTGGGATCACGGAATTTACGTGCCCCTCAAGCACATTCGCGACGGCCAGGGTGATTTCCACATCTACGATTCCGTGCTGTCGGAAGAAGCTGTGCTCGGTTTCGAATACGGCTATTCCACGACCGAACCGGAGCAACTGGTGGTTTGGGAAGGCCAGTTTGGTGACTTCGCCAACGGCGCCCAGGTGGTGATCGACCAGTTCATCAGTTCGGGCGAAGCCAAGTGGGGTCGCCAAGCAGGCTTGGTGCTGCTCTTGCCGCACGGCTATGAAGGGCAGGGGCCGGAGCATTCATCAGCGCGTCCCGAACGCTACATGCAGTTGTGCGCTGAGATGAACATGGAAGTCGCCATGCCGACCACGCCGGCACAGATCTTCCACCTGCTTCGCCGTCAGATGGTCCGCAAGCAACGTAAGCCCTTGGTCGTCATGACGCCCAAATCGCTGTTGCGCCACAAGGATGCCACCTCATCCTTGGACGAGCTGGCCAACGGTACGTTCCAGACCGTGATTGGCGAGGTTGATGAGCTCGATGCGAAGAAGGTCAAACGTGTCGTGGCTTGCACCGGCAAGATCTACTACGAACTGTTGGCCTATCGCCGGGCGAACAACATTAAGGACACCGCCCTCGTTCGCCTGGAGCAGCTTTATCCCTTCCCCGCGGAGGCATTTGCCAACGAGGTCGGGAAGTATCCCAATGCCAAGGAAATCGTGTGGACCCAGGAGGAGCCGCGCAACCAGGGCATGTGGTACTGGCTGATCTCTCGCCAGCATCTCGACAACGTGGTGGGCACCAAGCGCAAGCTGCTGCTCGTGGCGCGGCCGGCGGCCGCATCGCCTGCAGTTGGGTACTACTCCAAGCACAATGCTCAGCAGAAGGCCGTCGTGGAAAACGCCTTCGGCGAGATCAAAGATTGACAATGCCGACAACAACCTACAAACAGGGGAGAGTTCCATGCTGATTGAAGTGAAGGTTCCGCAACTGTCCGAGTCCGTCTCCGAGGCCACTCTGGTGTCCTGGCACAAAAAGGAGGGCGATTCGGTTTCGCGTGACGAAAATCTGATCGACATCGAAACTGACAAGGTGGTACTGGAGACGCCGGCGCCTGCTGACGGCGTTTTGGTCAAGATCATCAAGGCCAACGGCGATACGGTCACCAGTGGCGAATTGCTCGCCCAGATCGACACCGAAGGCAAGGCTGCGGCGGCCGGTCCCGCCGCCGCTCCGGCGCCGGCCCCCGCTGCTGCGGCGCCTGCGGCTCCGGCGGCTGCTGCGTCAGCCCCCGCCGGTACGGCCAGCCCCTCGGCCCGGAAGATCCTGGACGAGAAGGGCGTTGCTGCCGCCGACGTGGCTGGCACGGGTCGCGGCGGGCGCGTCACCAAGGAGGATGCGGTAGCGGCGGCCAAGCCTGCGGCGGCCCCGGCGCCAATGCCGGCTGTGACGGGTGATCGTCCCGAGCAGCGCGTTCCCATGAGCCGTCTGCGTGCCCGGGTTGCCGAGCGCCTGCTGCAGTCCCAGCAGCAGAACGCCATCCTCACTACCTTCAATGAAGTGAACATGGCGCCTGTGATGGCCCTGCGCAAGCAGTATGGCGACAAGTTCGAGAAGGCTCACGGTGTGCGTCTGGGCTTCATGGGTTTCTTCGTCAAGGCTGCGGTGGCGGCCCTGAAGAAGTTCCCAGTCCTCAACGCTTCGGTGGACGGCAACGACATCGTCTATCACGGCTACTTCGACATCGGTATCGCAGTGGGGTCGCCGCGTGGTCTCGTGGTCCCGATCCTGCGGGATGCGGACCAGCTGTCGATTGCCGACATCGAGAAGAAGATCGCCGAGTTCGGTGCCAAAGCCAAGGATGGCAAGATCTCCATGGAAGAGCTGACCGGGGGCACGTTCTCCATCTCCAATGGCGGGGTGTTCGGGTCGATGATGTCGACCCCCATCATCAATCCTCCCCAGTCCGCGATTCTCGGGATCCACGCCACCAAGGACCGGGCAGTGGTGGAGAACGGGCAGGTCGTGGTGCGGCCGATGAACTATCTGGCCATGTCCTACGATCACCGGATCATCGACGGCCGCGAAGCGGTCCTCGGTCTGGTGACCATGAAGGAAGCCCTGGAAGACCCGGCTAGACTGGTTCTGGACGTCTGATCCAGTAGTCCCGAGGCACGGCCGCGGCAGTCCTTCTGCCGCCGCCGTGCCTTGTTTCGATCTGAACGAGGAATAGAACAATGACGAAGCAATTTGACGTCCTGGTCATCGGGGGAGGGCCCGGTGGCTATGTTGCGGCCATCCGTGCGGCCCAACTCGGTTTCACCACCGCCTGCGCCGAATCGAATCCTTACGCGGACCCCAAAGGCGAACCGCGTCTGGGTGGCACCTGCCTTAACGTAGGTTGCATCCCCTCCAAGGCGCTGCTCCATACCTCCCATCTCTTTGAGGAGGCAGGGCATGCCTTCGAGGAGCAGGGGATTTCTGTGGGAACGCCCAAGATCGACGTGGGCAAGATGATCGCCCGCAAGGCCAAGATCGTCGACCAGCTCACCGGGGGCATCAAGGGACTGTTCAAGAAGAACAAGGTCACCTTTCTTCCCGGCCACGGCAGCTTCGTGGGTCAAGGCGGTGCGGGTTGGCAGGTCAAGGTCGGTGATGAAGTCGTCGAAGCCAAGCAGGTCATCGTCGCGACGGGGTCCACGGCCCGGCATCTCCCCGGCATGCCGGTGGATAACAAGCTGATCTGCGACAACATCGGCGCTCTCGAAATTGACGCCGTGCCCAAGCGGCTGGGCCTGATCGGCTCCGGTGTCATCGGCCTGGAAATGGGTTCCGTGTGGGGTCGGCTGGGATCCCAGGTCACCATCCTGGAAGCCATGGACAGTTTCCTCGCCGCTGCCGATCAGGATCTCGCCAAGGAAGCCCTGAAGCTCTTCGCCAAGCAGGGCCTCGACATCAAACTCTCAGTCAAGGTCGGCAAGGTCACGGCGGGCAAAAAGTCGGTGACCGTCGAGTACGAGGACAAGGACGGCGCGCAAAAGGCCGAGTTCGATCGCCTGATCGTTTCCGTGGGCCGGATCCCCAACACCGCCGGGCTGAACGCCGAGGCTGTGGGTCTGACCATCGACGAGCGGGGCTTCGTCGCGGTGGATGGCCACTGCAAGACCAATTTGCCCGGTGTCTGGGCGGTGGGCGACGTGGTGCGGGGCCCGATGCTGGCCCACAAGGCCATGGAGGAGGGCGTGATGGTGGCCGAGCTGATGGCGGGCCAGGCCGGCCATTGCAACTTCGACACCGTGCCCTGGGTCATCTACACCTCGCCGGAAATCGCCTGGGTGGGCAAGACCGAGCAGCAGCTTAAGGCCGACGGTGTGGCGTATCGGGCGGGCAAGATCCCCTTCATGGCCAACGGCCGGGCGCTGGGTTCCGGCACCCCGGCGGGCTTCGTGAAGATGCTGGCCGATGCCAA
>JAEUNX010000178.1 GCA_016791025.1 Zoogloeaceae bacterium | reverse complement strand
CAGGTCCATCGCGTGCTGCTTGGCGAAACTGGCGGCGACGTCCGCGGCGAAATGGGGGTTGGCGGCACGGCTCACGGGAACCTCCCTCCTGGGGGTGTCTAGGATAGAGCGCCATCCTAACGCCGGGCGAAGGGGATGGCTAAGGCGCCGGCTCGCCCTGGCATTTCGGAATTGTGCCGCTGAACCGCGTGGCGCGGCATTCACCCGCATCTCCCATGTGGAATGCTTTGCGCTCGGGGGGCGTCCGTTGCTTTTGTCGGCAATGATCCCCTGGGGCGCGCGCTCTTTCCAGTTGTAAAAAGGCGGGCCTCGCAAGTTGGTCCTATGTTGATTACGAGGACACGTTCGTCCGACTCCGAGCTCTTTCGTAGGCTCGCTCGAGTTTCGTGTCGTAGCTGTTCGACCGGTAGTCCCGTCCGTTGTAAATGCGGGCAAATTCCGCCCATTGCTTGAGCTTCAGGGCATCGAGAGCCCCATCACGGCGTTTAAGGTAGGCAAAAAAGAGCTCCAGTTGTTTTGCTTCGCTTTCGCTCATGGCGGTGACGAATTTCTCTGGGCTGTCCTGCCCGCACAACTTCCAGTTGTATCCCATGATCTGGAACAAACCCCAGGACGTCGCCAAGTTTGCGAGGTCTTCGGCCGCCTTTACGCCAAACGTGTTGTTGGGGATGCCGTGGGGCAACATTTTCCGGCAAAGTTCGCGGGCTTCTGCCAAGCGCTGCCATTCGGCGTTCCCTCGGCGGGCGAAGCGGTTGGTGGGTTCCCTGTGCATGAGATGACTGTATTCCAACTTGGTCCAGTCAGCGGTGTTTACGCCCAGGTTCCTCGCATAATCCCAAAGTACATGACCTTCCAGACGGACCACCGGGTTGCCGTCGATGAAGCCTCGCCCCGACGACTCGACTTCGAGGACGGCCTCTACCAACGCTGGTTCGAGCTCAACCCCTGATGATTTGATGACTTGTGTAATGTCTTCTGCGGTCAGGGGGCTTTTGTCTGATGGCGGACCATTTAATGACCCAGCCCCAGCAGTTTTAACTGGCGGCGTCGCTTTGGCGAGTTGCTCGGCGCTGGGCCAGCGTAGGGCGATGTGGCGCCAGCTTCCCTTGGGAAATGCGCTCAGGCAAACGCTCCCTGCACCCTCCTTGCCCTGATTGCCCCCCAACACGATGTAACGATCCGAAGTCTCGCGGACCAGGAAGGCGACATGGGCGCCAGGTCTGTCGGTTCCCGGGTCGGCCCGTCCCGCCTGGAGCAGCACGACCACCGCCCCATAGCGGGATGGAGTATCGATCCCCCAGTCCCGCCAGGAACTGGCGACCGCCTTTCCGCTCCCGCGAATGCCCACCTGGGCCATGACCCAGTTGGCAAAAGCGGAGCACCAGGGGATTTCGTCGTCCGGCGTGGCGCCGATGGAATGTTGATATTCCTCGATCCGGAAATTGCTAATGATGCCCCCGGCCAGTTCGGTGATGCCGATCTCGTGGATCGCGTAGCGCATCCAGGGCGGGGTGGAAAAGGCGGGCGGGAGTTTCTCCGGGTCATTGGTGAGCTTCAGCCAGGTGATCGGACCCACCACGCCGTCACGGCCCAAATTCTTGTCAGCCTGGAACGCCTTGACGGCCTTGTCGAGGTCGGCATCGAATGTCTCGCCAGTCGATACCGCAGCTTCCGTGTACCCGGCGGCGGCAAGGAGGCCGCGCAGGCGGGGGACCTCCGGTCCCTGGTTGCCGAGCTTGAGGTCCGGCAGGGGGCCATCGCTGGCGGGGAGAGCGGTGGCCGATGGCAGGAGCCCTGGGTCACGCTGGAGCGGGTCCGGCGTCTGCCAGAGGAGTTCCCGAACCATCGCTTCGTCCAGCTCCCAACTCGGCTCCGCACCGCCGCGATGCGACTGGCGCCAGGCAAAGATTTTGTCCCGCGTCGGGGAGTCAAGCCGGCCGGAGATTGGCACGACCTCAAGTCGGGACTGCAATTGGCGAATCTGCTCCGCCGAAAGCCGCCGCTCGACATCATTCACCGCGTCGGAGAACCACCCCCCAGTTCCGGGGGAGGTGCCCCCGCCGGGTGAAGAGTTGTTCCCGGTGGTGCTGGATTCGCCCTTGGGGGGGGTATTGTTACCGGCAGACAGCCCATCATCTCGCCGGGGCCCGGAGGTGCGCAACGACACCACCTTGCGCAGTACGTCGAACCAGAAGGGCGCACCCAACATCAAGGCCAGAGTGGTCAGGAGAAGTCCGGCAATGTTCTCCCAGGAGAGCCAGAGGCCAAATGCGTCATGTGCCCATTGCCATTCGAAATTCCGGTTGGCGGACTCGCGCTGGAATTCCCTCAGGTCGGCCGACCAGCCGATGGGAAAGCCAAGCTTCCCCGTCGCAGCCATTTGAAAACGCTCGATGCACTCTTGCTTTGCGCTCGGGCCTCCGTCCCGTCGTCCCGAGTTGGGAGCCGCATCCTTGTTGCCGCAGATGCGCCGCAGTTCCGGGGCAAGGGCGTCGCTGGTGTCGATTTGCCGTTGCATCAGCCGTGCCGCTTCATCGACGGTCGGGCGAAGGGTGGTGAGGTGTTTCTTGATGGCAGCGTCTTCCTTTCTCACGGGATCGGGGTAGGCGAGCCAAAGGTTCGAGGAAAGGGTCCGGAGGTCATCGGCGAGCTTGGCAAGCTCCGGCGGGGATGTCGCGTAGCCGGCGGATGAGGCCGGGTTCAGGGCCTTCCAGCTTTCCTGGCGAATCCTGTCCAATTCCTCGTACCACTTGTAAGGATTGGAGTCGCAACTCTCCTTTTTTTGGCAGCGGCCGAATAAGGCGGTGCGTAACGCCTCACTATCGAGAATCGAGTCTCGCAGGCTGATTTGCGCCCCGACGAGCTTCGCGTCTATCGCGTCGCGCAGTTCCATCCGCTGGACCGCGGGGGTCTTCAATGCCGGGACCGGGCTTGGGGTTTTGCCATCCGCTTGCGCGATGACATTGGCCGCTTGAGTTGCCAGCAGTTCGCGGTGCTGCTGGTCAAGTTGCAACATCCGAACGATGAATACGGTGTCGACGTTACAGATCGTCGCTAGGCCGAGGGCAATGAAGAAGATCCGGCGGTCGAGCTTGCGCTTGTACCAACCCTTGGAGCGGTCTCCAATCTGGGCAAACCAATTGGCGACGCTGCGCTCATACGCTTCCCAGGAAACTTCGCCGCCGGGCAGCAATGGCTCCAAGGACTGAATGATCCGCTCCCGATTGGGCAGATTGTTGTCTCGTTTCAGCTTGTTTAGGAACTCGGCCGGGGTTGCCGGGCGGTCGGTGGCGCCGGAATATCCGCCGAGAACAGAAAGAAAGACTTTCGAAAACATGTCAGCAGGGATCTCTGAGGGCGTGCGATCGCCCTCCTGCAGCGAGGCAATCAGACCATGGGAAAAAAAGCGATCCGTGAACGCGTCGGCTGTCGTGTCATTTCCATCTGTCGCGCCGAATGCCGATTTGATCGCGACGTTGAGATTCTGGCCGCGGAGTCCTCGCCAGTGATTCAAGAGAAATTCCGACAGGCTGGTCAGCAGTATGCTGAACAGGAGGTAGATGAAGACCAGGCCAATGATCACATCCAGGGCGACGTTATCCATGGTCAGGCGCTCCCCTTAGTCGGCCCGATAAAAGTTTAATCCGGCGATACGGTCTGCCGATGCTTGGCGCCCTTTTGCCCAAAGCGGGGCGATTCCGTCCGGGTGATACCGTGTCGCGCCATTCGTGGGGTCTGGGACGATGCCGGAGCCCATGGCACGTCTGGCGATTTCCCTCGCCTGGTTCAGCGTCGAGTCTTCTGGGGCTGGCCTGCGCATGCGGTGGATATTGGGCGAGGACTCGTCCCAGCAGCGGAATTGGAATGGGCGCAGGCATACCTCAAGATATGACTTGCCCATCCATTTTCCGTAGTCCTTCCTGTTCCGGATCACGGCCGCGACGGCGTTCATCGCCGCTTCGCCCAACTCCCCCGCCTCGCCCCAGATTGTCTTTGCCACCAATTCAAGTTCCTGGTCTTGAGCTGCGGACGGGGGCGTGGAAACCGGCAGGGGGGCGTTCGGTGCCCACCGGGGCATATTTGCGCCGGCATCGACCATCACCGACACGCCAAATGCTTCGAGGACGGGATCGATGGCGCAAAAAAAGGCATTGCTCAAGCCTGCAGGATCGTTATCGATTCCACCGCAATGGATCCCGATCAAGTGACCGCGGTCGTCCCAGATGGCGGCACCACTATCACCCGGCCGGGTGGCTTCCGCAGCCCGATAGGTCATTACGGTACGCAGGGTGTAGGTTCCCCCACTGCCCGCTTGAACATTGAAATCAGACCGGGGGCCAACCAGAACGGCCTGAATCGGCCCTCGGCTCGTCTGCACGGTCAATGAAGCACCATTCGCCAAAGTTGCATTGCTGGCCACCCCGGCAGGGCGGAGGTAGGGGTAGGCCAAGGCCAGCGTGCGGGCCGTTTGAGGGGCAAGCTCGACCAACGCGGCGTCAAAGCCCGCCGTGCGCCCAATCGACGCTGGCTCCCACTTGTCGGCACGGCCCTGGGAAATCATTTGCTGGTTGGCGTTGATGAGGTCGACGCGCTGCAAAACCGCGGGCGCTACGCCCAGGAATGCGTGCCCACAAGTCAATGCGAATGTTCGGATGCCGGATCGATCCTCGCAAAGCGCGGTTACGCATGCTCCTTCACTGAGCCCATGTGGCACGAGATCCAAAGTGGCGGATTGGGTGCCTCCGACTGCAATGCCGGCGGGTCTTGCGCAGATCGGCGAATGCGAATTGCCTAGCGGGACGGCGACGAATAGCGTGGGATTGCGGGAAAGGTTCATTTCGCCGGCTTTGCAAAATAGACGAGCGGCAATGTGACGGAGGTTGCTTCCGGGGCGCTGAACTGGAGACTTGCAGCGATGCTCTTGTCGGCCTTCTTGAGAGTTACGACCGCCTCGAGTTGTTTGCCGTTTGCCTTGGTCTGGAGAGCCACGGCACTGGTGGGGTCGCCGAGCAGATTGACGCTGGGCGTCCCGGTGGTCCCGGTGGCATAGATGGTAAAGGGGCGATCCGGTACGAGGGTGAGTTGCTCCAGGCCCGGCTCGATCACGATGCGGGATATGGCTCCCTGGCCCTGACACTCTCGTACCTTTTCGGTAAATGCTTTCGACCGATCAGCCAAGGCCCGCTCGGTTTCTCGCGCACGTGCCAAAGCGTCGCGAAGCTGGTAATGCTCCTGGTAGTGGGAAACTACAACATTCGTTTGGTTGCTTCGCGGACCAGGGTCTGTGAATTTCGGTCCGCTTTGGGCGGTGCCCATGAGCTGGGATACGACGCCCCTCATGTTCTCAAAGGTGGAGACAACGGCTGCTGGTGAGGCCTCCGTCTTGAGGACTTCCCGGCTAATGCCATAGCTGACCGTATCCGTGGCCGGCCGGATCTGGCGGGAAAGGCGGCCAATCTCGTCCAGACGGCTCTGAATTTGGGCCAAAAGCGCTTGCGCTTCACGCACTTCTGGCTCGATCAGCCTGGCTGACCGTGCAAATTCGTCTCGGCAACTGTCGCTGGCGGGCTGATCTGCACAGCCTTTGGGTGGGGCTACTTCGAAGAGCGCTTTCCCGACGCCTTTGGCACCGACGGTGCAGGCGCCTGCCTTGCCGCCGCGGATCCTGCACCCACCCACCTGGGCGCGAGCGGATACATATCGTTGCGCGGGCGCACTTTGTAAGGTCGAGATGGCTTTCCGCAATTTGCATTGGGCGTCAATGAACCCTCTCAATTCGGTTGGGGGAATCTGCAATTCTCCGGACGCGGCGTGGATGCACGTCAGCGCCTCGGCGCCGGTCAGATATAAAAGCTGCCTGGCCTGGGGGGCGATAAGAGTCCCATACCCATAAAGGGCACCGCCCCCGGCTGCGAGATAGCGCAAGGTCCCGGTGCCGCCCCCCAAGCCGTGCTTGAGGAGGTGATAGCCCGCAACGCCACCGACGCCCATCAGCATGGTATTCACCACGCTCTTCTGCTGCGATTCCTCCACGACGGCATCGACGTATCTGAGGCGGAGTGCCTCGGTGCGCTGGCGTTCCTTGCAGAGTTCGAGTTGGGTGTTAAATGTCGCCGGCTCTGCGTCTTGAGTGTCCAAGCTCTCGGATCGCTTGTAGATGGCGCACTTTTCGGACTGGCCCGACTTTTCGCCAGCAAGCGGTTCGGGAAAGATTTGCGGACTTAATGTGCTTTGACAGCCGCTTATTGCCAACCCGACCAGCAACAGGGTGGCGATGGGCCATGCACCGAGTGGGCTTTTGTTTTTGTATGGCAACCGGCTCATAGGAAGCACCTACCTTCCAGATTTGGATTTTGATGCCCTCACCTCACCGCTGCTTTTTCCACAGAGCCTATGTCGGTTTAGGGTGCTAACCGGGTGCTGGCCCTTCGCCTCGCATTGCGCGCTACTTTCTTTCCCTGAAAGCTTCGGCTTCCCTCGTCTCCAGCGGGCTCACCGCTATCGCGCAGCCCTCTGATTTCAGGATTGGCGGGCTGACGGGGAAAGCCAAAGGGGTTGCACATGAGATGAGCATAGATGACGCCATTCCACTTTCAAGCGGGATATTCGATATGGGTGACTCAAACAGGGTCTTTGGTGGATTGACGACGATTTATGTTCGGGCGAATCCGTGAAGCCGATCTGACTTGGACAGCGGTCGTCGGATATTCCGCGACGGTACCAGCGCGCCAGCGGCCCCAACCCCGCAACTCGAGGCCTGACGACCGCGGCCGAGTGCCGCGACCGGTGTAAACTCGTCCCTTTGCCGGGACGCCCCGATCGGGTGGTACTCCCGCAGTTTCGCAAGTTTTCAGGAGGCCCTATGCGCAAGCGCGACACCACGCTCACTACCGACCAGAAAGCCCTGGCGATCAACCTCGACAAGTTCAAATATGGGTCCATCGTCGAGATCGGCGCCGGGCAGGAGGTGG
>JAEUNX010000172.1 GCA_016791025.1 Zoogloeaceae bacterium | reverse complement strand
CGAAGCATCGATGGAAACGGAGGGCCTCACCGTTAAATGGTGCCCACCGCAATCAAATTGGCCTGATCGCCGCTGCGGCCCTCACCGGGCGGTCCAACCTCCATCCATCAGCAAGGCGGCGCCGGTCATGGAGCGGCCAGCTTCGGAACACAAGAAGGCCACAAGCGCACCGACCTCCTCCGCTTCGATGAATTGTTTGGTCGGCTGGGCGGCGAGGATCACTTCCCGGATGACCCGGTCTTCCGGCAGGTTATGTACCTTGGCTTGATCGACTACCTGCTTTTCAATCAGGGGTGTGCGCACATAACCCGGGCAGACGGCATTGCAGGTAATGCCCAGTTCCGCCACTTCCAGGGCCACCGCCTTGGAGAAGCCGACCACGGCGTGCTTGCTGGCCGTGTAGGGGGCCTTGAACGGAGAGGCCACCACCCCATGGGCCGAGGCGATATTGACGACCCGGCCCCAGCCCTGGGCTTTCATGCCCGGCAAGGCCGCTTTGGTGGTGTGGAACACGGACGACAAATTGAGGGCGATGAGCTGGTCCCAGGTTTCGTCGGGAAACTCGTCGATGGCCGCAACGTGTTGCATGCCGGCGTTATTGACCAGGATGTCGATACGGCCGAATTGGGCCAGGGTCTGGGCCACCAGATCGCGCGCCGAAGCGGGATCCGCGAGATTGGCCGGGGCATACCCCACCTCGCAACCACAGCGGGCGGCGAGCGCGGCGCGGAGGGATTCCGCTTCCGCCGCCGGGCGGGAGCCGTTGAGCATCACCCGGGCCCCCTCGTCGGCCAGGGCCTGGGCCACTGCCCAGCCGATGCCCGAAGTGGATCCGGTGACCAAAGCCGTCTTGCCTGCAAGTCTGGACATGGGTGCCCTCCTGGGTGAATTGGGAAAGCGGCGCGAAGCCGGTGCCGGGAAATCCTACTCCGGCCGGTGGCATCCTGACCATGCGGATCGGCGGCGGGTCAGGGTCTGCCGGCGTCTCGTTGCTGTCGCAGCTGGTGAGGCCGATGGACTTCCCGTTCCAGCCAGTGACGGAAGCGCCTGGCGGTGGGGCTGAGGTCACCTTCCAGCAGAGCGATCAGAGTCCAGACCGGATAGGTGGCGGGCGGTCCACCAAAATGACCGCCGAGCCGCAGGCGATGGGCTCGCCGGCCGGTGGGGGTGGCGCGCCAGCCGAGTATGGCATCGACATCAGAGGCCGCCATGCGCAGTTCCTGACCCACCACAAAGGTCCGCACCCGCACTCCATCGAACTCCGTGTAACGACCTTCCCAGCCCAGCGTTGCCAGCCTGCGGATGAGAGCCGGGAGCTGGAACCCGGCATCCACTAGCGGTCGTGCGAGAGCCAGGCCCCACAGCGGCAGGGTCAGAACCCAGGTGGTGCCGCCAAGCCTCCAGTAGGCGACGCCGGTGATCCCCGCGCACAGGAACACCCGCAGGATGACGTTCAGGATGGCCAACTCTCCGCGAAAAAGGGGTTTGTCCTACAGGGTGAGCGGAGCCGGCCTACAGAGTGGGTTCCGGAGAAACCGTACATTGAAGCCATGGCGGCTCGGTGTCCCTGACACTTCGCCCTTGAAGCTTAGCGCCCCTGAATGGGGGTCGGGCGATGAGCCGTCTCCTTCGATCAATGACCCGGAGAGATCCATGAAAACGACCGCACAACGCCTTTCCCTCATCGCCCTGTGTTCCGGCGCCCTGCTGATGACCGCCTGCTCCGATGGTGGCCAACAAAAGACCGCCGGCCAAAAGTTAGACGCGGCGGTGGCTGAGTCCAAGGCCCAGGTGGCCGACGCCAAGGGGACCGTCAAGGAAGCCGCTGCCGACATGGAGGCCAAAGCCAAGGTTATGGGCGAAAAGGTGGATCAGAAACTGGACGCCGCTGGTCAGGCGCTCGATGACACCGCTATCACCACGGCGGTCAAAGCCAAGCTGGTGGCCGATGAATCAGTGAAAGCCCTCGACATCAAAGTGACAACGGTTTCCGGCCAGGTGACGCTGGAGGGATCGGCACCCACCGCCGCCGCGCGGGAAACGGCCACCCGGCTGGCCCTATCGGTCGAGGGTGTGAAGTCTGTGAGTAACAAGCTTCACATCGCCAGCTGATCGGCGTCGCCATTGCCTCACCCTGCGGTCCGAGCACCCCGGGCTTTTGCCCGGCGGTGCTCGGCGCGACTACTTGGAAGACAGCTTGGCCAGCAAATAGAGCAGGATCACCGCCCCGACCACCGAGCCGATGAATCCCGCGCCCTGGCCCGCCTGGTACAGTCCGATGGCCTGGCCGCCATAGGTGGCGAGAATCGCTCCGCCAATGCCGACCAGAATGGTCTTGATCCAGCCCATGCTGTCTTCGCCAGGCTTGAGAAAGCGGGCGATGAGGCCCACGACGAGGCCAATCAGAATGGTCGAAATGATGCCCATGGTGTTCCTCCGGAGCGCGTTTGCGGATTTGGGGTCGGCAGGACCGCCGCCGACGCGGGCAGTCACCCACTGCCGGCTGCCGGATCAGTCCCAGGGATTCGGAGATGTTGCAATGCGAAATGGTTCCCCGGCGGCCTGCGTCCACTCCGCGGAGGCATGGCTGAGATGGCGCCTTGGCGGCGCTGGCAGCCTTGGCAGGTGCAGAAAAAGCTCATAAAATCCGCCCCTTGCCGAGGAGCGCTGCGACCTGATGTTGAACGGGCCAGGCTCGGCAACCGAAAACGGCGCTCGCGAACCTTCTGGTTTGCCGCGCCGTTTTCTTTTTTGGCGCGCCACGCCGCACCGCCGAGGATGATTCATGCAGCCCGACCGCACCGCCGAACTCTCCGCCCTCCTGGCCCGCCGCATCCTGATTCTGGATGGCGCCATGGGCACCATGATCCAGCAGCACAAGCTGGGTGAGGGGGACTACCGCGGCGAGCGTTTCCGTGCTCATCCCAAGGATCTCAAGGGCAACAACGACCTC
>JAEUNX010000148.1 GCA_016791025.1 Zoogloeaceae bacterium | reverse complement strand
CGCCGGAGGAAGCCGCGCGGGTGCACGCCAAGGGCCTGGCCCGGCTGTTCGCCCTGACCCTCAAGGACCAGGTGCGGGCCATCGAACGGCTGCCGGGCCTGCGGGAACTGGCCCTGCAATTCATTCCGTTTGGCACCGAGGCGGACCTCAAAGCCCAACTCGTCGCCTCGACCTTGGCCCGCAGCTGCCTGCTGGACCCGCTGCCCACCACCGCCGAGGCCTTTGAACAGCGGGCCAAGGAAGCCAAGCCGCGCATCAGTCTGGTGGCCCAGGAGCTCATGCGTCTTGCCGGCCAATTGCTGGTCGAGCACGCCACGCTCACAAAGCGTCTGGCGGGCCTCAAGACTTTCCCCGAGGTGGTGGCCGACATCCAGGCCCAGGCGGCGGCGCTGATGCCCAAGGACTTCCTGGTGGCCTTCCCCTGGGAGCGGCTGGCCCACTTCGTCCGCTATTTGAAGGCCGCCACCGTGCGCATCGACAAGCTGCGGGGCAACCCGGCGCGGGACGCCCAACTGTTGGCCGAGTGGAAGTCCCTGGCCCAGCCCTGGGAGCGGGAGCGCCTGGCCAAACTCAAGGCGGGCGTGCGGGAACCAGCCCTGGAGGACTTCCGCTGGCTGTTGGAGGAACTCCGGGTGGGGCTCTTTGCCCAGGAACTCAAGACGCCGATGCCGGTCTCGGTGAAACGTTTGCAAAAGATTTGGGAGGCGCGACCGCGCTAAACTGCGCGTCTTGCCGTTCTTCGCCCGAACCGCCTCGCCGCCATGACAGAAATCCTCCGCGCCTTTGGGCGATCGTTGCGCAGCCTGACCCAGGCCGGGGTGCTGTGGCATTTGGTCTGGCCCACCGTGGTCGCCCTGGTCGCTTGGCTCGCCGTGGGGGCGGCCATGTGGTCGCCGGTGGTGGATGGCGTGATGGGCTGGATTCGGGACTGGCCCTGGGCCGCGGACCAGCTTGCGGCCTCCCAGATGGGAGCGGTGGTGGTGCTGATTCTGGTCAAGATCGTCCTGGCCCTGCTTTTCCTGCCGCTGATTTACGTTACGGCAGCCCTGCTGGTGGCGGCCGTGGCGCTGCCAATGATGCTGGAGCGGGTATCCCGTCAGGACTATGCCGACCTGGAATTGCGCCGCGGCGGCAGCAACGTGGGGAGCGTGGTCAATGCCCTGGTGGCCGGGCTGGTATTTCTCGTGGGGTTTGTGGTGACGCTGCCCTTCTGGCTGATTCCCGGCGTCGGGCTGGTGCTCTCGGTGCTGCTCACCGCCTGGCTCAACCAGAAGGCCTTCAGCTACGACGCGTTGATGCTCCACGCCGATCCGGAAGAGCTTCAGCGGCTGCCGCGACGTTACAAGTCGGGAACCTTCGGTGTGGGTCTTGGCGCGGCGATGTTGGCCTACATTCCGGTGGTGAATCTCTTCGCGCCGGCATTCTGCGGGCTTGCCTTCGCCCACTTCCTTCTGGAAGCCCTGCGCCGCGACCGCGAAAGCCGGGGCTGGACCGTCGTCCCTGCGGGTACGGCCTGACATCTATTGGAAATCCACTCGTGGCATTTGGCGCAATCATCATCGGCGATGAAATTCTCTCCGGTCGGCGACAGGACAAACACCTGGTCAAATTGATCGAACTCCTCGCCGCCCGGGGGCTCAAGCTCGGTTGGGCGCGCTATGTGGGCGATGACCGGCCCCGCCTCATCGACACCCTGCGCCAAACTTTCGCCACAGGCGACGTCGTGTTCAGCTTCGGCGGAATTGGTGCCACGCCCGACGACCACACCCGCCAATCCGCCGCGGCCGCCCTGGATGCCGCGCTTGTGCTTCATCCCGAGGCCGAAACGATCCTGCTGGAAAAGTTCGGCGCCGAGATCACCCCCCACCGCCTGCAGATGGGGGTGTATCCCGCGGGGGCGGACATCATTCCCAATCCCTACAATCAGGTCCCCGGCTTTGCCATCCGCGAGCATTATTTCGTCCCAGGCTTTCCGGTCATGGCGTGGCCCATGGTGGAGTGGGTGCTGGACACCCGTTACCGCCATCTCCACCATGCGGACGATTATGTCGAGCAGGCGGTGATCGTGTGGGAGGCGTTCGAGGGCCACCTGATCGACTTGATGGAAGCGATCACGGCCGATTTCCCCGACGCTACCCTGTTCAGCCTGCCCGCCTTCGCCGAGGGCGAGCGACGGCGGTTCGTGGAGCTGGGCATGAAGGGACCTTCGGCCCGGGTGGGGGAGGCCATGACCCGCATCGAGGCTGAGTTGAACCGCCGCGGCTACGCCTGGGAACCCAAGCCCGGTCTCGGGGTGGCGGGCGACGCCTGATGGCCGTAGCGGCGGCGGGACCCCGCCGGATCGAACTCAACGGCGTGACGGTGGATTACCTGCTCCAACGTAGCGCCCGTCGCTCCGTGGCCCTGCGCGTCGATGCGCGGGGTGTGCGGGTGGGGGTGCCGCTGGCCTTGCCATTGCGAAGCGTCGAGGGGTTCCTGCGCGAGCATGCGGGCTGGCTCCTCGACAAGCTTGCGCAACGGGCGGCACGGTCCGCCGCGGAGCCATGGCGGCTGGTCGATGGCGCCCAGGTTTCGGTATTCGGCGAGCCGGTGCGGATCGCGCTGACATCAGCGCTACGCACGCATCGCTGGGTGCGCGGCCAGGATGGGGGCGAGGTCGTCGAACTGCCGCAGCGCCATCCCGAGCGGGCGCTGATCCGGGCCCTGGAGGAGCGAGGTTTGGCCTGGTTCCGCGACCGGGTGGCCCATTTTTGCGAGCAGCTTGGGCATCCGTCGCCAGCAGTGCGCTTGACCCGGGCACAAACCCGCTGGGGCAGCTGCAGCACGCGGTCGGGCATTCGCCTTCACTGGCGGCTGGTCCACCTGGCGCCGACGCTGATCGATTATGTCGTGGCCCATGAGGTCGCACACCTGATGGAGATGAATCATTCGCCTCGCTTTTGGGCGGCGGTGGAGCATCTCTATCCCTCCTGGCGGGAGGCCCGGCGCGCGCTCAGACGCGCCGCTGCTGATCTTCCAAGTATCGTTCCCGGCGATGCCGGGCGCCCCTTGAACGAGGAATGAAGCGATGAGAATGCTACACACCATGCTGCGGGTCGGGAACCTGGAGCGCTCCCTTGATTTTTACACCCAGGTATTGGGGATGACGCTGCTGCGCCGGCAAGACTATCCCGACGGCAAATTCACCCTGGCGTTTGTCGGCTATCAGCCCGAATCCGAGGGGGCGGTGTTGGAGCTGACCTACAACTGGGGTGTGGAGCAGTACGAACTCGGGACGGCCTATGGCCACATCGCCCTGGAGGTGCCGGACGCCTACCGGGCCTGCGAGGACATTCGCACCCGCGGCGGCAAGGTGGTCCGGGAGGCGGGGCCGATGAAACATGGCACCACAGTAATCGCCTTCGTGGAGGATCCCGACGGCTACAAGGTGGAGTTGATTCAGCGCGGCTGATCGTCCGCGCCGGCTTATTCTTTCGGGGCTTCCCCGAGCTGGGTCAGGGCTGTGTTGAGCCGGTCCAGTTCCCGGTCCAGCTGGTCTGCGGCGTCGGGAATCTCGGTGGTGGCGCCCGAATCGCAGGCCGCCTCGAGGCGGCGTAGGGCAAGGACGGCCGGTCCGGCCATCAGGGATGAGATCATGCCCCGGAGGGCCTGGAGGTTTTCCCGGTAGGTCCGCAGATCCCCCGAGGTCCGGGCGGCCGCGAGGTCCTGCCGCAGGCGCGCCGCGTCGGTCAAATAGGTGGCGAGCAGCTCGCGGAGCATTTCTTCGTCATCGCCGAGGCTCCAGCGCAGCTTCTCGAGATCCAGCGGTGCGTCGCTGGTGGGGTGGGGCGCAGGATCGCCGGCTGGCCGGGATTCGAGGCCTGCCAGTCCAGCCGCCAGCTCCGCTGGGCGAATGGGTTTGGTGAGCAGCAGAGTCAGTCCTGCCCAGTCGGCCCCATTGGGAATCGCGCCTCCCGGCGTGTGCAGGCCAATCAATGGTGGCGTGGCCTGGTGCGAGGGCAGCCCCAGGTCCAGTGCGTGCCGAGTGCCGCTTCCGGTCCCAGGGCCGCCGACCTCGTCCAGATCCAAGAGGATGGTATCGAAGTGGGCGCCGGCACAGGCCTCCCGTGCCTCTGGCGCGTCCCTCACCGCGGTGGGGCTATGCCCCAACTTTTCAAGCAACACCACCGTCTGGGCCTGATGGACCGGAGAGCCGCCCACCACCAGCACCTGGAGGGTGTGCCGACGTTCCCGAAGGCTGTGGCGGGTGATCAGCGCCCGGTCAGCAGTGGGTGCGCCCAGCGAAAGCATCAGGGCGTCGAGGATGTCGAGAGGCTGGATGGGGTTGGACAGGTACGCCTGGATTCCCAATTGACGGCAGCGGTCGGCGTCACCCCGCTGACCGGCGGTGACGGCGAGGATGCGGACCGGCGGCGCCAGTTCTGGCCGCCGCTGCAACTGCTCGGCAAAAGCGAACGCGCTGTCTTCGCCCAATTGTTCGTCGATGATGACGGCTTGAAAAGGCGTCCCGCGGCGGTGGGCGGCTTCCAGGTGGGAAAGGGCTTTTGCGGCACTGGTGGCGGTTTCCGGCTGCATGTTCCACCCAGCCAGCGTTGCCGCCAGCTGGCTGCGTCGCTGAAGATGGCCCGAAACGACAAGGACCGGCAGGTTCTCCAACTGGGCACCACGGATCTGACTGGGCGCGCTGCGGGCTCGGCTGAAGCGGGCGTTGAACAGAAAGGTGCTCCCTTCGCCGGGCCGGCTGAGAATTTCAAGCTGCCCGCCCAAGCGGGCGATCATGATCTGGCAAGCCACCAAGCCCCGTAGCACGCCGGTATTCGGATCGAAGACGCTCTGGTCGCCAGCGAGCAGGATCTCCCGGATCTGGTCGGCGACCATGCCCGTGCCGCAGTCTTCGATGGCAAAGCGCAGGACGGTGTGATCGGTCTCGCTCCCGGTCTCCTCAATCCGAAGGTGAACCTCTCCTGTGGTTGTGAAGCGCACCGCGTTGCCCAACAGCTTGACCAGGATCTGGCGCAGCCGATAGGGGTCCCCGGTAAGCAGGGGGGGGGCCGACGGCGAGATGTGGACGTGGATCGGCAAGCCTTTCCGTCGCGCATCAGGCGTGACCTGGCGGACAGCGACGGCTACGCTTTCGGCCAGACTGAAGGCGATCTCCTCGAAACGCAGCTCGCCGGCCCGGGCGCGGGCAAAGTCCACCTGCTCGTTGAGAATCCCGAGCAGGGCATCGGCGGCATTCTTGATCAGCCCCAACTGCTCCTCATGGCCGCGTGGCAGGCGGGTGCTGAGGACTTCTTCGGCGGCACCCAGGATGGCGTTGATGGGACCGCGCATCTTCCGACTCAATCGTTCCAGGAGCGGCAAGTCGGCGTTGGGACGGCTATCGGGGGCGGCACGAGAAGGCTCTTGGTCCCGATCTGGCGCGGGGGGAGGGGAGGAGGGCCTGATCCCGGGGGAATTGCGACCGGTGTGGGCCTGCTGGCGCGGGTTGAGTGTTGCGGACGCGCTCCGGGGGCGGCGCGTCGGCGGAAGGGGGCGGGTCTTGCGTAAGGTTCGCAAGACCTACTCCACGCCAAACCGGTCGCGAATGGCGAGGGCCTCCTCCCATCCGGCGAGAAAAGCGTCCACTGCCGCAGGATCGAAATGCCCCCCCTTGCCGTCGATGAGAAATTGACAAGCGTCTTCCAAGGACCAGGCCTTCTTGTACGGCCGAACCGAGGTGAGGGCGTCGAAGACGTCGGCCACCGCGACGATGCGACCGTCCAGGGCGATCGCGTCTCCCACCAGGCCATGGGGGTAGCCGCTGCCGTCGAACTTCTCGTGGTGGGTCAGGGCGATGATGGCGCCGCGCTTCACCACCGGGGCCGCGGAATCCTTGAGGATGTCATGGCCGATGGCGGCGTGGCCTTTCATGATTTCGAACTCGTCCGGCGTGAGCTTTCCAGGTTTGAGGAGGATGTGGTCCGGGATGCCCATCTTGCCTACGTCATGAAGGGGAGCGGCAAGCAGGATCTCCTCGCTCACTTCGCTAGACAGACCGAGGCGGCGGGCGATTAACGCCGAATAGTGGGCCATGCGCTGAATGTGGGCGCCGGTCTCCGGGTCGCGGAACTCCGCCGCCCGGGCGAGACGGGTGATGGTGTCGCGCTCCCGCTGCTGGATATCCGCGGTGGCGCGGCGGACCTCCTCGGCCAGGATGGCCGCCCGGTCCCGGAGGGCCAGATGGGCTTGGCGCAGGGCCAGCATGTTGCGGATGCGGGGCTGGAACTCGTAGCGATCGATGGGCTTGGTGAGGAAGTCCGTCGCCCCGAAGCGCAGGGCGTCATAACGGGTCTTCTTCTCATGGTCTGCGGTGACCATCAGGATTGGCAGGTCCTCACGGCCGGCCACGGTCCGTAGGCGGCGGATGAACTCGATCCCGTCCAGTTCGGGCATCATGTAATCGACGATGAGGAGGTCCAGGTCCTCGGTCGAACAATAGCTCAGCGCTTCCAGCGGGTCGGAGAACACGCGGGGCGTGCAGGCAACCTCCTTGGTCACCAGCGCCTGCATGAGAGTGAGATTGACGGGGGTGTCGTCGACGATGACGATGCGCATCGCAGTAATGGTCAGTAGCTAAGGGCTTCCGACCATTACGGTCGCCCGCCGGGGACCTTGAGAGCCCCCCGGCTCACGTTACGTGGTCACCCGCTATTTCGCAATCCTGCCGCGATGCCATTGATGGAAATATGGATGCCGCGGCGGATTCGGTCATCCTGGGCCCCCTCCCGGTAACGATGGAGCATTTCCACCTGGACGTGGTTGAGGGGGTCCAGATAGGGAAAGCGATTGCGGATGGAGCGTTTTAATAGGGGATTGCCATCGAGAAGCTCCGCCTGGCCGGTGATCTGAAGCAGCGCTGCCAAGGTTGCCGCATGCTCGGCCCGGATCGCGCCGAAGATCTTCTGGCGCAGATCGACGTCCCGCACCAGGCCGGCGTAACGGCTGGCGATGGCGATGTCGCTCTTGGCGAGCACCATGTCCATGTTGGAAAGCTGGGTCGCGAAGAAGGGCCATTCCCGGTTCATGGCCTGCAGCAATGCCAGGCCGTCCGATTCGCCGTGTTCTGCCAGGAATGCTTTGACTGCCGAGCCGAAGCCAAACCATCCGGGCAGCATCAGGCGGCACTGGGCCCAACTGAACACCCAAGGAATGGCCCGCAGATCGTCGATGGCGGTGCTCTTCTTGCGCGATGCAGGGCGGGAGCCGATGTTGAGGGCGGCGATCTCAGCGATCACCGTCGATTCCCAGAAGTATTGCTCGAAGCCGGGGGTTTCATAAACCAGTCCCCGATAGGTGCGGAAGGCATGGTCAGATAGGCTCTGCATGGCCTCGATGAATCCGGCGCGAGGGGCCGGGGCGTCGCCGGACAGCAGTGTGGCCTCCAGGGTTGCTGCGACCAGGACTTCGAGATTGCGCCGGCCCACCTCCGGATTGGCGTACTTGGCGGCAATGACCTCGCCCTGTTCGGTGAGGCGGATCTGCCCCTGCACTGCGCCGCCCGGTTGGGCCAGGATGGCTTGGTAGCTCGGGCCCCCGCCGCGACCAACGGAGCCGCCGCGGCCGTGGAAGAGGCGCAAGGTGATGCCATGGGTGCGAAAAACCTTCACCAGTTCGATCTCGGCCTTGTAAAGCTCCCACCCCGAGGTGAGGAAGCCGCCATCCTTGTTGGAATCCGAATAGCCCAGCATGACCTCCTGGGTATGGTGGCGGGATGCCAGGAGGCGCGCATAGACGGGCAGCGAGAAGAGCCGGTCCATGGTCGTCGGGGCGGCCTGCAGGTCGCCAATGGTCTCGAACAGGGGAATGATGTTGGCGTCCAGGGCACCTTCCAGCGGGCGCAGGATGCCAGCCTCTTTGAGCAGGACGGCCAGCTCCAGCATGTCCGAAACGCCATCGGTCTTGGAGATGATGAAATTGGGCAATGCCGCGGTGCCAAAGCGCTGGTGGGCGATACGGGCGGCGCGAAAAATGGCCAGCTCGCCGGTGGTTTCCTCCGAATAGCGGAGAAAGGGTGAGGCCAGGGGTCGGGCAGTGGCCAGTTCGTCCAGCAGCAAGGCAATACGGGCCTCCTCTTCGAGGGAGGCGTAGGCGGTGCCGGGGCTGGCGGCCTCCAGGAGCTCCGCCACCACGCGAGCAAAGACATCCGAATTCTGGCGAAGGTCGATGGGCGCGAGATAGAAGCCAAAAGTCTTCACTGCCCGGCGCAGACGGCGCAGGCGGCCTCGAGCCAGCGGTGCCGAGCCATTGGTAAGGAGGGATCGGTGAATGACCTCCAGGTCATCCGCCAAGGCGTCTGCGCTGGCATAAGGGCTGGCGCCGAGGGCCGAGGCGCCTTCCGGCGCGCGGCCCAGCAACGCCTCGTAGGTGGCGGCCAGGCGGTGGTGCACTCCGTTGAGGGCCATGCGGTACGGCTCGTCGCTGCGATGGGGGGAGGCGTCCCCCGCGGCGGCGGCCAGGGCAAGCAAGGCCTCGGAGGCTGAGATGTGCATCAGGCAAAGGGACAACTGGGAGGCCAGGGTGTGCACCTCCTCGAGGTAGAAATCCAGGGCAGTGGCGGCTTGCAGGGCCAGGGCCTGCTCCAGCACCTGGGCGGTGACGAAGGGGTTGCCGTCGCGGTCACCGCCGATCCAGCTGCCTACCCGAAGAAAGTCGGGCAATTCCCGAGCGCCCCAGGCGTCGTCGTGTTCGGCCAGATTGTCCTCGATGAGACCGTAGAGATGGGGCAGCTCGCGCAGGAAGGTGGAGTCGAAATACGACAAACCGTTGGTCACTTCATCGAGCACCGACAGCTTGGAAGTGCGCAACATGCGCGTCTGCCACAGGGTGAGCACGCCGCGCCGCAGCGCCTCTTCATTGTCGCGGGCCTCCTCGGGGGTCAGCGCCATGCGATCGCGCTGGTCCAGCAGTCGTGCGATGGCCATCTGACAGTTCAAAATGCTCTTGCGCTGAACTTCGGTGGGGTGGGCCGTGAGCACCGGCGCGACGAGGGCCCTCTCGAAGAAGGCAGCCAGGTCTTCGGCGGCCAATCCGTTGGCAAAGGCGGCATCGATGGCATGGGCGAGGCTACCGGCCTTGGGGGCCGAACCGGCCAGGAGATGGGCGCGGGAGCGGCGAATATGGTGCTGGTCCTCAGCGATATTGGCCAGGTGGGAGAAGTAACTGAAGGCCCGGGCAACAGCATTGGTCTGATCGCGCGACAGCGCGTCGAGGGTGGCTTCCAGCTCTCGCCGGGCCGCCAGGTCATCGTCGCGCCGGAATCGCACCGAGTGTTGGCGAATGCGCTCGACCAACTCGAAGGTCGCTGCCCCCATCTGGTCGCGCACAGTATCGCCGAGCATCCGGCCCAGCAAGCGGATGTCCTCGCGTAACGGAAGGTCTTTGTCCTGACTCATGAATTTTGTTTCCTTTGACTGCGTCCGGCCCGGATCGGCGCCCGGACTAGGGTGTAAGAAAGCCCCTCCGTCCGCCATGCTAAAATCCAACCCACTTTCCGCACCATAGGTGCCTACCCTGACCACGTCCCCATGGATGGCGTTGCCGGGGTCCGATGTGAGTGAATTCAAAGTGATCCAGCCCACCCCGTCCTTCCCGCCTCCCCTGAGAATTGTCATCGCCACCCGAGAGAGCCGCCTGGCCCTCTGGCAGGCCGAGCATGTCAAGGCCCGTCTGGAGGGCCTGTATCCGGGGTGCGCCGTGGAGCTCCTGGGCATGACCACCCGGGGCGACCAGATTCTCGACCGCCCGCTGGCCAAGGTGGGCGGCAAGGGGCTCTTCGTCAAGGAATTGGAGACTGCGCTCCTGGATGGCCGCGCGGATATCGCCGTGCACTCGATGAAGGACGTTCCGATGGTGCTGGACGAGGCCTTCAGCCTCGCCTGCATCTCAGCCCGGGAGGTGCCTCTGGATGCCTTCGTGTCCAATCGTTACGCCAGCCTTGACGACCTGCCTCCCGGCGGGGTGGTGGGGACGTCCAGCCTGCGGCGGGAATCCCAGATTCATGCCCGGTATCCCTACCTGGCGGTCACCAGCCTGCGGGGCAACCTGGACACCCGATTGCGCAAGCTGGACGAGGGCCAGTACGACGCGATCATCCTGGCGGCGGCCGGACTCACCCGGCTAGGGCTGGGCGAACGGGTCCGAGCAACCTTGTCGGCCGAGGACTCGTTGCCGGCGGCCGGGCAGGGCGCTCTGGGCATCGAGATTCTCGCCGGGCGTGCCGATCTCGCCGCCTGGCTCGCGCCCTTGAACGATCCGGCCACCGCCGCCTGCGTGCAGGCCGAGCGGGCGGTTTCCCGTGCCCTGGCCGGCAGCTGTGAGGTGCCATTGGGGGCCTACGGCGTGGTGGAGGGGGACGAACTCTGGCTGCGGGCCTTTGTGGCCCTGCCGGATGGAAGCCAGGTGGTCCGTGCCGAACGACGGGGTCCCGCGTCCGATCCTGAGGCCTTGGGGCTGGCCGTGGTGGCCGATCTGCGGGGTGAAGGCGCCGATGCCGTGCTGGCCGCCTTGGGCTGACCCCACCGAACGGATTTGGCCATGAGCCTGGCGGGACGCTGTGTGGCGGTCACGCGGCCCATCGCCCAGGCCGAGGGCTTGGTGAAGGCCATCGAGTCGGAGGGGGGCACGGTCCTGAGATTCCCTGTTTTCGAGATCGCGGCGGTGGATCCTCCCACGGATCTGGAGGCGGCCTGCCGGGATCTCGACACCTTTGATCTAGCGTTCTTCGTCAGCGCCAATGCCGTCGCCCATGCGGTCGACTTCGTCCGCCAGCGTAGGTCCTGGCCGAGCCAACTGGCCGTGGCGACAGTGGGGAAGGCGAGCGAGGCGGCGCTGAATTCCCGGGGTTTTCCGACCGTCATCGCCCCCAGCGAGGGCTTCGACAGCGAAGCAGTTCTGCGCCTGCCGGCCTTCCAGGTGGAAGCAGTGGCCGGCAAGCAGGTGGTGATTTTTCGCGGCGACGGAGGGCGCGAATTGCTTGCCGAGGCGCTTCTGGCCCGGGGGGCCGCCGTGCGGCTGGTCACCGCCTACCATCGCCGTCGCCCCGATGGGGATCCCGCACCATTGGTGGCCGCGGCCCAGGCTGGGGTTCTGGATGCCTTGCTCCTCACCAGTTCCGAGGGGGTGCGCAATCTGCGCGCGATGGTCGGCGCCCGAGATTGGGCGGTGTTCGCGCCGATTTTCGTTGTGGTGCCCCATCCGCGGATCGCCGAGGCTGCGCGTGCCGCCGGTCTGGACCGGGTCGTGACCTGCGGGCCCGGAAACGAGGCCATTGTGGCGACCCTGGTAACCCATTTGGGCTGCAAGGGCGGGGCGGCCTCGGTTAAGATTGGACCATGAGCGAAGAAAACAAAATCTCCGGGGAGGAGACGCCCGCCCTGCCACCCCCTGTGGCGTCCCCGGGGCGGACGGGAGGTGGGGCAGGCTGGGTCGCAGGTGTCGCGATCGTGGCGCTGGTGGCGTCGGGTCTTGCGGGCTGGCAGGCCTTCGAAATGAGATCCCAGGCCCAGGCATTGCGCCAGGAACTCGCGGGCCGCCTGGCCGCGGGCGACAGCCTGGCCCAGGAAGCCCGGGGTGTCGCCCGGCAGGGTCAGGAAAGTCTGGCCGCTTTGCAGGCCAAGGTCGGCGCTATCGAAAGCCGCCTGGCCGAATCGGAAGGTCAGGCTGCGGCGCTCGAAGCGCTATACCAGGAGTTTTCGCGTTCCCGCGACGAGCGCACCCTGGCCGAGGTGGAGCAGGCGGTGATCATGGCGGGCCAACAGCTCCAGCTCGCCGGCAATGTGGAGGCCGCCCTGGTGGCCCTGCAGGGTGCTGAAAGCCGGCTGGCCCTCATTGATCACGCCCGCCTGCAGCCATTGCGGCGCGCCATTGCCGCGGACATCGAAGCCTTGCGGGCGGTGCCTGGGCTGGATGTGGCCGGTCTCTCGATCAAGCTGGAGCTGCTCCAGGGCAAAGTGGATGACCTCCCGCTCGCCTTCGCCGGGGAAGCCCTGCCGACGCCACCGGAATCGGCGCCCGTCGCCTCGGGGCCCGTGAATTTCCTCGTGGATTTGGGGCGGGAGTTGTGGCGCGAGGTGCAGGGTCTGGTCCGGGTCGAGCGCCTGGATCATGCTGAGCCTGCCCTTTTGGGGCCGGCGCAGGGTGCCTACCTGCGCGAAAACCTGAAGATCCGGCTACTCTCGGCACGGCTGGGGCTTCTCTCGCGGGATGGTCGCGCCTTCGGCGAGGATGTGCGCCAGGCCGCGATGTGGGTCGAGCGTTACTTCGATGTGCGTCAGGCGCCGGTGCAGCAGGTGCTCCAGGATCTGAAGGAAATCGCTGCGGTGAAGATTCCGGAAGGCCGCCCGACCCTCCAGCAGAGCCTTGTTGCCTTGCAGGCCCTGCAGACCCGGCCGACCCTGGCGGCCCCGCCCGTCCGCGGCCAGCGCTGAGGGATCGCCCATGCGTAACTTGCTGTGGCTGATCGCCCTGTTTGCAGTGGCGGCCGGACTGGCCCTGCTGGCAGGGGCCAATACCGGCTACGTCCTCATCGTGGTCGCCCCCTACCGAGTCCAGTTGTCCCTCAACCTGCTGATCCTGGTCTTGGTGCTCGGGTTTGCCTTGCTGTATTTCCTGCTGCGGCTGATCGGTCGGACGATGGAACTACCCGATCGTGTGTCAGCCTTCCGCGAACGCAAGCGCCGCGACAAGGCGGGCCGCGCCCTGCGCGATGCCATTCGCGTCTACCTGGAGGGGCGGTATTCCCAGGCCCTCAAGTTCGCCGATGCGGCCTTTGCCACCGGCGAGGGCAAGGGTCCCGCCGCGCTCCTGGCAGCCCGGGCTGCCCACGCCATGCGTGACGAAACCCGCTATCGCCTGTGGCTCGGACGTTCTTCCGAAGGCGGCGACGACGTTCGGGTCGCGCGACTGATGACCGAGGCGGAGATGGCGGTGGACGGGCGTCGGATCGACGAAGCAGCCGATCGCCTCGCCCAGCTCCAAGCCACGGGCGGGCAGCGGCCGGTGGCGGTGTCGCGTCTTGCCCTTCGTGTGGCCCAGGCGCGGGGGGAGTGGGAAGAGGTGCTGCGCCTCGCCCGCCTGCTCCGCAAACACCGGGCCCTGTCACCCGATTTGGCCGAGCCCCTGGTGCGCCGGGCCCATCTGGAATGGTTGCGGGACCACCAGCACGATCCGGACGGATTGGCCCGGTACTGGAAGCAGTTACCGGCTGAGGATCTGCGCGATCGCCGTTTCATCGAGAAGGCCCTGCCATTGCTGAGGGACGGTGGTCAGGGCAGCCTCGCGCGCCAGACCCTTGAGGACCTGTTGGAGAAGGAGTGGGACTCCAATCTGGCTCGGCTTTACAGCGTGTGCGGTGAAGACGATCCGGCGGGGTGTCTGACCCGTGCCGAACGCTGGCTGCCACGGCAGCCGCGGGATCCGGGACTGCTTTTTGCCCTGGGCCGCCTTTGCTTCCTGAACCAGTTGTGGGGCAAGGCCGAGAGCTACCTGGAGGCGTCCCTCAACCTCGCCCCGGCCATCGATACCCATCTAGCCCTGGCCCAACTCGCCGAACACCTGGGGCGCGACGAGGGGGCTGTCCAGCATTATCGGGCGGCGGCGGAGTTGGCGGCCCAACGGCACTGACGCTTGGAATCCCGCTTGCCCCCATTCGGTTGGGGGCGCTTTACCTCCGGCTCCGGTCAGGGGAGGGCGGCCTGGGGCAATTTCCGATCAGACCCAGTCCTTGGCGACGAGGTACTCTTCATACAGGCGCGCCTCCGCTGTGCCAGGATCCGGGTGCCAGTCATAGCGCCAGGTGACCACTGGAGGCATCGACATCAGGATGGACTCGGTGCGCCCGCCGGATTGGAGTCCGAACAGGGTGCCCCGGTCAAAGACGAGATTGAATTCCACATAGCGGCCTCGGCGATAGGTCTGGAAATCCCGCTCCCGCTCGCCGTAGCGCACGTCCCGGCGCCGTTCCACGATGGGCAGGTAGGCCGGCAAAAAGGCGTCGCCCACGCTGCGGGTGAGGCCGAAGCAGCGTTCGAAGCCGCCGTCGTTGAGGTCGTCAAAGAACAAGCCGCCCACGCCGCGGGGTTCGTTGCGGTGTTTGAGGAAGAAGTAGCGATCGCACCAAGCCTTGATGCGGCGGTATTCGTCGTCGCCACCAAACGGAAGAACTGCCGCCCGGCAGGTGGCGTGGAAGTGGCGGACATCCTCCTCGACCGGGTAATAGGGCGTGAGATCCATGCCGCCCCCGAACCACCACACCGCCTCCTTGCCCGGCGCCGTGGCCTGGAAGAAGCGGACGTTGAGATGCACCGTCGGGCAGTGGGGATTGTGGGGATGGAGCACCAGGGAAACGCCCATCGCCTCGAAGGCCCGCCCCGCCAGTTCCGGGCGATGGGCGGTGGCCGAGGCGGGCATCCCGTCCCCCATGACGTGGGAAAAGTTGCAGCCCCCCCGCTCGAAGAACGCGCCTCCCTCAATAAGGCGGGTAATGCCGCCTCCGCCGGCAGGCCGTTCCCACTCGTCGCGGCGGAAGGGGGTTCCATCAAAAGCCTCCAGGGCGGCGACGATGCGATTCTGGAGGCCCAGCAGATAAGTCTTGACGGCGGCGGAGGTCATCGACAACGTCAGGTCTGGTCGTCCGTGGCTGCGGCACTCGCGCCGGACGTCATGGCAGCGATGGCCGCGTCGCGGGCGGTAGCATCCTTAAACATCGGGCTGGTGCCGATCACCTGACCGTTGGAGGCCTTAAGGTTGAAGAAGGGCCGACCATCGCTGGCATCCTTCAGGTCATAGCGCCCAGCTTCCGGGGCGTTCTTGCGCACCGATTCAATCCCATTGGTGGCGCTGGTTTTGGCGCTGTATGCCTCGCTGCGAATCAATGTGCCGCCGTCTGCATTCAGCAGCTTAAAAAAGAAATCGCCTTTGTCATTCTTGGTCAATTCAAACTTGAGAGACATGATTCAATGCTCCATCGTTGAATAGGGCTGGGGGCGGAGCGCCCCATGCACAAGCATAACCGGATCGGGTTCGGCGGGCGAAAATTGGCAGAGGGCTCGCGAATTAGCGCTTGAGGGCGCGATGCCCAATATCCCGCCGGCACTGCATGCCGTCGAAGTGGATTTGATCCACAACTTCGTAGGCGCGCTTTTGGGCCGTCTTGACATTGTCGCCTAGGGCGGTCACACACAGCACCCGCCCTCCCGCCGTGACGACTTGACCATCCTGTTCGCCGGTGCCGGCGTGGAAGACGTGGGTATCGGTGCCGGCCGAGGCGGGCAGACCGTGAATCGGATCGGCTTTGCGCGGCGTATCAGGGTAGTTCGCGGCGGCCAGCACCACGCCCAGGGCGCAGCGCCGGTCCCACTCGGCTTCGACCTTGTCGAGCTTTCCGGCGATGGCGGCTTCGACCAGATCGACGAGGTCCGACTTGAGCCGCATCATGATCGGCTGGGTCTCCGGGTCCCCCATGCGGCAGTTGAACTCGACGACGCGGGGGTGGCCCGTGGCGTCGATCATCAGGCCGGCGTAGAGGAAGCCGGTGTAGGGGAGTCCGTCGGCGGCCATGCCGACGAGGGTGGGATTGATGATCTCCCGCATCACCCGGGCATGCACCTCGGGGGTCACGACGGGGGCCGGAGAGTAGGCCCCCATCCCCCCGGTGTTGGGGCCCTGGTCGCCGTCCAGGAGACGCTTGTGATCCTGGCTGGTGGCCAGGGGCAGGGCGTGGCGGGCGTCGGCCATGACGATGAAGCTGGCTTCCTCTCCCGCCATGAATTCCTCGATCACCACCCGGGCGCCGGCATCGCCCATCTTATTGCCCACCAGCATCATGTCGATGGCGGCGTGGGCGTCCTCCAGGGTCATGGCGACCACCACTCCCTTGCCGGCCGCCAAGCCGTCCGCCTTGATGACGATGGGCGCACCCTCAACGTTCACGTAAGCGTGTGCGGCGGCAGCCTCAGAAAAGGTCTGGTACTTGGCGGTGGGGATGCCGTGGCGGATGAGGAACTGCTTGGCAAAATCCTTCGAACTTTCAAGCTGGGCGGCGCCTTGGGTCGGGCCGAAGATCGGCAGGCCAGCGGCCCGGAACGCATCTACCACCCCGGCGGCCAAGGGCGCCTCCGGCCCCACCACGGTCAGGCCGATGCCCTCCCGCCGGGCGAAGTCCACCAGATCCGGAATGGTTGTCAGGGCCAGGTTCTCGACGCCAGCCTCCCGCGCCGTGCCGGGGTTGCCGGGGGCGACGAATACCTTCTGCGCTTTGGGAGATTGGGCCAGTTTCCAGGCCAGGGCGTGTTCGCGGCCGCCGGAGCCGATGACGAGGATCTTCATGGAATCAGTGGCGGAAGTGACGGAAACCGGTGAATACCATGGCCAGGCCTTGTTCATCGGCGGCGGCGATGACTTCCTCGTCCCGCATCGAGCCACCGGGCTGGATCACCGCCGTGGCGCCGGCCTGGGCCAGCACGTCGAGGCCGTCGCGGAAAGGGAAGAAGGCGTCGGAGGCCACCACGCAGCCGGGGATGGCCAACCCGGCATTCTCGGCCTTGATCTTGGCGATCCGGGCGGAATCCACCCGGCTCATCTGGCCGGCGCCGACGCCAATGGTCATGCCGTCCTTGCAATAGACGATGGCGTTGGATTTGACGTACTTGGCGACCCGCCAGGCGAAGAGCAGGTCCTGGAGTTCCTGGGTGGTGGGTGCCCGCTTGGTCACGACCTTGAGGTCGGCCTCGGCGATCGGCGCCAAATCGGCGCTTTGCACCAGCAGGCCACCGCCGACGCGCTTGAAGTCGACTTGGCGCACCGGGGCCATCGGCACCGTGAGCACCCGCACATTCTTCTTTGCGGTCAGCAGCGCCAGGGCTTCGTCCGTATAGGCCGGAGCAATGAGCACTTCGAGGAACTGGGTGCTGACCGCTTCCGCCGCCGCGGCATCCACCTCACCGTTGAAGGCGATGATGCCGCCGAAGGCCGAGGTGGGGTCGGTGGAGAAAGCCTTGCGGTAGGCCTCCAGCGGCGTCGCCGCCAGCGCCACGCCGCAGGGGTTGGCGTGTTTGACGATGACACACGCCATGCCCCCCTCGAAGGCCTTCACGCACTCCCAGGCTGCATCCGCATCGGCGATGTTGTTGTAGGAGAGTTCCTTGCCCTGGAGCTGCGTATAGCCGGCGATGCCGCCTGCCGGTGCGTCGGGCTCCCGGTAGAAGGCGGCGGACTGGTGCGGGTTTTCGCCGTAGCGCAGATCCTGGACCTTGTCGAAGGCCAGTTGCAGGCGCTCGGGGTAGGTTTGCTTGCCGCCGTCCTCGGTCAGCGCAGTGAGGTAATTCGAGATGGCGCCGTCGTAGCGAGCGGTATGGGTGAAGGCCTTCACCGCCAGGGCAAAGCGAGTTTTGTAGGACAGGTTTCCGGCCGCCTTAAGCTCGGCCACGATTCCCGGGTAATCCTCCGGGTCGGTGACGATGCCGACGCCCCCGGCTTCCGACCCATGATTCTTGGCGGCGGCGCGGACCATGGTCGGGCCGCCAATGTCGATGTTCTCGATGGCGTCTTCGAGGGTGCAGCCCGCCTTGGCCACCGTGGCCGCGAAGGGGTAGAGGTTCACCACCACCAGGTCGATGGGACCGATGCCATGGGCGGCGATGGTCTGCATGTGCTCGGGGAGATCCCGGCGGGCCAGGATGCCGCCGTGCACCTTGGGATGGAGGGTCTTCACGCGGCCATCGAGCATCTCCGGGAAACCGGTGTAGTCCGACACGTCAGTGACGGGCAGGCCGGCCTCCCGCAGGGTCTTGGCGGTGCCGCCGGTGGACAGGAGGCGCACCCCCAGTTGGGCGAGCTGACGGGCAAAATCAAGTAGGCCGCGTTTGTCGGAAACACTGAGGAGGGCTTGGGTGACTTTCATGGATCGGGAAACCAGCAAAGAAAAAACGGAGACGGCCGCAGCCAATCAGCGGATGTCGTAATCGGCGAGCTTGCGGCGCAGGGTATTGCGGTTGATGCCAAGCATCTCGGCGGCGGCGGTCTGATTGCCGCCGGCGATCTGGAGGACGAACTCCAGCATCGGACGCTCGGCGTTCTTCATGACTAAGTCGTAGATGGCGGCCGGCTTCTCGCCGTCCAGGTCACGGAAATACTGGTCCAGAGTTTTGACGACGGACTCGGCGATCTCGTTCTTGCTGCTCATGCTGCGAGTTCCTCGGGGAATGAAGCCGCGACCCGATGGGAGGCGTCCTGAGCTGCCTGGTGGGCAAAAAAGTGATCCACCACGGAAAACTGCCCCTCAGGGCCGGACTGGGCATTCAATATCTTGCGGAAGTGGGCAGCACCGGCAAAACCTGCGGCGTACCAGCCCATGTGTTTGCGTGCGATGCGCACGCCGGCCTCCTCGCCATAGAAAGCGTGAATGGCGGCCAGATGTGTGCGGCAAATTCGATGGACCTCGGCCACGGAGGGGGGGGGCAGCCGACGGCCTGTGGCGAGAAAGTGTTCAATTTCGCGGAACAGCCACGGCCGCCCTTGAGCGCCGCGGCCGATCATCACCCCGTCGGCACCCGTGCGCGCCAGCACCGCGTGGGCCTTTTCCGGCGAGGCGATGTCTCCGTTGGCGATGACCGGAATGGCAACTTGAGTCTTTGCCGCGGCGATCGTGTCGTATTCCGCTTCACCCATGTAGGCATCCTCTCGGGTGCGACCATGGATGGTCAGGAGGCGGATCCCCGCCGACTCGGCGATGCGGGCGATGCGCGGCGCATTGCGGTGGGCGCGGCTCCAGCCGGTGCGAATCTTGAGGGTGACCGGCGTGTCAGGAACCGCAGCGACCACAGAGTCCAGAATACGGCCCACCAGGGCTTCGTCCTGCAGGAGGGCCGAACCGGCCATGACGTTACAGACTTTTTTTGCGGGGCAGCCCATGTTGATGTCGATGATATGGGCGCCACGGTCCACATTGTGGCGGGCGGCCTCGGCCATCATTGCCGGGTCAGCGCCGGCGATCTGCACCGCAATGGGCCCCGATTCTCCAGTGTGATCGGTGCGGTGGCGCGTCTTGGCCGTGGCATAGAGCAGGGTGTTGGAGGTCACCATTTCGGAGATCGCGAGGCCAGCACCGAGGGCCTTGCAAACCTGGCGGTAGGGTCGGTCGCTGACGCCGGCCATGGGAGCGACAAAAAGATTGTTCCGCAAGGAAAAGCCGGCGAGTTGCATCGGGTGGGAGGTGCTGCCAGGGGGTCGTCAGGGGCAATAGTTTACCCGAAGGCCGACCACTTGCGGCGTGCCTCAGTGCCTGATACAAGCGCCTCGCCGTGATTTGATCAGGGCCAGGCCCGGGCGCCGAACATCATTCGTTTGGCGACGAAATGGCGTAGGGGCGGGAAGAGGTCCAGCGCCAGGAGGCCGACCCCGCGGGCGTGGCGGAGCAGGGGATCGTCGTTGCTGAACAGGCGGACCAACCCGTCGGTAAAGCTGATGGCTCCCCGCCGGTCCAAGACGCGGGCGTCCTCGTAGCGTTGGAGCGTGCTCGCCGATCCAGGGTCCTCGGATTCGCGGCGGAGTACCTCGGCCAGGGCCCAGACGTCCCGCAGGGCCAGGTTGAATCCCTGGCCCGCCACCGGGTGGAGGGTTTGGGCGGCGTTGCCCAGCCAGACCGTGCGGCGGCCGACTGGGTGGCGACGAAACCGCAGGCCGAGCGGGAAGCGTTGGCGCGGGCTCGCGGCAGTGAAACGCAATCGTCCGGCGAAGTGGGCCGCCAGGCGGGCGAGGTAGGCACTGTCGTCGAGCGCGAGGAGAGTGTCGGCGTCCGCTGGGCGGCAAGTGTGCACGACTGCGTAGGCGTCGCCACAGGGCAGCAGGGCCACGGGCCCGTCGGGGGTGAAGCGTTCCCAGGCGGTGTTTTGGGTGGAGGATTGCGGGGTGGCCAGGCAAATCAGGGCATGCTGGTCGTAATCGCGGCTCGCCACATCGTCCTCGTCGGTGGCGATGGCCCCTTCGGCGCAGGCTACCAGGCGTGCGGCAAATGAGTCGCCGCTGTTTGCCGCGGTGGAAACGACAACGTCGTCGGCGCCAGGCGCCAGGTCGGTGACCGGCGAACCGTGAGTCACCGGAATCCCCCGCGCCGCCACTTCCAACCGCAGGGCCCGGGCCAGGTCGCCGGCCTGGGCAACGTAGCCCAGGGCCGGCAAACCATAGTCGCTGGCGCTGAGGCAGGTCCGCCCGAGGCCGCCGGATTGGGACACATGGATCGTCGTGATCGGCGTCGGTCGAAGGGACTTCCATACGCCCAGGCGCTCGAGTGTGAGGCGGGTGCCGTGGGCCAGGGCCAGAACCCGAGGGTCGTCGGGAGCGTCCGGGGCGCGGGCATCGGCCACCGCCACCCTCCAGGCGCTGTCGGCCAGGGCCAGGGCCAGCGTCAGCCCCACCGGGCCGCCGCCGACGATCAGGACGTCATGGCGTTGCACGGGCGGCCCCGGCCATCAGGGCCTCGATATCAGCGACCGTCTTGGGGGTGGCGGCCGTGAGGATGTCGCAGCCCTCTGGCGTGACGAGTGCATCGTCCTCGATGCGGACGCCGATGTGCCAGAAGGCCTCCGGGACGCCGGGCCCGGGCCGGATGTAGCAGCCGGGCTCGACGGTGAGGACCATCCCCGGCGCCAGGGGTCGCCAGTTGCTGCCCACCTTGTAGTCGCCGGCGTCATGGACGTCGAGCCCCAGCCAGTGGCCGGTGCGGTGCATGTAGAAGCTGCGGTAGCTTCCAGTCTCAAGGACTTCGTCCAGGTTACCGGCGAGCAGGCCGAGGTCGAGGAAGCCCTGGGCCAGCACGCGCACGGCGGCATCATGGGCCTGGTTCCAGTGCGCGCCGGGCCGAACCTCGGCAATGGCCGCCGCCTGGGCCGCCAGGACGAGTTCGTAGATGTCGCGCTGGGGGCCGGAGAAGCGCCCGGTGACCGGGAATGTCCGGGTGATGTCCGAAGCATAGCCGTCCAGCTCGCATCCCGCGTCGATGAGGAGCAGGTCGCCGGCCGCCATCCGGCGATTGTTTTCCACGTAGTGCAGGACGCAGGCGTTGGGTCCGCTGGCGACGATGGAGGGATAGGCCGGGGCCTGGGCGCCATGCCGGCGGAAGGCATGGAGCAGTTCGGCTTCCACTTCATACTCGAACCGGCCCGGTGCGGCGAAGCCCATCGCCCGCCGGTGGGCCTCGTCGGAAATGGCCGCCGCCCGGCGCTGGATGCGGATCTCATGATCGTCTTTGAGCAGACGCATCTCGTCGATCAGGGCTCGCACGTCGCGTACGGCACTGGGCGGCACGGCGCCGGTGCGCGCTTGGGCCCGCACGCCATTCAGGGCCATCGTGATGCGGGCGTCAGCGTCAGGGTCGAATCCCAGGGCGTGGAAGACGGCGGGCTGATTGGCCATCAGGTCCGGCAGGCGCTGGGGAAGCTCGGCGATCGGAAACGCGTGATCCATGCCGAAGATCTCCCGCGCGCCCTCCGGGCCGAAGCGGTAGCCGTCCCAGATTTCCCGCTCGGTGTCCCGCTCGCGACAGAACAGGAGACTTTGGGGTTCGGCGCCGCTGATCAGGACCAAAACGGCCTCGGGTTCGGGGAATCCGGTGAGGTAGTGGAAATAGCTGTCCGCGCGGTAGGGGTAGTGGGTGTCCCGGTTGCGCAGGCGCTCCGGCGCGGTGGCGATCACGGCGATCCCTCCCCCCAGTTCCGCCATCCGGGCGAGAAGCCGCTGCCGGCGGGACTGGAAGGGGTGGATGTTTTCGGGGGCCAAAGGCGTCATGGGATCAGAATAGGCTGGAAGTCGAGGTTGGAGTGCGCAGTCGGGCATCCAGTTCGGCGAGTCGCTCCGGTGTGCCAATATCGAGCCAAAGGCCGCGGTGGACCTGGCCGCCGACCCGGTCTGCCGCCATGGCCGTCCGCAACAGCGGTGCGAGTTTGATCGGCTCTCCCGAGGGGAGGCCAGAAAACAGTTGGGGATGATATACGCCGACACCGGAAAACGTGAGGCGAGGCCTGCCCTGGTGGGCGACCCGCCCCCGGGTGAGGACGAAATCGCCTTCCGGATGATGGGGAGGATTGGTGACCAGGACCAGGTGCGCAATATCGTCGCCGAGGGGGAGTTGGGCTAGCGGGGCGAAATCCAGGTCGGTGAAGATGTCACCATTGACCACCAGGAACGGGGCGTCTCCCAGGAGCGGCAGCGCCTGGCGGATTCCACCCGCGGTTTCCAGAGCCACGTCCTCCCGAGACCAGGCGATGCGAACGCCCAGGTCCCCTCCATTCCCCAAGGCCGCCTCCAGTTGGGGCCCCAGGTGGGCGTGATTGATGACCAGATTGGTAATCCCTGCGGCACGTAAGCGCTCGATATGCCAGACGATGAGCGGCTTGCCGCCCGCCGGGAGGAGGGGCTTCGGGCAGTGGTCGGTGAGGGGGCGCATGCGCTCGCCCCGCCCCGCGGCGAGGATCATGGCTTTCATGGGGCGGGCCTAGAAGGTGTAGCCGATGTCCTCCTCGCGCCCCTCGACGCTGTCGAGGAGCGCGAGGAGGGGGCCGAGTTCGCGATAGCGTTCGCAGGCCTTGCGCAGATAAGCCATCACCAGGGGCATGTCCTTCAGGTATCCCTCCTTGCCGTCACGATGGTAGAGGCGGGCGAAGATCCCGAGCACCTTCAGGTGACGCTGAACACCCATCCATTCATAGTCGCGGTGGAATTCGGCGAAGCTGGCCACCGGTAGGCCAAGTTTGCGCGCTGTCTCCCAATAGCGTGCGAGGAGGTCGAGGATGAATTCCTCGTCCCACCGTACGTAGGCGTCCTTGAAAAGGGATGCAAGGTCGTAGGTCAGTGGGCCATAGACGGCGTCCTGGAAATCAAGGACGCCCGGATTGGGGTGGCTCACCATGAGGTTGCGGCTGTGATAGTCCCGATGCACGAAGACCTTGGGCTCGGCCAGATTCACGGCCAGAATCTGCTCGAAGACCGCGTAGAGGCGATTGGCCTGATCCGGGTCGAGCTTCACCCCTACGTGGCGCCCCAGGTACCACACCGGAAAGAGCTCCAACTCGCGGGTGAGCAGGGCGCGGTCGTAATCGGGCAGGACACCGGGACGGCTGGCCTTCTGAATGGCGATCAGGCTGCCTAGAGCTTCGGCGTAAAGTTCATGGGCATTGTCCGGTGTCAGGGCCGTGAGATAGGTGGTACTGCCCAGGTCCGAAAGGAGCAGGAAGCCCTGGTCGAGGTCCTGGTCGAGGATCGCAGGCACATGGGCACCGGCAGAGCGGAAGAGTTCGGCGACGTGAAGATAGGGGCGGCAGTCTTCGTGGGACGGCGGTGCGTCCATGGCGATCACTGGAGTTGGGTCGTCGGCAAATGTGACGCGGAAATAGCGCCGGAAACTCGCGTCTGCCGATGCCGGCTGGATGTCGAAAGGGCGGTCCGGATGGCGGGTATTCAGCCAAGTCTGAAGCTGGGCGAGGCGTTCCAAGGGGGCAATCTCCACCAGGGGGGTTCGTGTACAATCGCCAATTTTACCAAAGGGCCGCTCTTCACTACGTGAATGCGGAGTTTATGGCCCGGAGAAAGGTGTGCGAGTGCTGCATGACCGGCCGTTTCCCGCGGGTGCGAGGATGAAGCGCCTCCCGCTGCTCATGTGTTTGGTTTCCGGCGCTGCCGCCGGGGCGCAGAACATGGCGCCGTTGTATGTGGCGCCCGACTTGGTGCGCAAGCCGGCCCAGCGGGCCGCGCCGACGATGCCGGCCGCCACGGCAATGCCCCGGGCCGCCGGAACGTCGCCTGGCCCGGGCTCGGCCTCCCAACCCCAGGCCCCGGCGGCCAAGACGCCGCCGGTGGTGGCCGTGGAGGGGGCGCCGCCGCGCCAGCTCACCCCGGGTGAGACCTTCATCGAAGCCCGCAGCATGACCGGGCGGCAGGACGTGGAGATGGTTGCCGAGGGCGACGTGCTCTTGAGTCGTGATGACGTCACCCTTCGGGCCGATCGAGTCACCTACCGCCAGCTTGAGGATGAGGCCGAAGCCGAAGGCAACGTGCGGGTGAATCAGGGGACCGACCTGGAGGTCAAGGGTCCCCGTGCCCGGGTGTTGCTCGGTGCCCAGACCGGCGAATTCGAGACACCGGAATACCGCATCAGCCGGGAAGGCAAAGCTCCCCCGGGGGGGGAGGCCCAGAGCGTTTCTGGCGGCGGGCGTGCCGACATGCTGTATTTCGAGGGCGAAAACCAATACCGCCTCGCCAATGCCACCTGGTCGTCCTGTCCGGCGCCGGACCCGGATTGGTATCTCAAGGCGAGCGAAATGAAGCTCGACTACGATCGCGAGGTCGGTGAGGCGAAAAACACGACCATCGTATTCAAGGATGTGCCGATCGCCTATGTGCCGTGGGCTCACTTCCCCCTGGCGGATCGCCGCCAGTCGGGCTTTCTTGCGCCCAGCTTCGGGACTTCCAACAAGACCGGCCTGGACATCGCGACGCCGTATTATTTCAACCTTGCGCCCAACTACGACGCCACCTTCACGCCCCGGGTGATGGGGCGGCGGGGCGTGCAATTGGGGGGCGAATTCCGCTACCTCACCGAATCCTATGGCGGGACATCGCGGCTTGAATGGATGCCGGAGGACGCAGTGACGGGGGGCTCCCGGGCGGCGGGCTCCATCCAGCACCTGCAAACTTTCTTCCCAGGCTTTACCGGCAGCCTCAATTTGAATGGCGTGTCCGATAGCCAGTATTTCGAAGATTTGAGCACCCGCCTCAGTAACGTGTCCAAGGCCAATCTGGTCCGGGAGGGTACGCTGCGCTATGCGGGCGACGACTGGTGGAGCGTCACCGGGCGGATGCAGTCCTATCAGACCCTGAGTGGCATCAAGCCCTACCGCCGCCTGCCCCAGTTGCTGCTCAATGCGGCGCGGCCGGACATGCCCCTGGGCAGCACCGTGTCCTTCGCCGGGGAATACACGCAGTTCGAACATCCCGATGACGATCGACCCCAGGGCAATCGCCTCATCCTCTATCCCCAGGTGGCCCTGCCAATTACCACTTCGTATTTCAACATCACGCCCAAGGTGGGGGTACATTACACGCGCTACGAGATGGATCAGCCGGTGTCCGCGGGCGAGACGTCCTTCAGCCGGGCACTGCCGATTGCCAGCATCGATACGTCGATGGTCTTCGAGCGAGACGTGAATTGGGGGGGTCGGGACTACATCCAGACCCTGGAGCCCCGCCTGTTCTACGTCTACATCCCCTACGAGTCCCAGAGCCCGTTGAAGTATCCGATCTTCGATACGGCGTATTACGACTTTAACTTCGCCCAGATCTTCTCGGAGAACATTTTTTCCGGTGGTGACCGGGTCGCCAACGCCAATCAGCTGACGGCTGCCCTCACCAGTCGGATCATCGACGCTGGCACCGGCGCGGAGAAGATGAAGGTGGCGGTGGGTCAGCGCTATTACTTCGCCGACCAGCGGGTCCTCCTTAATAGCACTGACGTGGCGCGTACGGGTAAGCGGGCAGACATCGTGGCGGCCTTCGGGGGCGAGGTGGCGCCGAAGACCACCCTCGACACCGGCTGGCAGTACAACCCCAACGATGGCAACACCGAGCGCTTCAACGTCGATCTGCGCTGGCAGCCCGAAGTCGCCAAGGCACTGGGGATTGCCTGGCGCTACAAGCGCAATCCCGAAAACGCCGACCCGGATAATCCCACCGGTTACCGCGATATCGACATCACCGGCCAATGGCCCCTTGGGGGGCGCTGGTACGCGGTGGGGCGCTTTAATCGTTCGCTGCTGGAGCATCGGACCACCGAAGCCATCGCGGGTCTGGAATACAACGGCGGTTGCTGGGTGCTGCGCACCGCGCTCCACCGCTTTGCGACACGGCGCAGCGAGACCTCGACCACCAACGACAACGCCGGCTCCACGACCGCCTTCTTCGTCCAGCTCGAATTCAATGGCCTTACCAGCCTGGGTTCCAGTCCGGTCAGCCTGTTACGTCGAAGTGTGCCGGGCTACGGCATGATCAACGAGCGTCCTACCCTGGCTGACGACTCCGAATGAACCTTTCGATGATTCCACCGGTCCCCTCGTCCTTTCTGCCACGTTGGAAACCCCCCATGGCTGTGCGTTTTTCCCTTCTACGGGCCTGCCTGCTGGCACTGCTGGCGTGGCCCCTTTTCGCCTTTGCCCAGGGCAAGGCGGCCGCCGTGCTCCCTGCGGATCGGGTGGTTGCGGTGGTCAACAGTGAGGCCATCACCGCCCTGGAATTGCGCGGCCGGGTCGAGACCACCGTGCGTCAGCTCCAGCGCCAAGGGACGCCATTGCCGCCCCGGGATGTCCTGGAGCGGCAGGTTCTGGAACGTCTGATCGTCGAACGGGCACAGCTCCAGCTTGCGGCGGAGTCCTCCCTGCGGGTGGACGATGCCAGCCTCGAGCGTGCCATCGGACGCATCGCCGAGTCGAACAAGCTGTCCATGCCCGCTTTCCGGGATGTGCTGGCCAAGGACGGTATTGGCTGGGACCTATTCCGCCAGGGGATCCGCAATGAGATGCTGATGGCTCGCCTGCGGGAGCGGGAGGTGGATTCGCGGGTGGTTGTCACCGATGCCGAGGTGGACAACTTCCTCGCCAATAATCCGGACGCCTTGTCTTCCGAGGAGTTCAACCTCGCCCACATTCTGCTGCGGGCGCCGGAGGGGGCGACATCGGATCAAATCGCCAAGTTGCGTGCCAAGGCCGACGAGATTCTCGTCAAGATCCGGGCCGGGGAGGATTTTTCCCGCCTTGCGGCTTTCTACTCCGATGCCCCCGATGGGACCCAGGGGGGCCTGTTGGGCTGGCGCAGCCCGAATCGGCTGCCCGGTCTGTTCACCGATGCCTTGCGCACGCTGCGTCCCGGGGAGGTCACCCCGGTCCTGCGCAGCGCCGCCGGGCTCCATATCCTGAAGCTCCTGGACCGTCGCGGCGGCATGCAGGAGGGGGCGGAGCGGGTCCAGCAGACCCATGCGCGACATATTCTCATCAAGACTTCGGAGGTGGTCAGCGACGCCGAGGCCGAGCGTCGCCTCGCCACCCTGCGGGAGCGCCTCACCACCGGCGGGGCGGATTTCGCGGAGCTGGCCAAGATCCATTCGGCCGACCTGTCCGCCGCCAAGGGCGGAGACCTCGGCTGGCTCAATCCGGGGGACACCGTGCCGGAGTTCGAGCGCGCCATGGATGCCCTGAAACCTGGCGAAATCAGTAAACCGATCCAGAGTCCCTTCGGCTGGCACTTGGTTCAGGTCCTCGAGCGCCGCTCCCAGGACGTGTCCTCCGACCGCCGGCGCAACGCGGCCCGGGCCGCCCTGCGCGAGCGCAAGGCGGATGAGGCCTATGATGACTGGTTGCGTCAGCTGCGGGACCGGACCTACGTGGAATATCGGCTTGACCAGCCCTGAGGTCGCCCGCCCGGTACTCGCCATCACCAGTGGCGAGCCGGCGGGGGTCGGTCCTGATTTGTGCCTCGCGCTGGCGGACCGACCGTCGCCTTGCCGCCTGGTGGTGCTGGGAGATCTGCGGCTCCTGGCAACCCGAGCGGCGATGCGCGGCCTCAGCGTCCAGGTTGTTCCCTACGATCCCCAAGTCAATCCCGCCCAGGGGGTTCTGGAAGTGCTCCACCTGCCCCTCCGTGAAGCCGCGGTGCCGGGGCGCTTGGATGCGCGTAATGGTGCGTATGTTCTGGACATCCTTGATGCCGCGATCGCGGGTTGTCTGGCCGGGCGATTTGCCGGCATGGTGACTGCGCCGCTTCACAAGGGCGTGATTTGCGACGGCGGAGTGCCCTTTACCGGTCACACGGAATATCTCGCGGAAGCGACCGCGACCCCCCGGGTCGTGATGATGCTGGTGGGCGGTGGATTGCGGGTGGCCTTGGCCACCACCCACCTGCCCTTGGCGGCGGTACCGGCGGCCATCACGCCGGTGGTGCTCACCGAAACCCTGCACATTCTGCATCGCGCCCTGGTCGAGCAGTTCGGCCTGCCGATGCCGCGGATCCTGGTGGCGGGCCTCAATCCCCATGCCGGGGAGGGCGGGCACCTGGGTCGGGAGGAAATCGAGGTGATCGAGCCGGTGCTGGCCCGCCTGCGCAGCGAAGGAATGGATCTCGTCGGCCCTCTGCCGGCGGACACGCTCTTCGTCCCGCATACGCTTGAGCGGGGGGATGCGGTGCTGGCCATGTACCATGACCAAGGCCTCCCCGTCCTCAAGCATGCCAGCTTTGGCGGTGGGGTGAACGTCACCCTTGGCCTGCCCATCGTTCGCACCTCGGTCGATCATGGTACGGCTCTTGATCTGGCGGGCACCGGCCGGGCCGACCCGGGCAGCCTGTTTGCGGCGGTGGACTTGGCGGTGACCATGGTTGGGGAACGACGCTGATGACCTGGTCGCGACGGCGCGTGCTGGCCGGGATCGGGGGCAATTTGCTCCTGGCCGGCTGCAGTGCGTTTCGCCCCGTGCCGGAGACCCCGCCCGTGGTGGCCCCGGTTCCGCGCCGCCGGGCCCGGATCGGGCTGGCACTGGGTGGTGGAGCCGCTCGAGGCTTTGCCCACGTTGGCGTGATCAAGACCCTCGAAACCCAGGGCATTCAGCCCGACTTGGTGGTGGGTACGAGTGCGGGCGCAGTCGTCGGGGCCCTTTACGCGAGTGGCCTCAATGCCTTCGAGCTGCAAAAGCTGGCGATCCAGATGGATGAATCGCGGCTCATGGACTGGACCTTGCTGGAACGGGGTTGGGTAAAGGGTGAGGCCCTGGAGCGCTTCATCAATCAGCAGGTGCAGCAAAAACCTCTGGAGGCTCTGGCCCGCCGCTTTGGTTGCGTCGTCACCGACATCCGTACCGGCGAACTCGTCCTCTTTCAGCGGGGGAACACCGGTCAGGCAGTCCGGGCGTCAGCATCCGTGCCTGGGGTCTTCTCGCCGGTGACCCTGAATGGGCGTGACTATGTCGATGGCGGCCTCGTGGCCCCGGTGCCGGCGCGGGAAGCGCGGGCGATGGGCGCTGATGTGGTGATCGCAGTGGATATTTCCGCCCGGCCGAGCGGACGAAAAGGAGTCGGCGGAATTGACCTACTGCTGGACACCATCGCCACCATGGGTTCGGCAATTGCCCGGGAGCAGCTCAAGGAGGCGGATGTGGTGATTCGTCCGGCGATCCAGGGATTTGCGGTGGCTAGCTTTGAACAACGCCACGAGGCGATCCTTGAGGGCGAGCGGGCCGCCCAGGCCGCGTTGCCCCGCATTCAGGAGCGTCTGGCCCAGTGGGAGGGCCGGTGAACGCCCCTCATCAGGCCCGCAAGCGCTTCGGCCAGAATTTCCTCACCGACGCCCAGGTCATCGGACGCATCGTCGATGCCGTCGCGCCCCAGGCCGGCGAATGCCTGGTCGAGATCGGCCCCGGGCTCGGCGCCCTCACGGACCCATTGGTGGCTCGGCTGGGTCACCTCCACGTGGTGGAGATCGACCGTGATCTCATCGCCCGGCTCAAGCAGCGCTACGGCCCGGATCGGCTGACCATCCACGAGGGTGACGCCCTGGACTTCGATTTTTCCCGCCTGGGGGTGCCGCTGCGGGTGGTGGGCAATTTGCCCTACAACATCTCCACCCCCCTATTGTTCCACCTCGCCGAATTCGCCGATGGCGTGCGCAACATGACCTTCATGCTGCAGAAAGAAGTCGTGATGCGGATGGTGGCGGAACCGGGCAGTGCCGATTACGGGCGGTTGTCGGTGATGCTGCAATACCGGTTCCGCATGGGCAGGCTGTTCGATGTGCCGCCGGAGGCATTTCGTCCGGCCCCAAAGGTGACGTCCAGCATCGTGCGCATGGTGCCGCGGCCGCCGCAGGATCGTACCGCCCAGGACGAAGCCTTGCTGGCCCAGATCGTGACGGCGGCCTTCGGTCAGCGGCGCAAGACCTTGCGCAATACCCTGCGGGAATTTCTCCGGGAGGAGGACTTTGCGGCGCTGAAGCTCGATCCCGGCCTGCGCGGCGAGCGGCTCACGGTGGCCGATTTCGTGGCCATCGCGAATCATTGCGGAGCGCGCCAGGGGAAATAAAAAGGCCGGCGCAATGCCGGCCCAGGTTCTATTGCGGAAGGCTGGTCAGGCCTTCTTTATCGGGCAGGTGTTCATGCCGAATAGGGTGTAGGCCGGACACCAGCCGAGAAGGCCGGTGGCCAGGGGAACCACCCCGATCCAGGCCCACACCGGGCCCCCCATCAGAGCCCAGGCGATCAGGGCGATGCCGGCCAGGATCCGGACGATTTTGTCGATGCCACCAACGTTGGCTGTCATGGAATGCTCCTTCAGGCTGGAATGGATAGTGACGCCATTGCACCACGCCCGGCCTGACGGGTCTGTAACCTTGGTTACAAAGCCCCCTGGGGCTCAGGACCTCAGAAGTACAGGCAGGCCACGGCCCGGGTAAGTCCGCCGTCGATGATGGGGATCGCCACCAGTGCGCCAAGTCCGGCCTGGGCGGCACCCGCCAGGGGCCCCTCGGCCTCGGCGAAGTTGCCCAGGAGCACCGGAGTCTTGGTGGCCATGGCCTGCCCGATGGGGCCGGCGCCAGCGGCGATTCGCACTCCGGCCATTCCGGCGGCAAAATCCGGCACAGAGTCGCAGTCGCCGGAATGGAAGGAGAGGGCGTCACCCTCTGGCGTGGCGGCCCATACCTCGAAGCGGCGGGCGATCGGGGTGCCCAGGGCGGAAAGAAAGGCCATGATGTATTGGTGGCCCGGCACGCTGCCGACCGGGAGGCCCAGGCCTTTGTTGATGCCGACGCGTTTGGCTTCGTCGCGCCGCAGGAAGCGCTGGGACATTCCCAGGTCGGCCATCACGACGGGGAGTCCGGTTTCCCACACCAAACCAGGCAGACCATAGCCCTTCTGGAAGCGGGTTCGCTTGGAGACGACTTCGAAGCTTTCCGCCCGACCGTAATAGCCGTCGGCCAACCCCAGTTCGATGTCCTTGGCGGGGTCGTTGTGCCAGACCTCGATGGCGCCGACGTGCTCGGAGTCATCACCGCAGAAGAAGACCAGCACAGCTTTCAAAGTCTCGCCGTCGAAAAGAGGAATCGCCACTCCGCAGGTGAGCCCGGCCTTTGCCGCCGCCTCGCCGCGGCGAAAATACGAGTTCTGCAGGTCCTTGAGCACGATAGGGTGGCGCTCGGCCCAGGCCTTGCCGGGCAAGCCTTCGTCGAAACCGAAGCACATCATCCGCGTGATGCCGCCGAAGGCTTTGTGGGGGCCGTACAGCCCGGAATGGAACTCCAGCAGGCTGCCGTCTTCGGATGGCGTCCAGATTTCCGTGACCTGGATGAATGTCTTCATATCCTCTTCCTCGTGAGCGATGCGTGGCGCCCCGCGCCGGGGCAGCCCAACCCATTAGCGAAGATCGTGCCGGGATGTCGTCGCCCGAACTCGGGGTCTGGCAAGGCATCCTCAGGTCGGAATTCGCCACGCCGGGGCGCGGACGGCTTCGATTGCCCCATGGTGGTGCGCCCGGGAGGTACGCCCTACGCCATCTTGCGTATTCCTCCGCCGGGCGGGCGGCCCCTATGCTTGCGGTGTGCTCAAAGCAGCACGGCGGCGCGCAGGCCCGCCACCCATCATTCAGCCAGGGAGTGTTCCATGCAAAGTCGTCGCAGCTTCATCAAGGCCCTCACCCTTTCCGCGTCCATCGCGGCCATTGGCCTGCCGGCCACCAGTCAGGCCGCCGACACCATTAAGGTCGGCATCCTCCATTCCCTGTCCGGCACCATGGCGATCTCGGAAACGGCCTTGAAGAACACGGCGCTGATGACCATCGAGGAGATCAATGCCAAAGGCGGGGTGATGGGCAAGAAGCTCGAGCCGGTGGTGGTGGATCCGGCCTCCAACTGGCCGCTCTTTGCCGAGAAAGCCCGCCAGTTGATCAGTCAGGACAAGGTCGCGGCCGTCTTTGGCTGCTGGACCTCGGTGTCGCGCAAATCGGTGAATCCGGTGTTCAAGGAACTGAACGGCCTCCTGTTCTACCCGGTCCAGTACGAAGGCGAAGAACTGGAGAAGAACGTCTTCTACACTGGTGCGGCGCCCAACCAGCAGGCGATACCGGCGGTGGAATACCTGATGAGCAAGGAAGGCGGCGAGGCCAAGCGCTGGGTCCTGCTGGGCACCGACTACGTCTATCCCCGCACCACCAACAAGATTCTGCGGGCCTTCCTCCACAGCAAGGGCGTGAAGGACGAAGACATCATGGAGGACTACACCCCCTTCGGCCATTCCGACTACCAGACCATCATCGCCAACATCAAGAAGTTCGCTTCCGCGGGTAAGAAGACCGCCGTGGTATCCACCATCAACGGCGACTCCAACGTGCCCTTCTACAAGGAACTGGGCAACGCCGGCCTCAAGGCCACGGATGTGCCGGTGGTGGCCTTCTCCGTGGGTGAAGAGGAGCTGCGGGGCGTCGATACGAAGCCCCTGGTTGGCCACCTGGCGGCCTGGAACTACTTCATGACCCTGAAGAACCCGACCAACGCCGGCTTCATCAAGATGTACAAGGATTGGGCCAAGAAGAACAACGTGCCGAACGCCGACACCGTGGTCACCAACGATCCGATGGAAGCCACCTATGTCGGCATGCACATGTGGAAGCAGGCGGTCGAGGCTGCCGGGACCACCGACGTCGATAAGGTCATTGCCACGATGGGCGGTCAGACCTTCAAGGCCCCGTCGGGCTTCACCCTGACCATGGACAAGACCAACCATCACCTG
>JAEUNX010000141.1 GCA_016791025.1 Zoogloeaceae bacterium | reverse complement strand
TCCTCGTGGTCGGTGAGACGCTGGAGGACGCGAGTCCACTCTTGGCGCATTTCGTCGGGCAGGCTCGAGACCGCCCCATGGCGCGGCAGCACTGTCGTGATCCGGAGGGTGGTCCACACCTGCGCAATGTCGCAGCCCTGCACGCCGTCACGGGCGTCATAACGCCAGTCCAGCTCCCAGCGGGTGAGGGAATCGCGGCGCTCCGCGGTGGCGGGGTCGAGGGGAGCCAGGCGATCGATGCTCGCCCGGATCTCCTCCCGGGTCGTGCCCAGAACCTGGTAGGTCTGGTTGTCGCGGACGACCTCGGCCCGGCTTGCGATCGGACTGGCAGCAAGCCCTGCGATCAGGACCAGGAGCATTGAGGTGGGGCGCCGGCGAAGGCTGCGGAAGTGTGTCATGCCTGAAGCTCCATGGCCCAGCGAAGGGCGTCGAGGTGGCAGTTGGTGGCGGCTTGGGGAGTGATGCGACAGCGTGCCGCCGCATCTTCGAGACCCTGGGCGTTCGCATGTTCGCAGGCGATGGCCAATTCCAGGAGGTCCCGCCAGGGCCCGGGTCGCCCGCCCAGGGTCCCCTCGATGTCCGGGTCCAGGCCAAGGGGTGCCAGGGCCTTGTCCAAAGGTGCCCGCAGAATGACGTCCGCCAGGGACAGCAGCCCAACCAGGAAGAGCGACTCCCGCTCCGGGGCGAGGCGGTCACGACCCAGCAGTTCGAGCATCCTGCCGCGCACCAGCGCGGCCTCCATGGCAGCCGACGCGCGCCCTTCGATGGCGTCGGCCCCGTAGGCAAGGAGGATCAACCAGCGATACAGCTTGTCCCGCCCCACCATCATCAGCGCTCGTTCGATGGATGACATCTTTTCCGGGAGGGCGACGGCGGCCGAATTGACGTAGCGTAGAAGGCGCAGGGACAGGGCCGCGTCCTGTTTGATCAGCGGGATGATCTCGGCCGTGGGGGCGTCGTTGCGGAGGCGGGCGATCAGGGTATTCACCCTTCCAACATTTGGACTGAGGTGTCCGGCGTCCCAATTTTCTCGGCAGGTGACGAAAGGGCCCTGGAAATAGTGCGCGCCGCTCTTGAAGCAGTAGCGAAAGTGCTCGAGGGTGTCGAGCCGGCGCACCAGCAGGGCCGGCGGGGCGGTGTTGAGGGTGTGTAAGAGCTGGCGCAGCTGGCGGTCGTGGCCGGCGTCCAGGCCCTGGCCTTCAAGCCAGATGAGATTGGCATGGGAGACGAACCCTGCGTAATTGGCGACCGCGAGGGGGTCGGGTAGCGCAATGCGAAAACCGATGCCCTGGAGCCGCCGGCATTGAGCGAACAGTGCGTCGAGGTCTGGTGCGCCCGCGTCCTCATGGGGCCTGGGCAGCAGCACCGTCTGATGGGCGGGGAGGGCCGTCAGGCTGGGGTGGTCGAAGAAGGAGTCGGGAACCTCGATGAAGGCCAGTCGGGGTCCGAGCACCCGCCCGAGATCGGCGCGAAGGAGGGTGGTCACCAGCACCTCGGAACACAGGTGGGCGACCCGGCGGCTTCGGGGGTACAGCCGTCGATGGCCCGCTTCGCGCAGCATGAATTGGTAGCCGGCAATCCGCTCATCCCGCCCAAGCACGGCTTCGCGGCACAGGAAGGTCTCGGGGGCTGGCGAGCCCAGGCTGGCGCCGGCTGAAGCCGTTGGGGGTGCCCGCTGCGGTATGGGGGCCGAAGGCGGAAACGACGCCTGCTTGGCGGAGGCTTCGGGGGCTGAGCCCCCGCGGAAAAATCTCTTCAGCAGGCGACCGAGCATGGCCGGACGAGTTGGCGGTCAGCGGTTGTTGCGGGCCATGAACACCAGGCGCTCCAGGAGGTGCATATCCTGCTCGTTCTTCAGCAGGGCACCGGGGAGGGGAGGCACGATGGTCTTGCCGTCCCGGCTGCGCAGGGCCTCGGGGGGAATGTCGTCGGCCACCAAGAGCTTCAGCCAGTCGATGAGTTCCGAGGTGGAGGGCTTCTTTTTCAGGCCGGGAATCTTGCGCAACTCAAAGAAGGCTTCGAGGGCCTCCCGCACCAGGGCTTCCTTGATGCCCGGGAAGTGCACGTCCACGATCTGCTGCATGGTGTCCCGGTCCGGGAACTTGATGTAATGGAAGAAACAGCGGCGCAGGAAGGCGTCGGGGAGTTCCTTCTCGTTGTTGGAGGTAATGATGACGATGGGGCGGTGATGCGCGGCCACGGTCTCCCGAGTTTCATAGACGTGGAACTCCATCCGGTCGAGCTCCCGCAACAAGTCGTTGGGGAATTCGATGTCCGCCTTGTCGATTTCGTCGATCAGCACCACGGTGGGGGAGTCTGCGACAAAGGCCTGCCACAGGACGCCCCGGAGGATGTAGTGGCCGATGTCCCGCACCCGGTCGTCCCCCAACTGGGAGTCCCGCAGGCGGGAGACGGCGTCATATTCGTAGAGGCCTTGCTGGGCCTTGGTGGTGGACTTGATATGCCATTGGAGGAGCGGCAGGCCGAGGGCAGCGGCCACTTCCTCCGCCAGCATGGTCTTGCCGGTGCCCGGCTCACCCTTGATGAGCAAGGGGCGCTGCAGCCGGATGGCAGCATTGACCGCCAGCATCAAATCCGGGGTGGCAACGTACTGGGAAGTCCCTTCAAAACGCATGATCGGGCCATCGAGCAGAAAAAAGACCATTATAGGGCCACGCAGGTGCTTGGACGGCTGCCCCGGAGCCGCTTAAAATCGCGCCACAACTCCAAATCAATCAACCCCAATTCAGTCAGGAGACACAATGCAGGGAAGATCCATCGCGCCGCTGCTGCTCGCGGCGCTATTCGCTTTGCCCGCCTGGGCGGTGGAGGGCAATGCGGAAGCGGCCAAACAAAAGATATCCATGTGTGTTGGGTGCCATGGGATCCCCGGCTATCGCACCACGTTTCCCGAGGTGTATCACGTGCCCAAGCTTGGGGGGCAACACGCCGCCTACATCGTCAAGGCCCTGGAAGCCTACAAGAGCGGTGAGCGCAGCCATCCCACCATGCGCGGGATCGCCAGCACGCTGAGCGAGCAGGACATGGCCGACCTCGCCGCCTATTACGGTTCAGCCAAATGAGGACGGATTCCATGCGCAAGACGACTGCCGCCCTCGTGGCCCTGCTGATGATTTCCGCCCCCGCCATGGCGGGCGACCCGGCCGCCGGGAAAGAAAAGGCTGCCGTTTGCGGCGCCTGCCACGGCGCTGACGGGAACAGCGCGATCCCGGATTTTCCGCGCCTTGCCGGCCAGCAGGAGGATTACCTCCTCCGCGCCTTGCAGGATTACAAATTGGGCCGCCGCAAGAACCCGATCATGGGGGCGCAGGTGGAGGCGCTTTCCAAGGCCGACATGGCTGATCTTGCCGCCTGGTTCTCAAGCCAGCAAGGGCTGGTGGTCAAGCGCTGACACGACGTGGGTCGGCGGGTACTCCCGTCGTCAACGCCAAGGCCCGCTCCGGCGGGCTTTTTCTTGTCCGGGCGCCGGCACCATAGGTGTCAAGTGAGCCACATCACTGACGGACCATGGAGCGGGTCATGGGGCCGCGCCCCGGGGGTTTCCTAATCTGTGAGCCACGGATCCAACCTTCGCGCAGCGTCGCTCGGGGGAGGCCGTGATGACCAATCACCGAATCTGGAGGCACTGCCATGAACCAACCAAGCCCTTCCTGCAAGCCCGTCCACATCTCCGGCGCCGATGTCGAAGCCGTGGCCCGTCAGGGCGTCGCCCGGGCGCTCGCCGCTCGCCGGGCGATGACGGAAATGACCCCCGAGCAGGCCGCCGCCGTGGGGGGTGGCCTCACCTTTACCCTGGCCAAGCCCATCATCTACGGCGGCCTGTTCACCAAGCTGGACGTGATGAACTTTGGCGGGATTTCCTCCCCCATCGGCTTCTGACGGGGAGCCCACCATGGCTGCCCCGCCCATTACCCTGTGTCCCAGCGCCCAGCCGGATTGGCAGGATGCCCGGGTCTTCGCGGTGGTTGGCGGCACGCCGGATAGGCCGGAAACGGCCTATCTCGACCAGGCCGAGCCGGTCACGCCCGAATTGCTTGCCCTGGCGAGTCCGGTGGCACCCGCCGAGGTCTTCCGCATTGCCGCGCCCTGCGCCCAGGGTGCCTGCCAGCACTTCGACAATACCGGCCACGCCTGCCGCCTCGCCCAGAAGACCGTCGGGCTGATGCCCATCGCCTTCGAGAAGCTGCCCCGCTGCGCCATCCGCGCCGATTGCCGCTGGTGGCAACAGGAAGGCGCATCCGCTTGCCGGCGCTGCCCTCAGGTCGTCACCGTGAACTTCACCCCCACCCGGTCCATGCGCCAGGCCGCCGACCCCGACGTGATCTCCGCGACCCCCGTAGGGCCGGACGCCTTTCAGCCCGCCGCCTGAGGCGGATTCCCCTCCGTTCCGTCACTTCGTCGCCCCGTCCGCCTGCCCGGCGGATTGGGGCGCCCCTCTTTCCGGCCTTCGATCTTCCGGATCCATGTCGGCCTCCCTGGCGATCGCGTCCCGCAGACGTCCGGCGGCTGTGACACGCCGCACACCGAACGGGTGGCGCACGCCATCGGGGAGGCAGCCCGGTGCTGGTTAAGGTGTCACCACGTCGGCTCGCTCTTTGAGTTGGCGCATGACCCCAACCCCAACTGGAGAAAAACATCATGGAATCGAAAGCCAACACCCCCCTCACGATTTCGGCCGCCGATCTGTCCGCCCTCGTTCCGGCAAGCCGCGAACGCGCCATCGCCGCCAAGGAAGCCCTGGCGGAACTCTCGCCGGCCCAGGCCGCGGAGGTCGGCGGCGGTGCGTACTACGGCTACGGACTGCCCGACCCCTTCCCTTGGGGCACGCTGCCGTTCTGGAAGATGGCTACCGTGATCAAGACGGCCACGACCCAGCCGGCGATGCCCGCGGCGGACATGGGCAGCTTCGGCTTCTGACGGGAGACGGCGATGTCTGGGCCCAACACCCTGATGTGCCC
>JAEUNX010000123.1 GCA_016791025.1 Zoogloeaceae bacterium | reverse complement strand
TATCATGTTCTGCCATCGCCGCCAGGGCGTCCAGCACGGTGTTGGTGGGGCGCACGCCGACGACCTTGCTGCCCTTCTGATCGAGAACCTGTTTGACGCTCATGGACATTGCTTCATTCCCTCCGGTTTCAATGGCACGCTCAAGGCCAGGAATCCTCGTCCCTGACCGTTATTTTTTCACGGGTGCGTAACTTTGTCTCGAACCGCCTCATAGCGCAAGGGCGGCGTCAGATCTCAAGATTATCGATGAGCCGCGTGCTTCCCAGCTTGGCGGCGGCCAGCACCACCAAGGGCTCGTCGGCCTGGGCGGGTTGGAGGTCGCTGCGCCGCCGCACGGCGATGTAATCGGGTTGCCAGCCGTGGGCTGCGAGTTCTTCCAGGGCATCAATTTCAAGGCGGGGGATGTCGCGCTCGCCAGCTTGCAGGGCTCGGCGGATGCCACTGAGCAGACTGTGAAGACGGGGCGCTTCGGCCCGCTCAGTGTCAGTGAGGTAGCCGTTGCGGGACGAGAGGGCCAGCCCGTCGGCCGCCCGGACGGTCTCGCCGGGAATCACCTCCACCGGGATGTTGAATTCCAGCACCATGTTGCGGATGACCATGAGTTGCTGGTAGTCCTTCTTGCCGAAGAGGGCCACCTCCGGCTGGACGATCTGCAGCAGCTTCAAGACCACGGTGGCCATGCCATTGAAATGGCCAGGGCGGCAGGCGCCCTCCAGGATGCCAGTTTGTTCCTCTGGCGGGGCGACTTGGTAACGCTGGGGCACCGGGTACATCACCGTTTCATTCGGAGCGAAGAGGTGCCGGACCCCGGCGGCTTCCAGGCGGCGGCAATCCTCGGCAAAGGTTCGGGGGTAGCGGTCGAAATCCTCGCCGGCGCCGAATTGCAGGCGATTCACAAAAATGCTGGCCGCTACCGAATCGGCATGGTCGGCGGCCTGGGTCATCAGGGCGATATGGCCGTCGTGGAGATTGCCCATGGTAGGCACGAAGGCCAGACGGCCCATGGCTGGGCGGGCGGCGCGAAAGCTTGCGATGGAGTCGTGGATCTGCATGGTGCGACTCAGTAACAATGTTCTGCGGCGGGGAAGCTGCCATCCTTGACCGAGGCAACGTAGGCCTTGACGGCCTCATCGATGGTCGAAGCGCCCTCCATGAAGTTCCGTACAAAGCGGGCCTTGCGGCCGGGGTAGACCCCCAGCATGTCGTGAAGGACCAATACCTGACCGTCACAGTCGGGGCCGGCGCCAATACCGATGGTGGCCATGGTGGAGAGGCGGGCGGTGAGGGTCGAGGCGAGGGCGGCGGGAACCATTTCGAGGACCACCATCGCAGCGCCGGCTGCCTCCAGGGCGAGGGCATCGGCGGTGAGGCGGGCGGCGCTTTCCTCGCTCTTTCCCTGGACACGGTAACCACCCAACTGGTGCACCGACTGGGGGGTGAGGCCGATGTGGGCGCAGACCGGAATGCCCCGTTCCACAAGGAAGTGAACCGTATCGGCAAGAAACGCCCCCCCTTCGAGCTTGACCATCTGAGCGCCGGCAGCCATCAGGCGGGCGGCATTGCGCAACGCCTGGGCCGGGCTTTCCTGGTAGGTGGCGAAGGGCATGTCGGCGACGATGAAAGCCCGCTGAGATCCCCGGGCGACACACTCGGTGTGGTACACCATGTGGTCGAGGGTGACGGGGAGGGTGGATTTCTGGCCCTGAAGCACATTGCCCAGGGAGTCGCCAATCAGGATCACGTCGACGCCGCAACGATCGAGAAGTGCGGCAAAGCTCGCGTCGTAGCCGGTGAGCATGGCGATCTTGGCGCCGGCGGCGCGCATCTTGCCCAGTTCGAAGAGGGTCATGGGCTTGTCGTTCTGCAGGTAGCTCATGCTGTCCTCCAGGGGGTTGCGAGGGGAGGCGCAGTCTTCACCAAAGCGCGGTGGGACGCAAGCCTCATTGCCAGGGAATTCCGCTCCTGGCGAGGCGGGGCATCAGGCGTAGCCGAAGAATTCCCGATAACTTCGCATGGCGCGCAGGCGCTCGACGAGGAGGTCGAAGTCCTTGTCTTCATCCACCGGATTCAGCACCTCGGCATCGACGATGAACAGGGGCGCCGCCTCGAAGGCGTAAAAGAAGCGTGCATATTGCTCCGCCACGCGTTCGAGGTAGGTTTCGGTGATCTTGCGCTCGGCGTCGATCCCGCGCTTGCGCACCCGCTCCATCAGCGTGTCGGGCTTGGCCTGGAGATAGATCACCAGATCGGGCCGAGGCAGATTTTGCGGGCGCAAGCGATCAAAGAGGCGCTCGTAGAGGGCCAACTCGTCCGCCGGAAGATTGAGGGCAGCGAAGAGCGGGTCCTTGTCGAGGAGAAAGTCCGACACGAGGCGGTCGGGCATCCCTTCCGCCGCGAGCGTGTGAAGTTGATCGATGCGTTGGAAAAGGAAGGTGAGCTGGGTCGGCAGGGCCCAGCGCTCCATGTTCTGGTAGAAGCGGGTGAGAAAGGAATTCTGCTCGGGTTGTTCGAAGAGCTGGCGGGCCGGTAGCCGGTCGGCCAGCCGTCGCGCGAGGGAAGTTTTTCCGGCCCCGATGGGACCTTCCACGACGATGTAGCGCGCCTTGTCGAGCATGGGTTGCCCTCAGGTCCGAAAAATGAAATAGACGGCCCCGAGGATACACAGGGCCGCCCACAGGTAGTCAAGCTTGAGGGGCTGATTCATGTAGAAGACCGCGAAGGGGGCGAAGACGGTCAGGGTGATCACCTCCTGGAGAATCTTGAGCTGGGGTAGGCTCAGACTGGTGGCGCCGATCCGATTGGCCGGAACCTGAAGGAGATATTCGAACAGGGCGATTCCCCAACTCGCCAAGGCCGCGACCAGCCAAGCTCGGTGCTGGAGGGTCTTCAGGTGGCCATACCAGGCAAAGGTCATGAAGACGTTGGAGGCGGTGAGCAACAATGTGGTTTGAAGCCAGACGGGAAGGCTCATAGACGGGTGATGGCCTGGTGGGCGACGGATGCCAGCAGAGCGTCGATTGGGCCATGGCCTGGCAGGACGAGGGTTGGTGCCAGCTCCGCCAAGGGCGCGAGGACGAAGGCGCGCAGGTGCATTCGGGGGTGGGGCAGCTGCAATTCGGGGGTCTGGATCTGTGCACCGCCCCAGAGAAGAAGATCCAGGTCCAGGGTGCGGGCCGCGAGGGGAGTGTGGCGGGTCCGGCCATGGCGGCACTCCAGGTCGAGGAGGGCTGCAAGCAGGGCTTCCGGGCTCAGCGTGGTGTCCAGGGCCGCCACCGCATTGATGTAATCCGGCTGGCGTCCGACGCCGACGGGGGCCGTCCGGTAGCGCGAAGATTCGGCCACCAGGGTGCAGCCCGGCAGGCGTGCCAAGTCTGCGAAGGCAGCATTGACGGTTGCGAGGGGGTCGTCCAGATTGGCGCCCAGGGCGACGTAGGCCCGAACACGGGCCGCGCTGACGATCATTCCGCGGGGGCGGCCTCGACTTCCCGACCGTTTTCCTCCCCAGAGCCCGGCTTGCGCCGCCGGCGGCGGCGGCGGGGGGCGGGGGTTGCCCCACTGCCGGAGCCTTCCTTGAGGAGATTTTCGCGCTCGTCATGCCCGGCGTGGGCAAAGCGATCCCACCAGGCGGGGAGGTCGAGCCCCACCTCGCCGGATTGGGCGCGGAGGAGCAGGAAGTCCCAGGCGGCACGGAAGCGCGCTTGCTCCAGGAGCCGGAACGGCGCCTTTCCCACCCGCCGTTCGAAGCGGGGTTGCAGGGACCAGATTTCCTTGATGTCGCCAGCGATGCGCCGGGTGATGGCGAGCTTCTCGGCCTGGCTGCCGAGTACCTCGTCCATGGCAGAGAACAGGGCCGGATGGGCGTGTTCTCCCTCCCCGCGCCGGGCGGCCCAATTGGCGAGAACTTCGTGCCAGAGAAGGGTGGCGAAGAGGAAACCGGGGGAAACCGGCTTGCCCTGGCGGACCCGGTGATCGGTGTTCTCGAGGGCGAGCCAGACGAATCGCTCGCCCATGGGCTGCTCCAGAATCACATCGAGGAGGGGAAGCAGGCCGTGGTGCAGGCCTTCCTCACGCAATTGCTTGAGGCAATCCACCGCGTGGCCCGACAGGAGCAGCTTCAGCATCTCGTCAAAGAGTCGGGCCGGGGGCACGTTTTCCAGGAGGGAGGCCATTTCCCGGATCGGATGGCGGGCGGCGGGATCGATGGTGAGGCCGAGCTTGGCGCCCAGGCGCACAGCACGCAGCATCCGGACCGGGTCTTCCCGATAACGAACCCGCGGGTCGCCGATCATGCGCAGGGTCTTCTGCTGGAGGTCGGCCACGCCGTGGTGGTAATCCAGTACCGTTTCAGAAACCGGGTCGAAATACAGGGCATTGACAGTGAAATCGCGCCGGCTGGCGTCTTCTTCCTGACTGCCGAAGACATTGTCCCGGAGAATCCGCCCGTGTTCGTCCGTTTCGTGGCTATCGGCATCCTGGCGGGCACGGAAGGTGGAGACCTCGATGGTCTCTGGGCCGCTCATGACATGGACGATCTTGAAGCGCCGCCCGATGATCCGGGAGCGGCGAAACAGGCCCCGGACTTCCTCGGGCGTGGCGTTTGTCGCCACGTCATAGTCTTTGGGTGCAATGCCGGCAATGAGGTCCCGGACTGCGCCGCCCACCACGTAGGCTTTGAAGCCGGCGTCCTGAAGGGTAGTGCAGACCTTGTTGGCCGCGGGGGAAATGCGATCCCGAGTGATGCCGTGCTGGGCGACGGGCACCAGCGCCGGTTCGGGGGCGGCGGTGGACGCAGTGCGTCGGAACACCCGCCGCAGCAGCTTGCGAATCATGGATCTGTCAATATTTTTTTCTGATCAAGCGCCGCATCATACATGAGGGACAGGGGCCGGAGCGACCCTGCTTACAAGACCAGCATTCCACCCGGCAATGTGCCACTGGCGGCGAGGCGGGCAACGGTGTCGGCCAGATCAAGACCCGTGCGGATCCGCAGGCCCTGGGCCGCGGCTCGCAGATCCGGAAGGCCATGGGTCACTGTTGCACCGGCGGCGGCGAAGGCGACCACGTTGCCGCTGTCGCAGGAGGGAAATGCCACCATCCGATCGTCGAAGGCGCCATTCAGGCGCTCCAGGCTGGCGTGGTAGCCGCGGCTGCGGCCAAAGAGATTGACGCTAAGTAGCCCCTGGTCCGACAGGCGCTGGCGGCAGGCGAGATAAAAGGGAAACGTGTCCAGGGCCCCGGCTCTGGCATGGCGATCATAGCCATCGACCAGGATGTAATCGAAGTGACGATCATGGTCCAGCACGTATTCAGCGCCATCGGCAATCGCGATGGCGAGGTGGTCGTCTTCCGGCGGCAGGGCGAAGAACTGGCGCGCCGCCGCCAGGACGCGGGGCTCAATCTCCACCACCTGGACCCGGCAGTTGGGCAGGTGATGGCGAATGAATTTCACCACGGACCCTGCGCCCAGGCCGATCACGAGGGCCGAGCGGGGCCACGGTGCTTCCCGTAGCAGGAGGCCGGCCATCATTTCACGGGTATACGCCAGCTCCAGGTCGTTGGGGCGGCGGATCCGCATGGCTCCCTGGATCCACTCGGAGCCGAAATGGAGGTAGCGCACTCCGCGGTGTTCACTGATGTCGATCGGGGTGCTCATCGTTTAGTACCACCGCTCCACGGGTGCTTGGCCGGCTGGGAGGGCGCCGGCAGCTTTGAGTTGGTCATAGCGGATGAAGGTCTTGAGGAACAGGAGTCCGCGCAGATTCTGGCATGCCCGGTCATGTCCCACGGCAGCGGGGTGGCTGAGGGAATCGTTCAGCTGGGCGAAGACCGCCACGTCATCGCCCTGGAGATTGCATACGTACTTGAGTTTGGCGATCTCGCTATCCACGGCGGCGAGGCGAGTTTCGAAAGCGAAATGGATGCGGCTCATGGCGGGCGCCCTTCTCCGGGCGCGTAGAGGTGGGAGGTGAAACGAAACAGGGGGGTGGCACCGGGGGTGACTCGCACCTCGACCCAGCCCATGAAGGGGAAACCGTAAGTTTCCACCCGGGTGACGCGGACCATCAGGCGGCCTTGCCGGTCGAAAAGTGGGTGGTCGATGCGGTGGGTGTGGGTGTCCCCGTGGGCAATCACTACTTCGCCGGGGAAGGCCTCTGCCGACTCCCGGAGTTGATCCAGGAGGGCCTGGAAACCGCGCCGGGGCCGCCCGGCTGCCGCTTCCTCGAACGCCGGATCGGCCTGGAAGGCGATTACCACCGCGGCCAGGCCGTCGCGTCGCGCCAGGTCGAACGTGGCGGCGAGCCAGGCGGTGTTGGCGCGCTGCCGGGCGAGGTGTTCGGAACCGGGCTCAATGCGATCCCCCCAGTTATTGTCGGGCCCTGGCACATTGAGGGTGGCGTACAGGACCGGGCCCATGCGCCAGCGCAGATTCTCCCGATAGGCGGCATGGCGGGGGTCGCTGGCCTGACTGTCCAATGTAATGGGGGCGGCGCCGAGGGATCGGCCCGGGGGGAAGAAGTGCGCTCTCAGCCAGGCAAGCCGCTCCTCCGGGTCAAATCCTCCTGCGCTGGCGCGCCCGCAATCAAGCCATTCGTTGTCGCCAGGTGCGAGGATGAAGGCTAAGGGTTGGTGGTCGAACAGGCTCAAGCGATCCTCGAATGCCGCGTTCGTGCAGGGCGTCTGACCAGCCTTGAAATCACCCACATGGATGACGAAGCGCGCTCCGGCAATCGCCATTCGTTCCAGAAGCGCAGGCATGTGGGCCCGCTCGAAGCGCGAGTAGGGCGTGTCGCCAAAGAGGGCAAACGTGTAGGGCTCGTCGGGAGCCGATAGTAGCGGTTCGGACAGCATCAACAGGCCCCAAAGGGCCGCTACGACATGCCCTCTTGGGCTGCGTTGCGCTCGGAAGGGGCGGCCTCGGCGCGAGGCGCTCACGTCTCCACCAGGCGCTTCAGGGCGTAGAGGTGTTCCAGCGCCTCCCGGGGGCTGAGATCGTCGGGAGACAGAGCTGCCAGGGCAGTCAGGGCCGGGTGGTTGGCGGGAGGAGGGTCCGCTTCGGAGAGGTGGGCGAAGAGATCCTCCTGTGGGCCGGCGGCGATCTGGCGATTCTCCAGGGCACGTAGGCGGCGTTTGGCGTCCCGGACGACGCTGGCCGGAATGCCGGCCAGGGCGGCGACCTCGATGCCATAGCTCTGGCTGGCTGGTCCGTCTTCCACGGCATGCAGAAAAACGATGCGGTGCGAGTGCTCGACTGCATCCAGGTGCACGTTGGCACATTCCGGGTATTCGGTGGCAAGGCGTGTGAGTTCGAAATAGTGGGTGGCAAAGAGCGTCAGGGCACCGTTACGTTCGAGAAGATGGCGCGCAATGGCCATGGCCAGCGCCAAGCCGTCGAAGGTCGAGGTGCCGCGGCCGATCTCGTCCATAAGAACCAGGCTATGTTCAGTCGCGTTGTTGAGAATGGTGGCGGCCTCGGTCATCTCCACCATGAAGGTGGAGCGCCCGGAGGCGAGATCGTCCGACGCGCCGATGCGGGTGAAAATGGCGTCGATGGGCCCGATTCGGGCTTGGCGGGCGGGAACGAAGCTGCCCACGTGAGCCAGGAGGACGATCAGGGCCACCTGGCGCATGAAGGTCGATTTGCCGCCCATGTTGGGGCCGGTAACCAGAAGCATGCGCCGCGTGGTGTGAACCTGGCAGGCGTTGGCGATGAAATGCTCCACTTGGCGCTCCACCACGGGATGTCGTCCGCCGTCGATGTCGACCCCCGCTGCGTCGGTCAGGGTCGGGGCCACATAGTCGTGGCGGCGGGCGATCTCGGCGAAGGCCGCCAGGCCGTCGGCCAGGGCAAGGGCCCGGGCGAGGGCCTGAAAATCGGGAATCGACGGTGTCAAGGCGAGCAGGATCTGCTCGAAGAGCCATTTCTCCCGAGCCAGGGCCCGTTCCTGGGCTGAAAGCGCCTTGTCTTCGAAGGCCTTCAACTCAGGCGTGATATAGCGCTCGGCATTCTTGAGGGTCTGGCGGCGGCGATAGTCGTCCGGCACGCGGTCACTTTGGGCGCGGGTGACCTCGATGTAGAAGCCATGGACTTTGTTGTATTCCACCTTGAGGTTGGCAATGCCGCTGCGCTCGCGTTCCCTGCGTTCCAGCTCCTGGAGAAAGGCGCCACAATTGGCCTGGATGTCCCGCAGCTCATCCAGTTGGCCATCGTACCCGGTAGCGATGACGCCCCCGTCCCGAAGGGCCGGGGCGGGTTCCGCGGCAATGGCTCCTTCAAGAAGTGCGACTACCTGTGGTGGGAAGCCAAAGGTGGCGTGGATGGACACAAGCAGCGGGGCCTCGCTGGCGGAAAGCAGGGCGGCCAGCGCCGGCAGACGGCGAAGGGCATCCCGTAAGGCTGAAAGGTCCCGCGGGCGGGCCGACTTAAGCGCGATGCGGGCGGCGATACGCTCGATATCGGCGATCCCCTTGAGTTCAGACCTGATGTCTTCCACGCCTGTGCCGGGCCGATCATCGACCCATTCGGCCACAGCCGCGAGGCGCTGGCGAATCTGCTCCCGGTCTCGCAGGGGGTGGTGGAGGGCGTGGCGGAGCCAGCGGGAGCCCATGGTCGTGACACATAAGTCCATGGCCGACAGAAGGGTCGGTGCCGGTTCACCCCGCAGGGTCTCTGTCAATTCGAGGTTGCGCCGGGTGGCGGCGTCCAGCCGGATGAACTCCGACTCTTCTTCCACTTTCAGATGGGTGACGTGGGTCAAGGCCTGCCGCTGGGTGGCCTGGGCATAGTCGAACAGGGCGGCGGCGGCTGCCAGACCGACTTCAAGGCGGTCGGCGCCGAAACCGGCGAGGTCGTGGGTGCCGAAGTGGTCTGTGAGCAGTTTGCGACCGGTAGCGGCATCGAATTGCCAGTCGGCCAGGCGTCGCAAAGCAAATCCGGCCTGCTCAAGCCCTGCTAGGCGCAGGTCTTCGGGCAACAGGATCTCGGCAGGGCGCAACCGTTCCAGGTGCAGGGCCAGGGCTGGGGCCGGGCATTCCATGGCGCGCAGTTCGCCGTTGGCCAGATTCAGCCAGGCGAGCCCCAGGGTGCCTCGATGAATGGTCAGCGCCAGGAGCAGGCTGTCGCTGCGCTCGTCGAGCAGAGCGGCGTCGGTGAGGGTGCCGGGGGTAACGATCCGCGCTACGGCCCGCTCGACCGGTCCCTTGCTGGTGGTCGGGTCTCCGATCTGTTCGCAAATGACCGCGGATTCACCAAGTTTGACCAATCGTGCGAGATATTGCTCCACCGCATGAAACGGGACGCCGGCCATCTTGATCGGCGTCCCGGCCGATTGCCCCCGGGTCGTAAGCGTGATGTCGAGAAGCCGCGCCGCCCGCTCAGCATCTTCAAAGAAGAGCTCGTAAAAGTCTCCCATGCGATAAAAAAGGAGTTGCTGCGGATGCTGCGCTTTCAGGCGCAGATATTGCTGCATGACCGGGGTGTGCTTGTCGAGGTCCGCAGGCGGGGAAAAAGGGCGATTCATCGTGACGAAAAGTGCGGCGCGGGTGCGAATTGTCGGCGATTTGGCAGTGTCTGGTCGACCCTTGCTCAGACTTGGCGAGGGGTACATCGGGCCTTAAGGGCGAGTGCCGATTGCCGTAGAGTGCGAATGGCGGTGTGTTCTGCCGTCGCCCCTGGCGCCGGGCAGGGCTGTGTGGATTGGGAGCAATGGCGGTGTTGGCAGATCGGGGCGGGTGGGGTCGTAGCAGGATGCGGATCGCATCTATTCGCATCGGGTTGGACGGGGAGTTGGAATCATGATCGGCGAACTGCCAGGGTCCCGCTCGATCGGGCCTCTTCCCCTCGCGGCCCTGGGCCGCTTCACGTCGGCTTGGCGTGGTCAGGAGAGCGATCGAAGCGGGCGGATGGTTGATGCCGCCATGACGGTGAGCCCCCTGCTGCTGGGCTGGATTCGATTGGCGCAGCAGCACCGTGGTCTCTCCTCGGCCTGGCTGTCCGGGAACGCGGGCTTTGTCAGCGTGATCATGGAAAAACGGCGCGAGATCACCTGCCTCCAGCCCCAGATACTGGCTGCGTTGGTTGCACGATCGGTGGCACTGGATTCGGTTCTGCCGAGGGTCGAAGGGGACCAGCTTTTCCAGCGGTGGGAGCAACTGGTCCACGGGCTGGAGAGCAAGAGTGTCGAGCAGAGCCTGGTTCTGCATACTTTTCTGATTGGCGATGTGTGCGGCTGGCTGGAACGCCTGGGGTCGGAATGCGTACTGCCGGTCCTCAACGACGAATACCAGCGCCGAACCGCGCGAAACTACTTCCAGCATTTGCCGGAACTCTCGGAATGCTTGGGCCAGGCGAGGGCGATTGGCTCGGCCGTCGCCACCCGCGAAGGGTGCTCGCCGATGGAGCGGGTACGCCTGGTTCGCTTGGTAGCCCACGCCGAAGCTTTGATGGAACGTCTGCGCCAAGGCGACGCCAATTCGGAGGCGGGGCGGATCGCCATCCGTTGCGCCGGGGAATTGTTCAGCGAGATCCGTAGCCGGATGCTGATGCGCACTGGCGTGCGGGTGACGGCCCAGGCGTATTTTCAGCTCGCGACCCAGGCCATCGACGCTGTCTTCGAGTGGATCGATACATGCGGCGGCCAACTTTCCCTGGCATTGGGTCCTGCGGGCGAACGTTGATCATGGACCAGGACGGGGCTCGGCCGGGCCAATCCACCGGAATACTCGCCCGGCTTCGGCGACGCATGCGGCCGCGGCCGGTGGAGGTCGAGTCGATCGGTTCGCAGGTGATGGCGCTGCTAGTGGACAATCTCGATGGGATGGTTTTTCGCTGCACCCTTGCAAGTGGGCGCCGGATGACCTTCGCTAGCCCGGGATGTCGGCATCTGACTGGTTACGCCAGCGACGAACTCCTGGCCAGCGATGGTGCTGCATACGAGGCACTCATTCATCCGGACGAACGGGAGATGGTGAATGGGACGATCCAGGCGGCAGCGGAGTTCGGCCGGAGGTATCAGATCGAGTATCGCATCCTTTGTCGTGACGGCCATGTCAAATGGGTTCTCGAGCGCGGGCTCGCGGAACAGGGGGTGAGCGGACCAGCGAAGATCGAGGGGCTGGTCGAGGACATCACCGAGCGGGTGCAGGCGCAAATGGAATTAGCTGAAGCCGAATTGCGCTATCGCAGCATCTTCGAACACTCTGAGGTCGGGATGTACCAAACGACTGAGGATGGCCAGTACCTGGCTGCCAATCAGGCCCTGGCGAATCTCCTTGGCTACGGCAACCCGGCCGAGCTGCTGGCGGGGCTCAATGCTTGGGCGGGCCAGTTTTATGTCGACCCGGCCCGGCGGGCCACTTATCGGCGCCAGATTCGGGAAGAGGGGCGTGTCAAGGGCTTCGAATCCGAGGTGGTTCGCCAGGATGGCGTGAGGATCTGGGTGTCGGAGGACGCTCACGCCGTCTTTGACACCCAGGGGACCTTTCGTTGTTACGAAGGGACGGTGATTGATGTCACCGAGCGGCATCGATACGAGGAGCAGCTGGAATTCCAGGCTGCCCACGACGCCCTCACCGGTCTGCCAAACCGGAATCTCCTCCAGGACCGACTGCACCAGGCGACAGCATTGGCCAGCCGCGCAGGGGTAAAGGTTGCCCTTGCCTTTGTGGATCTCGACAACTTCAAGGTGATCAACGACACGCTTGGCCATGCCGCCGGAGACCTCTTGCTGGAGGCAGTCGCGGGTCGGCTGGTCTCCTGTCTGCGGGAGACGGATACCGTCGCCCGTTATGGTGGGGATGAGTTCGTGCTCATTCTCATGGCGCAGCCCGGGCTTGCCGATATTGCCCGGACTCTGGAGCGAATCCAGGAGGCGGTGGCCGACCCGGTCGTGGTTGGAGAGCATCGGCTGCACGTTCGCGCAAGCATTGGGGTGAGTGTGTACCCCGATGACGGCGAAGATCTGAATCTCCTCCTGCGCTATGCCGACGCGGCGATGTACCACGCTAAGGAGGACGGGAAGGGGCGATTTGCGTTCTATACCGGAGCCTTCAACCGGGCCGTAACCGAGCGCTTCGCCATCGAGACCGCATTACGTGGTGCGGTCGAGGGTGGCGAGATGCGCTTACATTACCAGCCCCGCGTGGATGCCAATGGGCGGGCCTGCGGGTGCGAAGCTTTGTTGCGGTGGACCCACCCAAGCCTTGGGGGGTTACGTCCGGACCGCTTCATCCCGCTTGCCGAGGAGCTGGGGCTAATCCACGAGATCACGGAATTCGTCCTCGCCACCGTGTGCCGTGACGCTGTTTCCTGGGGCGGGAGTGCGTCCCAAATGGGGGTGGCGGTCAACGTGTCGTCCAGACTATTTGCGGATGGCCGCTTGCCGCAATTGATCCGCGGAGTCCTACGCAAAACAGGGTTGCCGCCGGGTCGGCTCGAGATCGAGGTCACCGAGAGCCTGTTGGTCGGGAACGTTGAACACACGGCGCGGCAGTTGCGGGACCTGCGGAGTCTGGGGGTGCGGATCGCGCTGGATGACTTCGGTACCGGTTATTCGGCGTTGTCGTACCTGCGCAAGCTCCCCTTCGATGTCCTGAAGGTCGATCGATCCTTCGTGTCTGAATGCGATCAATCCGAGGATGCCCGTGCTCTGGTGCGGGGCATTGTGTCGATGGGGGCTGCCCTCGGTCTAACCGTGGTAGCAGAGGGCATCGAGCGCTCCAGCCAGCTCGCCGAGTTGGCGGCGGCCGGTTGCGCGGAATTCCAAGGCTATCTCTTCGCCGTCCCCATGCCTGCCCAGGATGTCGCCATGTGGCTCAGGCGCAATCATGCCGCCGGTCGCCTCGACGGGAGTCTTTCGCCGTCCGACAGCCGTCCGGCGGCCGTCAGCCCTGGTTGCGCGGAAGGTGGCCCTGAATGATGGGGAGCAGCTGCCCAAAAATCTTCGGGCTTCCGGCAATGACGTTCCCGTCACGTAGATAATCACTTTCGCCGAAGAAGTCGCTCACCAATCCACCGGCCTCTGTGATGAGGAGGCTTCCGGCGGCCATATCCCAGGGCGAAAGCCCCATTTCCCAGAATGCGTCCAGCCGCCCACAGGCGACGTAGGCGAGGTCCAACGAGGCCGCGCCGGGGCGGCGGATGCCGGCAGTCTTTTGGGTCAGTTCACGGAACATCGCCAGATAGGGGTCGATGTTGTCGAACTGGCGGTAGGGGAAGCCTGTTCCAATGAGAGCTTCGCCTAGACGTATCCGCTTGCTTACCCGAATGCGGCGATCGTTCAGAAAGGCGCCGCTGCCTTTTGAGGCAGTAAACAACTCGTTCCGATTGGGGTCGAAGACCACTGCCTGCTCAACGATTCCGCGCCGGGCGAGGGCAATTGAAATGGCGTACTGGGGAAATCCATGGATGAAATTCGTGGTGCCGTCCAGGGGATCGATGATCCACTGGTACTCCGTGTCCGGGCTGCCAGACTCGCCGGACTCTTCTGCTAGAATCCCGTGCCCCGGATAGGCATCCTGCAAAACTTCAATGATGGCGGCCTCGGCGCTCCGATCCACCTCGGTAACGAAATCGTTGGTCGATTTGGCCTGGATCTTCAGGAGATCCAGGTCGAGGGAGGCCCGATTGATGACAGAGCTGGCGCGACGCGCAGCCTTGATGGCGATGGTGAGTGTCGGATGCATGGGTGGGGTGACTTCGGCGGACACGGCGAGGTGGGATTCCCGGCCCCGAGACCGCTTAAAGCTGCGAATTCTAATATGAACGGTCTCTCCCTGCTCGACCGAATCCGCGTCGTACTGACTCGTCCCAGTCATCCAGGGAATATTGGCGCAGCGGCCCGGGCCATGAAAACCATGGGGCTGCGCCAACTGGTCCTGGTGGATCCGGCTGAGTTTCCGAGTCCGGTGGCCGATGCCCGGGCGTCCGGGGCTGAAGATATTCTGGCCGCAGCACAGGTGGTGGAATCACTCCCCGCGGCCCTTGCCGGTACGGTATTTTCCGTGGCCCTTACGGCGCGGCGGCGGGAACTGAGTCTTCCGGTCGTCGCCGCACGAGCGGCGGCCGGCGAGGTGCTCCAATGGGCTGCCGAGGGTGCGGTGGCTCTGGTTTTTGGCAATGAAACCAGTGGGCTTAGCAATGCTGAACTGTCTTTCTGCCAACGTCCGGCCACCATCCCGACTGATTCCACCTTCAGTTCCCTCAACTTGGCGGCGGCCGTTCAGGTCATGGCTTACGAGGTGCGCATTGCTGCCGGGGCCGGGGGGCCTGTCGAATCGGTGACCCCGCCAGCGACCTTCGATGAGATCGAACGCTTCCACGCCCACTTGGAGCGGGTGCTGGTGTCGGTGGATTTTCTCGACCCGGACAACCCCCGGAGGCTTCTGCCGCGTTTGCGGCGACTCTTCGGTCGCAGCCGCCTCGAAAGGGAGGAGGTTGCCATCTTGCGCGGCTTCCTCACCGCCATCGAGCAGAAAACCAAGTAAAATACTCAACTACTAGGCTCGCCGGGTGAGCCTAACAATAAGGGAATGTCAGATGTTCGGTCGTCTGCGTGAAGACATCGCCAGCGTTAGGGAGCGAGACCCGGCGGCGCGTTCTTCTTGGGAAGTGCTGACTTGCTACCCGGGCATTCACGCACTGGTCCTCCACCGTCTGTCCCATTGGGCCTGGGGGCAGAAATTCTTCTGGGTTGGCCGTTTCGTGAGCCATCTGGGCCGCTTGCTGACCGGCATCGAAATCCATCCCGGGGCAGTGATTGGGAGGCGCGTGTTCATCGATCATGGGATGGGGGTCGTAATCGGCGAGACGGCGGAAGTGGGCGACGACTGCACGATTTACCAGGGGGTGACCTTGGGCGGAACCTCGCTGTATCGCGGAACCAAACGCCATCCAACCCTGGGGAATGGCGTGGTGATCGGCGCAGGCGCCAAGGTCCTCGGGGGCTTCATGGTAGGGGATGGGGCCAAGGTTGGTTCCAATGCGGTAGTCGTCAAACCCGTCCCCGCCGGGGCGACGGCAGTCGGCAATCCCGCACGGATCCTTGATCCCGAGCGGGACGAGGCCCGGGCCCAGAAGGCTGAGCAGATGGGCTTTTCCGCTTATGGCGTCACGCGGGACATGGATGATCCGGTATCCAAGGCCCTGCATGGACTTCTGGATCACGCGGTGGAAACGGACCGGCGCCTCCAGGAAATCTTGAGACGCTTGGAGCGCGCCGGGATCGCCATGGATGAGGCAACGCGTCCCGGGGACAGGTTCGATGCGGAGCGGATCTCAAAGCTCGTCGATTGATCTTAGGTGTTGGAAGAATAGTTGATTAAAAAAGTCGGGATTGATAAAGTGAACCAAATTAATCGGGTATTCACTTTCCCTGGCGAGGTTCTCCATGAGGCTCACGACCAAAGGCCGCTTTGCGGTGACTGCGATGATCGACCTGGCCCTGCGCGCAGGAGAAGGGCCCGTAGCCCTCGCGGGCATTGCCGATCGCCAGCACATCTCCCTGTCCTACCTGGAGCAATTGTTCGGTAAGTTGCGCCGCCATAATTTGGTGGCTAGCGTGCGCGGCCCGGGGGGGGGCTATGTCCTGGCCCAGGAGATGGATGACGTTTCGGTCGCAGACATCATCGTCGCGGTGGACGAACCCCTCGATGCCACCCAGTGCGGTGGCAAAGGGAATTGCCATGATGAGCACGTATGCATGACTCACGAGCTTTGGACCGACCTGAATCGGCACATGTATGAGTTCCTCGATTCAGTCACTCTCGCCGCCCTGGTGGATCGTCAGCGGGGCAAAAACGCCAATGTGACGGTCCTGCGCGATGAACGCCCGCCACGGCGGAGGGAAGCGGTGTCGGCCTGAGGACTCTGTGATGTTTGCGCCCGCCTACCTCGATTACAACGCAACCGCACCCCTGCGGCCGGAAGTGCGGGAGGCTATGGCGCCTTACCTGGGCGCGCGCTTCGGCAACGCCTCCAGCCGCCATGAGTACGGGCGGCAGGCGCGGGCGGCAGTGGATCATGCCCGTGCGCAGGTCGCCGCGGCGGTGGGGGCTCACGCCTCGGAAGTGATCTTCACCAGTGGCGGTACGGAAGCCAACAACCTGTTCCTGAAAGGGGTCTGCGGCGCGCGTAGGACGGCGGGGATTCTCGCTGTGAGCGCCATTGAGCATCCCTGTGTCCGGGAGCCGGCGAAGCAATTGCGTCGCGCTGGGTGGCAGATGAGACAGTTGGCGGTGGACCCGTCGGGCTGTATTGATCCTGACGATTACGCGATGGGGTTATCCGAGCGGCCAGCCTTGGTGTCGGTGATGTTGGCGAACAATGAAACCGGTGTCGTGCAGGACATTGGGCGTCTGGCGGCGGCTGCTCGGGCGGCCGGTGTTCTGTTCCATACCGATGCCGTTCAGGCCCTGGGCAAGATTCCTGTCTCTTTCCATGGTTTGGGCGTGAATGGAATGACCTTGTCGGCGCACAAGATCGGCGGGCCGCTGGGGATTGGCGCGTTGGTGGTGGATAAGCGGGTGGATCTCGTGCCTCAGATCGCCGGGGGCGGGCAGGAGCGCGGACTGCGATCCGGGACTGAAAATGTGCCGGCGATCGTAGGGTTTGGTGTGGCCTGTGAACTTGCAGTGGCGGCGCAGAGGGGTGAAGCGGCGCGCCTGATCGGGCTGCGGGATCGCATTACGGCTGGGGTCGCCTCATTGGGCGGCGTGGTGTTTTCACAGGGGGCGGATCGTCTGCCAAATACGGTTTTCTTTGCCTTCGATCACGTGGATGGCGAGACCCTGGTCGGCAAGCTTGACCGGGCTGGGTTTGCGGTGGCCAGTGGGTCCGCTTGCTCCAGCGCCCATCCCGAGCCCTCTGCGTCGCTGATGGCCATGGGAGTCGAGCAAGACTTGGCCCGGGGTGCGGTGAGGGTCAGCATGGGCTGGGACACAGTGGCCGAGCATGCGGATGAATTTTTGGCGGCGCTAGCGGTAACGGTGCGGGATTTGCGACAAATGACGGCCTGCTCGGTCTAAGCTGACAGGCGAAGCACGGAGACTTTGTGATGTTGAAACTGCCCATCTACCTCGACTATTCCGCCACCACTCCGGTGGATCCGCGGGTGGCCGAAAAGATGATTCGCTATCTGACCGAGCATTTCGGCAATCCGGCAAGTCGGTCCCACGCCTATGGGTGGGAAGCCGAAGCTGCCGTTGAGGAAGCGCGGGAGCAGGTGGCGGCCCTCGTGGGGGCCGACGCCAAGGAGATCATCTGGACCTCCGGCGCCACGGAATCCAACAATCTCGCCATCAAGGGCGCGGCCCACTTCTACCAGAGCAAGGGCAAGCATCTGATTACGGTGAAGACCGAACACAAGGCGGTGCTTGACACGGTGCGGGAACTCGAACGCCAGGGTTTCGAGGCCACCTACCTCGACGTCCAGGAGAACGGACTGATCGATCTGGAGGCTTTCAAGGCCGCGCTGCGTCCCGACACCATCGTGGTGTCGGTCATGTTCGTGAACAATGAGGTGGGGGTGATTCAGCCCATCGCGCAGATCGGCGAGATCTGCCGCGAGAAGGGCATCATCTTCCATGTGGATGCTGCCCAGGCGACCGGCAAAGTGAATATCGATCTTCAGAGCCTGAAGGTGGATCTGATGTCGTTTTCGGCCCACAAGACGTATGGACCGAAGGGAATTGGTGCGCTTTACGTGCGCCGTAAGCCCCGGGTGCGCCTGGAAGCTCAGATGCACGGCGGTGGGCATGAGCGGGGCTTGCGATCTGGAACCCTGGCGACCCACCAGATCGTCGGTATGGGTGAAGCCTTCCGGATCGCGCGGGTGGAGATGGGTACCGAGAATGAGCGGATCCGGGCTTTGCGTGACAAGCTGATGCGGGGGCTGCAGGACATTGAGGCGACCTATGTGAACGGTGACGTCGAGCAGCGGGTGCCGCACAACCTGAACATCTCTTTCGCCTATGTCGAAGGGGAATCCCTGATCATGGCGATTAAGGATGTGGCGGTCTCCAGTGGCTCCGCCTGTACCTCGGCGAGTCTGGAGCCGTCCTACGTGTTGCGGGCCCTCGGCCGCGATGACGAGTTGGCGCACAGTTCGATCCGCTTCACCCTGGGCCGTTTTACGACTGAGGCGGAAGTCGATTTCACTATTGAGTTGCTACACCGGAAGATCGGCAAGCTGCGCGAATTGTCTCCCCTGTGGGAGATGGTCCAGGAGGGCGTGGACCTCTCGGCCGTTCAATGGGCTGCGCACTAGGAAGCAGAAGGATTCAGGAGAACCATCATGGCATATAGCGACAAGGTACTGGACCATTACGAAAATCCCCGCAACGTTGGGTCGTTCGGTAAAGAAGATGGTGACGTGGGCACCGGCATGGTCGGTGCACCGGCCTGCGGCGACGTCATGAAATTGCAGATTAAGGTCGGCAAGGATGGCGTCATCGAGGATGCCAAATTCAAAACCTACGGGTGTGGCTCGGCGATTGCTTCCAGCTCACTGGTGACGGAGTGGGTGAAGGGCAAGACCCTCGACGAAGCAATGTCGATTCGGAATACCCAGATCGCCGAGGAGCTGGCGCTGCCGCCCGTCAAGATCCATTGCTCGATTCTCGCGGAAGACGCCATCAAGGCGGCCGTCGCGGATTACAAAAAAAAGCATTCTGACTGACCGACTGGCAAAGTATCACCGTAGTGCGAGGAAAGAATCATGGCTGTCACCATTTCTGAAAAAGCCGCAAAGCATGTTTCGAACTACCTGGCCAAAAGAGGCAAGGGGGTGGGCATCCGCCTCGGGGTGCGCACTTCCGGCTGCTCCGGCATGGCGTACAAGCTAGAGTTCGTCGATGAAGTGGATGATTCCGACTTGGTCTTTGAAAGCTATGGTGTGAAGGTCCTGGTAGACCCGAAGAGCCTGCCCTACCTGGAAGGCACCGAGCTGGATTTTGTGCGGGAAGGACTGAACGAAGGGTTCAAGTTCAACAATCCGAACGTCAAGGACCAGTGCGGTTGTGGGGAAAGCTTCAATGTCTGAGCCCGCCCGCGGCGGCGTTTGACCATGGTGGTGGACCTTAGGAAAAATCATTACGAGCTGTTCGGGTTGCCAGTTTCCTTCCGCATCGACGGCGCGGAACTGGATCGGGCCTACCGTGAAGTGCAGGGCCAGGTCCATCCTGATCGATTCGCCCACCTCTCTGATCTCGAAAAACGTGTCTCGATGCAGTGGGCAACCCGGGTGAACGAGGCCTACCGGGTCTTGCGCACACCTCTGTCCCGCGCCTGTTACCTGCTTGAACTTCAGGGCGTCGATCCCGCCTTGGAAAGCAACACCGCCATGTCCCCCGAGTTCCTGATGGAACAAATGGAATGGCGGGAGGCCGTGGCCGACGCTCGTGATTCTGGCGAGGTGGCAGAACTGGAGGTGCTGCAGCGGCGGATTCGTGGGGAGGCCAAGGCTTTGGACAGCGGTCTGGAGGATGCGCTGGACCGCCGCCATGCCCTGGAAGACGGGCGGGATCTGGTACGACGCATGATGTTTCTCACCAAGCTGCAACACGAAATCGACAACGCCCTCGAGGCATTGGAATCCTGATGGCGCTCCTGCAAATTGCCGAGCCCGGCGAATCGACGGCACCGCACCAGCATCGCCTGGCGGTGGGCATTGACCTCGGCACTACAAACTCACTCGTCGCAACGGTGCGCAACGGAATTGCTGTGTGCCTGCAGGATGCTTCGGGCCGTTCGATGTTGCCCAGCGTGGTTCGCTACCGGGCCGACGGGCAGGTGGATGTGGGGGCCGTGGCCCAGGCGGCCCAGGCCAAGGATCCCCGCAATACCATCGTGTCGGTGAAGCGATTCATGGGGCGTGGTCTGAAGGACGTCGCCCACGTGGAGACCATGCCCTACGACTTCTTGGTGCAGGACGGCATGGTGCGCCTGAGAACGGTCCAGGGGGTCAAAAGTCCGGTGGAGGTTTCGGCCGAGATTCTTAAACTCCTGCGCCAACGTGCGGAGGAGAGTCTAGGCGGCGCGCTGACGGGCGCAGTGATCACGGTCCCGGCCTATTTCGATGATGCTCAACGTCAGGCGACCAAGGACGCCGCTACCCTTGCGGGGCTGAATGTCCTGAGGCTCCTCAATGAGCCGACTGCCGCTGCCATTGCTTACGGGCTCGACAACGGGTCTGAAGGAATCTATGCGATCTACGACCTCGGCGGTGGCACCTTCGATATTTCCATCCTGAAGCTCTCCCGGGGGGTGTTCGAAGTCCTCGCCACCAGTGGCGACGTGGCCCTTGGGGGCGATGATTTCGATCATCGCCTGTTCTGCTGGATGCTCGACAAGGCCCTGATCGCCCCCCCGTCCGCGGAAGACGCTCGCCGACTCGCAATGCGCGCTCGCGAGGCCAAGGAAAGCCTTACGGTCAATGAGGAGGCCTCTGTGGTGGCGGATCTGGCCAGCGGGGAGCGGGTGAGCCTGGTGATTTCCCGGGATGAATTCGTCACCATGACCCAGCCCCTGGTGCAGAAAACCCTTGGCCCAGTGCGCAAGTGTCTGCGAGACGCGGGCCTGGGTCCCGAGGACGTCAAGGGTGTGGTGATGGTTGGGGGGGCCACCCGCATGCCCCACGTTCAGCGGGCCGTGGCGGATTTCTTCGGCCAGGAACCCCTGACTAACCTCGATCCTGACAAGGTGGTGGCTCTGGGCGCCGCGATCCAGGCCAACGTGCTGGCAGGGAATCGAACGGCCGACGATGACTGGCTCCTTCTCGATGTCATTCCCCTATCCCTTGGGCTCGAAACCATGGGCGGATTGGTTGAGAAGGTCATATCCCGCAATTCGACAATTCCGATTGCCCGGGCGCAGGATTTCACGACTTTCAAGGATGGCCAGACTGCCATGGCGATCCATGTGGTTCAGGGTGAGCGGGAGTTGGTCAGCGATTGTCGTTCCCTCGCCCGTTTTGAATTGCGGGGCATTCCGCCAATGGTCGCCGGGGCGGCCCGGATCCGGGTCAGCTTCCAGGTCGATGCGGATGGACTGCTTTCCGTGGCCGCGCGGGAGCTGGGTTCCGGGATTGAGGCCAGCGTCGTGGTGAAACCGTCCTACGGACTCACCGATGAAGAGGTCGCTACGATGCTGCGGGAAGGTTACGAGCATGCCGGCGAGGACATGCAGGCTCGGGCCCTGCGGGAGCAGCAAGTCGAGGCGCGTCGGGCCCTGGAAGCGACTCAACAGGCCCTGACCAAGGATGGCGGCCTCCTGTCCGCAATCGAGCGTGAGGCCATCGACCAGGCGATGGCAATGTTGGCTAATCTTGTCGAAACCGCGAGTCCTGCCGAGATCAAAGGTGGAATCGAGACGCTCGGCCGCGCGACCGATGAATTTGCGGCACGCAGGATGGATCAAAGCATCCGGGCCGCCCTCGCCGGTCGTAAGGTGGACGAAATCAAGGTGTGATGATGACCCAGGTGATAGTCCTCCCCCATATGGAGTTGTGCCCCGATGGCGCCGTGATTGAGGTGACTCCGGGGGAATCCCTCTGCGATGCCTTGCTGTCGCACGATATTGAGATTGAGCACGCCTGCGAAAAGTCCTGCGCCTGTACCACATGCCATGTCGTGGTTCGCGAGGGCTACCGATCGCTGGAGGAACCGAGCGAAGACGAGGAAGACCTCCTCGACAAAGCCTGGGGTCTGGAGCCGACATCGCGCTTGTCCTGTCAGGCCATCGTCGGCGCTGAGCCTCTGGTGATCGAGATCCCGAAATACACCATCAACATGGTCAGTGAGGGAAAACGCTGATGAAGTGGACCGAAGTTCAGGAAATCGCCATACAACTCTCCGAGGCCCACCCAGACGCGGATCCGATGAGGCTGAATTTCGTCGATCTGTCCAAATGGGTAATGGCCTTGCCGGAATTCGATGACGACCCGAAGCACTGCGGTGAGCGCATCCTTGAGGCCATCCAACAGGCCTGGATCGACGAGCTCGCCTGAGGTCCATCAGATGGTGACGAGCGTTTTCAATTTTTCCCTTACCGCGCTGGGCGGCGGCGAATTGCCCCTGAGGCAATTTGCCGGCCGACCCTTGCTCATCGTCAATACGGCCAGCGAATGTGGGTTCACACCCCAGTACCAGGGCCTGGAAGCCCTCCACCGCCAGTTTGCCGCACGGGGCCTAGTGGTGATCGGATGTCCCTGCAATCAGTTCGGCGCCCAGGAGCCGGGGTCTGCCAGCGAGATTGCGACGTTTTGCGAAGCCCGCTATGGCGTGACTTTTCCCCTGAGCGCCAAACTCGAAGTCAACGGTCCCCAGGCCGATCCACTCTTCCAGTTTCTCAAAAACGCGGCCAAGGGTGTGTTGGGGTCGGAATCCGTGAAGTGGAACTTCACAAAATTCCTGGTGGCAAGAGACGGCACACACGTTGACCGCTTTGCCCCCACCACCGCCCCGGAAGCCCTCGTTCCCGCCATCGAGGCAGTGATGGCGGAACCCTGAGCCAATGGGGCCCTCAGGTAGCGCTGGGGGCGGGCGCTACCGGCTCGTTGAGGCTCAACCAATAAACCCCGAGTTGGCTGATGGCCTGAATGAAGCGCTCGAAGTCCACCGGCTTGCGGATGTAGCTGTTGGCCCCGAGGCGGTAGGCCTGCAAGATGTCCTGTGTTTCTTTCGAGGTGGTGAGAACGACGACGGGCAGCAGCGATGTCCGGTCATCGGCCCGGATGCGGCGTAGCACTTCGAGGCCGTCGATTCGTGGCAATTTGAGGTCCAGCAAGATGACGGCGGGCATGATCGACATGTCACGGCCGGCATGGCTGCCTTTGCCCGCCAGGTAATCCAGGGCTTCGACACCGTCCCGGGCGACGATGACCGGGTTGGGGATCTTGTTCTTCGAGAAAGCCCGGAGGGTCAGGGCTTCATCGTCCGGATTGTCCTCGACGAGGAGTACGGGGCGTTCGGATGACATGACGTCGGCTCGAGTTTGGGTTGGACGGTCCGTGGGTGGGGTGCAGACAGCTCAACGACCGGAATTCGATGATACGCGAATCCTTATTCCGTGGTGGTCAAGGCGGTGGGAGCTGTTCCTGGGTCAGGAGGAATACCTTGCCCTCGTCGGTAGCGGACGCCAGCCAGGTGAAGGGCAGATCCGGGAAGGCCTCTTCAACCAACTCCCGGTTGTGTCCGACTTCCACGGCCAGGATGCCTTGAGGTGTCAGGTGGTGATGAGCCTGGGCGAGGATCTGCCGCACAATGTCGAGGCCGTCGGGTCCTGCCGCCAGGGCTTGTTCGGGTTCATGGCGATATTCAGGGGGTAACCGACTCATGGAATCGGCGGTGACGTAAGGGGGATTGGAGATGATCACGTCGAAGCGGCGCGGCCCAAGGGCCGAGAACACATCGCTTTCGATGAGGTCGATCCGCCCCTGCAAACCGTAATCGTCCACATTGCGGCGGGCGACCGTCAGGGCATCGGGGGACAGGTCCACTGCCGTGATGTGGGCCTGGGGGAAAGCATGGGCCATCAGAATGGCCAGGCAGCCAGAACCGGTGCACAGGTCCAGGGCGGTCCCGACACGGTCTGGATCTTCGACCCACGGCGCCAGCCCCTCATCCAGAAGCTCTCCGAAATACGAGCGGGGGATGATGACTCGGGGATCGACGTAAAAGTGGAAATTACCCATCCAGGCTTCGTGAGTGAGATAGGCCGCCGGAATGCGTTCGTCGACCCGCCGGTCGATGATCTCTAGCAGGGCCGGCCGCTCCTCGCTGGTGATGCAGGCGTCGAGGAAGACCTCCAGGCGGTCCAGGGGCAGCGCCAGGGTATGGAAGAGAAGGTAAGCGGCCTCGTCGAAGGCCTCCGTTGAGCCGTGCCCGAAGCTGAGTCCGCCCCGGGTGAAGCGGCTCACGGCATAGCGCAACCAGTCCCGGACTGTGACGAGCTCGGCCAAAGGACCACCATGTTCATGGTCATCGTCCTCATTGTGAGGGTGGGCGGGTGCGTCGGTCATGGTGTGTCCTGGAGGAGGCGTTCGAGGGTCCCTTCATAGATCCGGGACAGAGGCCCCAGGTCGGAGAGGCGAATGCGCTCGTTGATCTTGTGGATGGTGGCGTTGACCGGGCCAAACTCCACTACCTGCGGGCAGAGGTCGGCGATGAAGCGCCCGTCCGAGGTGCCGCCGGTGGTCGACAGCTCAGTGTTGATACCGGTCACTTCGGCAATGGATTGGGCCATCGCGTCCACCAGGGTTCCGCGGGGTGTCAGGAAGGGCTTACCCGAATGGGTCCAGGCAAGGTCATAGTCGAGCCCGTGGCGGTCGAGCGTTTCGATCACCCGCGCTCTCAGCCCCTCCGCGGTGCTCGCCGTGGAATAGCGAAAGTTGAACAACACTTCCAGGCTGCCAGGAATGACGTTGGTCGCTCCGGTGCCGGCGTGGATGTTGGACATCTGCCAGGTGGTGGACGGGAAATACTCGTTGCCCTCGTCCCACTGTGTGGCTGCCAGCTCCGCCAAAGCCGGGGCGGCGAGGTGGATAGGATTGCGGGCCAGGTGCGGATAGGCAATGTGGCCCTGCTGGCCACGCACGGTGAGTCGGCCCGAGAGGCTGCCCCGCCGCCCATTTTTGATCATATCCCCAAGCTGGGCGGCGGAGGTCGGTTCGCCAACGATACAGAAATCTATGGACTCGCCCCGGGCTCGGAGGACCCTGACGACTTCGACGGTGCCGTGGACCGCATCGCCCTCCTCGTCGGAGGTCAGGAGCAAGGCGATACTGCCGAGGTGGTTCGGGTGCCTGGCGACGAAACGCTCGACGGCGGTGACGAAGGCTGCCAATGAGGACTTCATGTCCGCTGCCCCGCGCCCGCAAAGGTGGCCCGCTTCGATGGTGGGCGAGAAGGGGGGAAACTCCCATTCGGGCAGGGGGCCGGTGGGCACCACGTCTGTATGGCCGGCAAGGCAGACCAACGGATTGGCCTGACCGCGCCGGGCCCAGAGATTGCGCACGCCACCGGCATCGATCCGCTCACAAACGAAACCCAGCGGAACGAGGCGTTCGGCAATGAGGTCAAGGCAGCCCGCATCCTCCGGGGTGATCGAAGGGCGGGCGATGAGGTTCTGGGCGAGGGCAAGAGTGACCGCCTGGGCGGAGTCGAGCTGGGTCATGTTTGAGCGGCAATCAGGTAGCCGGGTGATCGTCGAGGTGGAGGGTGAATTCCTTGAAGGACGCGCCGCCTTCCTGCTGCGGGGCCTGGAAATCGGCGGAGCCCGCTGCGGTAGGGGTTTCTCCCTGGCTATTGCTGATCTGGCCGTTGTTGATCAACCAGTAGAGGTTGGTCGGGGAGTCGGAGTTGGCCAACGCTTCTTCAAGATCGACGGTGCCTTCCTTGTACAGGCGGAAGAGGTCCTGTTCAAAGGTCTGGGAGCCGGGAGCGAGGCTTTGCTCCATGGCTTCCTTGATCTCGTTCAGCTCGCCTTGTTCGATCAGGTCCGCCACGTGGCGGGTGTTCATCAGAATCTCCATGGCCGGCAGGCGCCGTCCATCCGGCTTCTTCACGAGTCGCTGGGAAATAATGCACTTAAGGGCCACTGCGAGATCGAGATATAGCAGCGCCCGGTTTTCCAGGGGGAAGAAATTCACCACCCGGTTCAGGGCGTGGTAGGCATTGTTCGCGTGCAGTGTCGCGAGGCACAAGTGCCCGGTCTGCGCGTAGGCCAGGGCGGCCTGCATGGTTTCCCGGTCGCGAATTTCGCCGATCAGGATGCAGTCGGGCGCCTGACGCATGGCGTTCTTCAGGGCCTCGTGCCAGCTTTCGGTGTCGATGCCCACTTCCCGTTGGTTGATGACCGATTTGCGATGGTTGAACAAATACTCGATTGGGTCCTCCACCGTCAGGATGTGACCCGACCGGCTTGCATTCCGATGATCGATCATCGAAGCCATGGTCGTAGACTTGCCCGACCCGGTGGCACCGACCACCAGTACCAGGCCCCGCTTTTCCATGATTACGTCGGCGAGAATGGGCGGCAGGTTCAGCGAACCCAGCTTGGGGATGTCGCCCTGGATGTAGCGCACCACCACCGCGATGCTGCTGCGCTGCTGCATGATGTTGATACGAAAGTTGCCTAGCTCCCTTACCCCGCGGGAAAGGTTGAGCTCCTTGCGCTCGCTGAACTTGGCAAATTGTTCTGGCGTGAGGAGCTCACGCACCATCCGCTCAATGGTAGGCGGGTCCATCGCCTGCTGGTTGATGGGGACAGCCACGCCTTCGATCTTGATGTGGATGGCCGCCCCGGCCGTAATGAAAATGTCCGAGGCCTTTTTGTCGGCCATCAGGCGGAACAGCTTGTCGAAGATCATGGGGACTCCTGTCGTGGGCCGGCCAACGCTCGACGCCGTTCGCCTTGATCAGGCGCCGCGCAACAGCTCGTTGATGCCGGTCTTGGCCCGGGTCTGAGCATCGACCCGTTTCACAATGACGGCACAATAGAGGCTGTATTTACCGTCGGCAGAGGGCAGGTTGCCACTCACCACCACCGACCCCGCCGGAATGCGGCCATAGGTGACCTCCCCGGTGGCGCGGTCATAGATCTTGGTGCTCTGGCCAATGTAGACGCCCATCGAGATGACCGAATTCTCTTCGACCACCACGCCTTCAACTACTTCGGAGCGGGCGCCGATGAAGCAGTTGTCTTCAATAATCACCGGGCCGGCCTGCACCGGCTCCAGGACGCCTCCGATACCGACGCCGCCGGACAGGTGGACGTTCTTGCCGATCTGGGCGCAGGAGCCCACCGTGGCCCAGGTGTCCACCATCGTGCCTTCATCCACGTAGGCGCCAATGTTGACGTAAGAGGGCATGAGGACCACGTTCTTGGCGATGAAGCTGCCCTTGCGCGCCGTCGCTGGTGGCACCACGCGAAAACCGCCGGCCTGGAATTGCTCCGGCGTGTAATCGCCGAACTTGGTCGGAACCTTGTCGAAATACTGGGTCGTCCCGCCGGGCATCACCACGTTGTCCTGGAGCCGGAAGGAGATCAGTACCGCCTTCTTGATCCATTGGTTCACCTGCCACTGGCCATCGCGTTTTTCGGCGACCCGCAGGGCACCGCAATCGAGGCCATTGATGACTTCGGCCACGGCTTCCCGCACTGCCGGTGGGGCTGAGGCGGGGGATAGGGTGGTGCGCACCTCGAAAGCGTCTTCGATGGTCTTTTGCAAATCGAGCATGGGGAATCCAGATTTAGAGTTGTTGACAGAAGTCGACGATGCGCCCGGCGGCTTCCAGGCATTCGCCGGTTTCGGCGACCAGGGCGATGCGGACATGACCCGCCCCGGGGTTGGAGCCATGGGCGTCGCGGGCGAGAAAGCTGCCTGGCAGAACCGTCACATTATATTCGGCGAGGAGACGGCGGGCGAACTCGGTGTCCGAGAGGCCAGTGCGCCGGTCCACCCTGGCCCAAAGGTAGAAACCGGCATCTGGCCGGTTTGCCTCGATGACGTCGTCCAGCATCGGGGTGATCCGATCGAACTTTTCCCGATAGAGGCGCCGGTTTTCCACCACGTGGGCCTCGTCAGACCACGCGACCGCGGAGGCCGCTTGCACCGCCGGGCTCATGGCGCAGCCGTGATAGGTCCGATAGAGGAGAAAATTCTTGAGGATCCTGGCGTCCCCCGCGACGAAGCCTGAGCGCATGCCCGGCACGTTCGATCGCTTCGACAGGCTGGAAAACATCACCAGGTTGCGAAAATCATGGCGGCCGAGCTGGTGGGCCGCGCTAAGCCCGCCGAGGGGCTTTTGGCCTTCCTCGAAATAGATCTCGGAATAGCAT
>JAEUNX010000098.1 GCA_016791025.1 Zoogloeaceae bacterium | reverse complement strand
AAAGGGCGGTGTCCTAGGCCTCTAGACGATGGGGACTTCGACGGTTGGTGGAGCTAGGCGGGATCGAACCGCCGACCTCTTGCATGCCATGCAAGCGCTCTCCCAGCTGAGCTATAGCCCCGACCGCGAAAGAGGCCGAATTATAGGAAATGACCCGCAATCTGTAAAGGGCCGCCGAGATGGAGCGTCGATTTTCTTCTTACAGGATCTTGCCAGGATTCATCAGTCCATCCGGATCCAGAGCGGCCTTGATACGGGCCATCAACTCGAGTTCGATGGCTGGCTTATAGCGCCGCAATTCTTCGCGCTTCAATTGACCAATACCGTGCTCCGCGGATATCGATCCCCCGTGGACAGCGACGAGATCATGGACGATGCGCGTCACCTGCTCTGCAGCCTCGAGCAGGCGCGCATTGTCGCCACCATCGGCCATGCTGAGGTTGTAGTGGAGGTTACCGTCGCCAAAGTGCCCAAACGCCACGATGCGGACCCCCGGGGCCTGACCGCATAGCGCAGACTCAGCAGCGCCGAGGAAATTCACGATCTGACTGACTGGCACGGAGATGTCGTGTTTAACGCTCAACCCCTCGATTTTTTGCGCCTCTGAGAGGTTTTCCCGCAGGGCCCACAACGCCATGGCCTGCGAGGACGACTGGGAAATGACGGCATCGTCCACCCAACCACTCTGCATCGCCTCGTCCACAATGCTTTCGACTATGGTTGCCAGTTCCCCCTCCAGGCAAACATCGGCCACCTCCACCAGCACCGACCAACCCTGGCGTCCGGGAAGCGGAGTCCGCGCACCTGGAATATGGCGCAAGACCAACTCCAAAGCCGCCTGACCGATCAATTCGAACGCCACCAATCGATCTCGGCATACCCGTTTGAGCAATCGAAAAAGCTCTTCTACGGCCACCACATTTGTTACCCCGATCCAGGCCACTACCTGGCTGCCGGGCCGCGGAAAAAGCTTCAGCGTCGCAGCAGTCACAATACCGAGCGTGCCTTCCGCACCGATAAAGAGATGCTTCAGGTCATAACCAGTATTGTCCTTGCGCAGGGCGCGCAACCCATTCCAAATCCGACCGTCGGGAAGAACGACCTCCAGGCCCAGGACCAAGTCGCGCATGGTGCCGTAACGCAGCACCTGGATGCCGCCGGCATTGGTTGAGATGTTGCCGCCAATCTCGCAAGACCCCTCAGACGCCAGGGCGAGAGGAAAGAGCTGATCCACCGCCTGAGCCGCCTGTTGCACCTCCGACAGGGTACAGCCCGCCTCGGCGCAGAGGCTGCCGTCCAAGGGGTCGACCGCGCGAAGTCGGTTGAGGCGGCGCAAGGTGATCACAATCGCCACGTCGTCAGCAACGGGAATCGAACCCCCACACAACCCAGTGTTGCCACCCTGGGGCACCATCGCAATGCGGTGCTCCCGGCAAAAGGACACGACTTGTGCGACCTCTGCGGTGGTCCCGGGCCGCACCACTGCAATGGCACGGGCCCGATAACGACCCCGCCAATCCACCTCGAAGGGCGCTGCGTCCTTCCCGGTCAGGACGTGGTCGGAACCGACGATCTGGCTCAGCGCCCCCAAAATCTCCGGGACCATACTTTATCTCTACCCAAAGCGCTCAAATGCGTGGTGAATGGCAGGCAGCATCCGCTGGACCTCCGCGACCCCCTCCGAAATGGTCTCCGCTGCGCGGTGATAGTCTAGGGGGCCGACGTGCCCAACCCGGGGCGACAACAACACGTCGGCGGGTTCGCCGGCAAGGCGGCTTCGCGCAATCCGCACCTGCATGATGTTGATCGACGCCACCAGCACGCCGACGATGGACGGCAAGTTGGGTTCGCCCGGAGGCGGTTCGCCATTGCCGATACCAAGCCGACTGAGAAGGCGGCGCGGCCAAGCCGGGCTTTCCTCCCCCTGCGGCAGCGGGGGCACCTCACGGCGCCAGGGGCGACCCACAATATCCGAACCAAGATCGACTGCGACCACGAGATCTGCCCCCATGGCCCGACAAAGAGAAACGGGGACAGGATTCACGAGTCCGCCATCTACGAGTAGCGTATCGTCCCATGGGATCGGCGTCATGAGGCCAGGAAGGGCAATGGAGGCCCGCACGGCCTGGGACACGCTACCCTCCCTTAACCACACCTCCCTCCCGGTCGGCAAATCGGTCGCAACACATGCGAATGGGGTATCAAGGGCGGAGAAATCGCGGTCTTCGAAGTTCCGCTCAAAAAAATCCATCAGCCGGGCACCCTTGATCAATCCGCCCCTCAGGCTGACGTCCATCAAAGCAAGGACATCCTTCCAGCGCAGCGACTCGGCCCAACGGTGTAGTCGCTCCTGGTCTCCGCCCGCCACCGCAGCCCCGACGAACGCGCCAATGGAACAACCACAGATCACATCCGGCCGGATCCCTTGTTCAGCGAGGGCCTGGATCACACCCAGATGGGCCCAGCCGCGCGCCGAGCCACTGCCGAGAGCCAATCCCACCTTGGGTGGCCGTCGTGTCATTAGGACGGTTTCGCCGCCCATCGTGGACCGTGCTGACACATCGCGGCCACAATGGACCAATGAACCGGCAGGTCAGACGATGGGAACCGCGTAGAGATCATGGACATCACAATCCGTCACTCGCACCTGGGCGAATTCGCCCACCTCGAGTTCGAGCCCGTCCGGGATGATGACCAGCCCGTCGATTTCAGGGGCATCGGCAGGCGACCGAGCCAGGGCACCCTCGTCGTCCACTTCATCCACCAGGACAGTGAGTTCTTGCCCAATTTTGGCCTCAAGCCGCTGCGTGCTGATGTCTTCCTGGAACGCCATCAGACGGGCCTTGCGCTCTTCCCGCAAGAGTTCGGGCACCGGATCGGGCAATGCATTGGCTGTCGCCCCTTCAACCGGAGAATACGCAAACGCGCCGACCCGATCGAGTTGCGCTTCAGCGAGAAAATCCAGGAGAAGGGAGAAATCTTCCTCAGTCTCTCCAGGGAACCCGGTGATGAAGGTACTGCGGATGGTGAGGTCTGGACAAACTTGGCGCCAGGACCGGATGCGCGCCAGGGTGTCATCCACGGCTCCAGGACGCTTCATCAGTTTGAGAATCCGCGGACTGGCATGCTGAAATGGCACGTCCAAATAAGGAAGGATCAGCCCTTCGGCCATGAGGGGAAGCAAATCGTCGACGCTTGGATAGGGGTAGACGTAGTGGAGACGCACCCATACGCCCAGTTCGCCAAGGGCCTTGCACAGTTCGGCCAAACGCGTCTTCAAAGGACGCCCCCCCCAAAAGCCGGTGCGATAGCGGAGGTCCACACCGTATGCACTGGTGTCCTGGGAGATCACCAGGATTTCGCGCACGCCCGCATCCACCAAGGCCTCCGCCTCTTTCATCACCTCCCCGATGGGCCGGCTGACCAGGTCGCCCCTCATCGAGGGAATGATGCAGAAAGAACAGCGGTGATTACACCCCTCGGATATCTTGAGGTAAGCGTAATGGCTGGGGGTTAGACGCACACCCTGAGGTGGCACCAAATCCTGGAAGGGATCATGACGCTTTGGCAGGTGACGGTGCACCGCCTGCATGACTGCTTCGGTCGCATGGGGCCCCGTCACTTCAAGGACCTGAGGATGTGCCGCGAGAATGACGTCTTCCTTGGCGCCTAGACACCCGGTGACAATCACCTTGCCATTTTCATTCAGGGCTTCTCCGATCGCCCCTAGGGATTCGGCTACCGCGGCATCGATAAATCCACAGGTATTGACGACGACCAGGTCGGCTTCGTCATACGTGGAGGAAATCTCGTAGCCCTCACCACGGAGACGGGTGAGGATATGCTCAGAATCAACGGTTGCCTTTGGGCAACCCAGCGAAACGAACCCCACTGTCGGGGGACGTTGACGTGCTTGCTTCACCATGCGGACAGCCAAGTCCCCTCAATCAATACGAAAAAAGTCGCGAGCTACTTGGCGCCCCCGCCGGTGTTCCCGTCGCCGCGGGTGCCGGATTCCTTGCCAATGGCATAGCTCGGAAACTGGAAACCGGAGAACATGTTACGCGTCTGGCTTTCGATTTGTTCCTGCATCTGCAGGAACATCTTCTTGCTCTGTTCGATGTAGGTGCCCATCATGCTTTGAAGTGCAGGCCCCTGGAAGTTTAGGAACTGGGCCCAAAGGTCCTGGCTCAGCGGGTTATTGTCGCCATAGATTGCTTTAGCCTGATCCTGCAACTTTTGCTGCATGTCGGCAAACGCCTTGATGTTGTTTTCAAGGTATTTCCCCATCATGCCCTGCATCGCATTCCCGTAGAACCGGATCATCTGTGCAAGAAGGTCGCTCGTAAACATTGGCGCACCGCCCGCCTCTTCCTCCAGGATGATCTGCAGAAGAATGCTGCGGGTCAGGTCATCGCCACTTTTGGCATCTACGACTTGGAAATCCTCATGTCCCAGCACCAACTCCTTGACATCGGCAAGGGTGATGTAGGAACTGGTCCGAGTGTCATAAAGACGACGATTGGGATATTTCTTGATCAGACGCGACTGACTACCCATTTGAATCCCCTCCAGATGGCGGTTGCCCCGCTCTCATTCGAATTATACCGCAGCAGTGCAACAAAACCCCGCCAACAGGCGGGGTTTTGTTGCACCAATCATCCTTGCCGAATCGGCAAGGCCGGCAATCAGCACATGTGCAAACCGCCGTTGATGTTGATCGTCGCACCGGTCACATAACCGGCCATATCCGACGCCAGGTAGCTGCACAGGGCGCCGATTTCTTCGGGCTTACCCAGCCGCTTCATCGGGACCGTGTCGACGATGCCCTGACGAATGTCGTCCCGGATCGCCATGACCATGTCGGTACCGATGTACCCGGGGGCTACAGCATTCACGGTAACACCCTTGGCGGCCAACTCTCCGGCCAATGCCTTAGTGAATCCCAGAACGCCGGCCTTGGCGGCCGAGTAATTGGTCTGACCCGCTTGACCTTTCACACCATTAACTGAGGAGACGTTGATGATCCGGCCCCAGCCGCGCTCGGCCATCTTGGGGGAGATCTGGTGGGTCACATTGAACAGGCTGTTCAGATTGGTCGAAATGACCGCATCCCATTGCGCCTTTTCCATCTTGGGGAAAAATTTGTCGCGGGTGATACCGGCGTTGTTCACCAACACATCCACAGGGCCGACCTCGGCCTCAATCTTGGCCACCATTTCCTGACAGGAGGCATAGTCCGACACATCGCCCTCGGCCGCGATGAACTCGAATCCCAGCTCCTTTTGCTTAGCCAGCCATTCGTCCTTCTGGGGAAACCCGGGGAGGCAGTTGGCCAGCACCGTCATCCCATCTTTGGCCAGAGCCTGGCAAATCGCGGTTCCCAGACCGCCCATCGCGCCGGTGACAAGAGCGACTTTTTGCGTCATTTTCATTCCTTTTGCTGCGGTACATAAGCCGACCATCGGTCGGCATCTCATTTGCTGGTGGGCGTCCAGCCGTTGATTGATCAGAGCAAACGGCCTCGATCAAAGCACGAGTATACCTAACTTTGGCGAAACTTGTTGCATTGCAAAAACAAAGCGGCGCCGAGGCGCCGCTTCCATCCACCCGACAGGGCTCGATGGTGACTCAAAACATGTGCTGACCGCCATTAATCGAAATATTGGCGCCGGTGACAAAGGCCGCTTCGTCAGAGGACAGGTAGGCAATCAGGCCGGCGATCTCTTCCGGCTTGCCCAGTCGCGCCATCGGGATCTGCGGAAGGATCTTGCTGTCCAGGACTTCCTGGGGAATCGCCATCACCATCTTGGTCCCGATATAGCCCGGGGAAATGGTGTTGACGGTCACGCCATTACGGGCGACTTCCAGTGCCAGCGACTTCGTGAAGCCATGCATCCCCGCTTTGGCGGCCGCATAGTTGGTCTGGCCGAAGGCACCCTTGATGCCGTTCAGGGACGAAACATTGATCACTCGGCCCCACTTGCGCTCCACCATCCCGTCCATGACCTGCTTGGTCATGTTGAAGCAACTGTCCAAGTTGGTGCTGATGACGGCGTCCCAATCGGCCTTGGTCATTCGCTTGAAGGTCATGTCGCGGGTAATCCCGGCGTTATTGACCAGCACGTCAATGGGTCCGACTTCCTTGACGACGGTCTCGACACAGGATTTGCAGGAATCAAAATCCGCCACATCACAGGGATAGGCCTTAAAGCCATAACCCATGTTGTTCATGGTTTGCAGCCACTCGGCGGCCTTGGAATTCCCGGGGGAATGGGTGGTGACGACCTTGTAGCCCAGCGCGGCCAGCTTGATACAAATGGATTCGCCAAGGCCACCCATCCCACCGGTTACCAGTGCAACTCTTGCCATAAAATACTCCTCTCCCAAATTTTCGGGGGTTCCAGCGTCCTGCGGCAGTCCCCCCTCTTGCTTGCTGCCGCCGCCAATGTTTGATGTTCTTTTAGGCGCCCTAACTAGCCGCGCTCCTTGACGTAGCGTCCTGGGGCCGGCTCGTTGGGGGTGAATTTGGCATTGCCAAGCTTGGCTCGGGCCGCCATCTCCTTCCCACTCCGGGCCCGCAGCCATTCGATCCAATGCCACCACCAGCTTCCCCGCCGCTCCTCCGAGCTGGCGAGCCATTCGTCCGGCAGCGACGACGAGGAATCGCTCACCCAATAACTACGCTTATTCTTGCCTGCAGGGTTGATGGCCCCGGCGATGTGACCACTCGCGCCAAGCACAAAGGTGGTTTCACCGCCGAGCAGCCCCCGGACCGTGTAAGCCCCCGTCCAGGGAACGATATGGTCCTCTCGGGTGGCGAGCAGGTAAGCCGGCGCATCAACCTTGCCAAGGTCGACCTTGACTCCCAGCATCGATAGACGCCCGGGGACACGGAGATTGTTCTCGAGGTACATGTTGCGCAGGTACCAACTCAGGAACGGCCCCGGCAGGTTGGTGCTGTCCGAATTCCAGAATAGAAGATCGAAGACCGGAGGCTTGGTGCCCTTGAGATAATTACCGACGAAGTACTGCCAAATGAGGTCATTGGCACGCAACGATGAAAACACGTTGGCAATTTCCTGGCCCTTGAGCAGACCGCCCCGACCAATCGTCGCCTCCCGCGCCGCCACGCTGGTCTCGTCCACCAAACACCCCAATTCTCCGCAGTCTGAGAAATCGAGGAGCGTCGTCATCAGTGTCAGGCTTTCGACGGGGTCTTCACCGCGTCCGCGAGCCACCGCCAAAGCCGAGGTCAGGAGGGTGCCGCCGACGCAGAATCCCAGCACGTTGGGTTTCTTGACCTTCGTCACTTGCCGAACGACGTCCAGAGCCGTCAGGGGGCCTTTCTCCAGATAATCGTCCCAAGTGCAGTGGGCCTGGTCAGGGCCAGCATTCCGCCAACTCACCAGAAACACCGTAAAGCCCTGATCCACGATGAACTTCACCAAGGAATTCTCCGGCTGGAGGTCCATGATGTAGAACTTGTTGATGCAAGGCGGGACGATCAGCAACGGCCGCTGGCACACCTTCTCGGTCGTTGGCGAATACTGGATGAGCTGCATCAGCTCGTTCTCATAGATGACCGAGCCCGGCGTTACTGCCAGGTTCCGCCCGACCTCGAAGGCCGCGTCGTCGGTCATGGAGATCCGCCCCTTCTGCAAATCATCCAGCAGATTCTTGATGCCGGCGGAGATGCTCTCGCCCTGGGTATCGAGGGCTTGGCGGATGAAATCGGGGTTGGTGGCGGCGAAATTCGACGGCGCCATGGCGTCGACGTATTGGCGGGTCAGGAACTGCGCCCGGGCTTTCATTCGCCCGTCGGCAATCGGCATGGCATCCGTCATCCGACGGAGGAAATCGGCGTTGAGGAGATAAGATTGGCGGATGTAGTCGAACACCGGGCTTGATGACCATTCCGCGGAACTGAAGCGTCGATCCCCTGGCTCTGGGCGAACGACTGGCTCACTGGTTTCCCCCGAGCGTCGATCCAACAGGCTCTTCCACAAGGTCGCGTGGCGCGCGGCATAATCTTGCTGAAGCGTTAGCCATTCCTGGGCTTCCGGCATCGGTAGCGCGCCCACCGGCCCGGCTTGAGGCTTGAAGGCGGCCATTTGCGCCGCCAGGAATTCCGCGAAATTCTGGGCCATTCCCCCAGCAAAGCGGGAGGGATCGACCGTTCCGGCGTCCACGGACTGGTTGCTTTCCGACATGGGGGAGTCTCCCAGTTTGCTTGTCTTGTCGTTATTGCCGCGGAGAGTCGGCCGGCGCCCCTCCGCATTGCCATCCCTTGACGAACCCGGAGGCCGCCATTTACCTCATCGCCATCGCCTGGCTGTACGTTGCACTCCTCGTCGCTGCCGCCGATACCACCATCGTCGGCGGCATCCTCACGTTCACGCTGGCGGGCCTTGGACCCTTGGCCTTGTTCCTATGGCTATTCGGGACCCCGGCGCGTCGGCGCGCAGCAAAGCGCCGAGCAATGCAAACAGACCGAGACAATAGTCTCGAAACTCCAGACGATCAATAGCCGCCCGCCATCCCTGGGCGCGAAATACCGCTCAGTTACGCCAGATTAGGCTTGCCATGCGCCCGGTCACCCCATCGCGTCGATACGAAAAAAAATCGGCCGCTTCGGAATAGGTGCAGCGATTGCCCCCAAAGACGGTCACAACACCGCATCGCGCCAGTCTGCGACGGGCAAGCCATGGAAGGTCGGCCCACCACTTCCCTGGCGCGGCCCCCGGAGCGAAACCCGTGGTGGCGCCCGGGTCTTCGGCAATGAACGCAGACCGGACCTCCCCACCAACTTCGAAGGCCGCCGGACCGATTGCGGGTCCTAGCCAAGCCATGAGATTCTGGCCTGGAACCGCCATCGCATCCACCGTCAGTTCCAAGATGCCCATCAGAAGCCCCCGCCAGCCGGCGTGGGCCGCACCGACCACCTTCCCCTCACGGTCACACAACAAGACGGGCAAGCAGTCGGCAGTGAGCACGGCGCAGACGCGCCCGGGACGCCGGGCCACCGCCGCATCCGCCTCCGGAATGCCATTGGGTAAGGCATCCGCGTCGACGACGACCGTGCCATGGACCTGCCGCAACCAGACGGGATCCTCGGGAAGCCGTGTCCGCAAGTGTTCCCGATTGCTAGCCACCGCTGTCGGTGCGTCCCCCACGTGATCGCCCAGGTTCCAACTGGCGTAGGGCCCGGTACTGCATCCGCCGCCGCGGCGGGTGGATAAACAACCCACCGAGGCCGGAGCCGCCCACTCTGGAATCAAAATGTCACCCAAATCGCTAACCCTCACCCCGCAGGCGCCTCAGGAGGTCAGCGAAATCTGCGGGTAGCGGAGAGGTCCATTCCATCGGCAAGCGGCTGAGCGGATGGACCAGGGCAAGCTGGTGGGCGTGAAGGGCCTGCCGGGAAAAATCGGCCAGACCGGAGGCCGAAGGGGTGCGGCGGCGGTAGGTAGCATCTCCCACCAAGGGGTGCCCGAGATGGGTCAGGTGGACCCGAATCTGGTGGGTACGACCGGTTTCTAGGCGGCATTCCACCAACGCAGCCCCATCGAATCGCTCCAACACCTGAAAATGCGTCCGGGCGTCACGACCTCCTTCGATCACCGCCATGCGGGTCCGGTGATAGGGATGACGGCCGATCGGCGCATCGATGGTGCCCTGCATTGGAGGATGACCATTGACCACTGCAAGGTAAACGCGCTTGACCGTCCGGCTTTGCAATTGGCGTACGAGATCGGTCTGGGCCTCCAGGGTCCTCGCCACCACCAGCAATCCACTGGTGTCCTTGTCGAGCCGATGGACAATGCCCGCCCTGGGCAGGCCGCGGAGTTCAGGAAAGCGGTGGAGCAAGCCATTGAGCAGCGTGCCACGGGTCACACCATTGCCGGGATGGACAACCAGGCCGACTGGCTTGTCGATGACGATGAGACCCAGGTCCTCATGTACCACCTCCAGGGCGATATCTTCGGCCTCGTCGCCATTACGATCCGGCTCGTCATCGGGTGCCACCCGAAGGCGCTCCCCACCCCATACCTTGCGCTTGGGATCAACAGTCTGATCATTGAGGGTGACCCACCCCTCGCGCACCCAGGTCTGCACGCGACTGCGGGAGTGACGGGGAAAAAGACGTGCCAGAGCCTGATCGAGGCGCAGACCGCCAAAGTCGATGGGAATGGTCAATTCGGCGGGAAAGGCGCTCGAATCCTCTGAGCTATAATCCGCCCCATCATTCACGAAAGCATCTTCGATGGCCCAACTCATCGTGCGTAGTTTAGCGGTAATCATCGCCCTCCTGATCGGTGGGTGCGGCATGTTGCCCGAGGAAAAGGACGAAACGGCCGGATGGAACGCCCAGAAGATCTATTCGGAAGCCAAGGGCGCGATGGGTGAAGGCGGCTACGATCGTGCCATCAAGTTGTTTGAAAAGCTGGAGGCCCGCTACCCCTACGGCCGGTATGCCCAACAGGCCCAGCTTGACATCGCCTATTCCTATTACAAAACCGGGGAAGCCGCTTCGGCCATCGCCGCCTGCGATCGGTTCATCAAGCTGCACCCGAATCATCCCAATGTGGACTATGCCTACTACCTCAAGGGGCTGGTCAATTTCAATGAGGATCTGGGCCTCCTCGGGAATCTGGCCAACCAGGATCTGACCGAGCGGGACCCCAAGGGCGCGCGGGAATCCTTTGACACTTTCAAGGAACTGGTAGCGCGCTTCCCGGACGGTCGCTATACGGCCGATGCTCGCCTGCGGATGCGCTACCTCATCAATGCGCTGGCTTCCCACGAGGTTCATGTCGCCCGTTACTACTATCGCCGCAATGCCTATCTGGCGGCGGCCAACCGTGCCCAGGCCGCCATCAAGGACTACCCGGACACGCCGGCGGTCGAAGAGGCGCTTTATCTCCTCGTCAAGAGCTATGACGCCCTGGGGCTGACCGACCTTCGGGACGACGCCGACCGCGTGTTGCGCAAGAATTTCCCGAAAAGCGCCTATTTCCAAGGCGGGCCGAGTGTCAATCGTCCCTGGTGGCAATTTTGGGAGTGATGCGGCGACAGTGACCGTGGATGCCGAGGTTCTTGCCGCCCTGGCCCGCTGGCCCAATGTTCCCGACGTGTTCGGCTGGGTACGTTTGGACATGCGCGGACAATGGCATCTCGGCCATGGGCCCGTCCGCCACCCTGGACTGGCCGCCTTCCTCAGTCGGAACTATGTGGTGCCCAGCGTCGGGAGCTGCTTCGTCCAGAACGGCCCCCAGCGCGCCTTTGTGACCCTGGATTACACACCCTGGGTCCTGCGCTGCGACACAGGCGAATTGCGGCGTCACACCGGCGATTCCGTGTCCGACCCCAAGACAGCCTGGATTGACCAGAACGGCAGCGTTCTAATCGCGTTCGAGGATTCCATCGGAGTCCTCGACGATCGGGATCTTGCCGCCCTTATCCCCAGTTTTCGCGGATCGAATGCCGACGGAAACCCAGATTCCGCCGTGGAGGAATTCCTTGCGGCCCCCGAGACCCGCCGGTTGTGGCTGGCGCTGCCCCAAGGGGTTCTTCCAGTCGGCGCCATTCGGCGAGAAACAGTGCCAGGGCGTTACGGCTTCGATCCGATGCCCCAGCCCCCCGCCCCGACTCAGCCCCGACCATAGGTGTCCTGAAACCGAACGATGTCGTCTTCGCCGAGGTAGCTGCCCGATTGGACCTCGATGATTTCCAGCGGCAGCTTGCCCGGATTCTCCAGACGGTGCGTCACTCCCAGCGGAATGTAGGTCGATTGGTTCTCGCTAAGCAGAAAGGATTCGTCGCCGCGCGTCACGCGGGCCGTTCCGTGCACCACGATCCAATGCTCTGCCCGGTGATGATGCATTTGCAGGCTCAGCGAGGCGCCGGGCTTGACGACAATTCGCTTGACCTGAAAGCGCTCGCCAGCGTCCACAGAATCGTAGCAACCCCAGGGACGATGGACCTTGCGGTGAGTGACCGCCTCATGGCGACTTTCCAGTTTCAACCTTGAAACGAGCTTTTTGACATCCTGCGTGCGATCCTTTCGCGCCACCATGACGGCATCCTGGGTTTCGACCACCACCAGGTTTTCGGTACCGAGGCAGGCGACCAAGCGATTTTCAGCGAACACCAGGCTGTCGCGACTGTCCTCGAATAGCACGTCGCCGCGCCCAATATTGCCCGCGCCGTCCCGCTCAGAAACCTCCCACAAGGCGTCCCAAGCCCCGACATCGGACCATTCCGGATCCATGGTCACCACGCGCCCGGGAATCCCCAACTCCGGGGCCTGGGCCAGCTTCTCCATCACGGCATAGTCGATGGAATCCGATGGACAGGCCAGGAACGCGTCGCGGCCGACACGAACGAAATCTGCATCCCGGGAGCCTGATGCCACCGCGTCCTGGCAGGCCAACGCCATCGTCGGGGCAAAATGACCCACCGCCTTCATCCAAACGCCGGCGCGCATCATGAAGATGCCACTGTTCCACAGATATTCTCCGGAAGCCACGTAGCCTTCCGCAACCTCCCGGGAGGGCTTTTCGACAAAGGCCTCGATGGGGAATACCCCCCCCTCTTCGTCCGCTCCCTTTCGGATGTAGCCATAACCGGTCTCGGCCCGACTTGGGACAATCCCGAAAGTGACCATTGCCCCCCCTTCGGCTGCCGGCAATCCTCGCTCAATGGCGGCGCAAAATGCCCCTCCATCGCGGATCACGTGGTCCGCCGGCATCACGACCAGGACGGCGTCGCCACTGCGTTCCTGGGCAATCATTGCGGCGAGGGTGAGGGCAGGAGCCGTGTTGCGCCCGGCCGGCTCCAGGACGATGTAATGGCTCCCCTTGCCAACGGCTCGCAACTGCTCGGCAGTGATGAATCGGTATTCGTCGTTGCAGACGACGATCGGTTCGGCCGCCAGGGGCAGCGTCCCTGGAAGGCCATCAAGCCGCAGGGCCGTATCCTGCAGCATGGTGCGCTCACTGGTCAGGGCCAGCAGTTGTTTCGGGTATTGCTCGCGAGAAAGCGGCCACAGGCGGGTGCCAGAGCCCCCGGAGAGAATGACGGGGATGATATCCATGAACGGTGAGAACAAGCCAAGAACGGTAACAGCCCTATCTTAAGGTCATTTCTTCGCCGGACAGAATTCAAATCGTCCTGGATCCGGCGATTACACACGCCAGAACATTGGCCGGCCTAACTGCAGTCCGCCTGATGCCGGGAGCCCGCTCAGCGGCTTAGCTTGTCGATCAGCTTGTGCCGGTAGCGGGCCAGGACGTTGGTTGCCATCTGACCTTGACCCTGAGCCACCAACGCGGTCAGCATGAGATTAAGCTTGCACATGGCAAGATGCTGCCCTCGGCCGGACGAACTCCCGACGGCTTCCTCGGCCAGCTTCGTAGCATCCTTGGCAGCCTGGATTTGGGGCGGGAGGCATCCGGCATTGCGCAGAACGTGGTGCACCATCCTCACCTCTTCAGGAACCAAGGGTTCGACATCCAGGACCAGGGGCAAACCAGCCCCTGGCAGATTGGCGAACTCCCCGCGGGACATGGCCAGGCGGATACGCTCTTCGGCCTGCTGATCCAGGATTCCCATCCCCGACTCCGCAACATCAACTTCCTTCGGGCCTGGTCAGGCGCCCTCGGCCGCCACCGGCACCGTGCAGGTACAGGCGGACGAGGAGGCGGCCCTTTCACTCCCACCATGACCTGGCTTTTCGGGTCTGGCCTCACGCCAGTTTTCTGAAACAGCGTCGTAGCCAATTGAGTCCAAGTGAAAGACGAGCGCCGCGTCCATCCCGTTGGCGTGGTTCTCAAACCACGCCGGAATCTCTTCAATCAATCTTCTGCCCAGGAAAGTATCACCCTCCGCGGCGCAGCGGCGGACATCGCGCAGAACGGCAAGAACTCGATCATGTTCAGCCCGATGGCAGCCAGGAAAATCCACCGCCTCCATCCACCGATTTTCCTGTTCAAAATGGGCCTCGCAATGAGCGACGAAATCATCCAGGGCAGCAAGAAACGCCTCCGTGGAAGCCTCCGCCAAACATTGGTAGGATCGGACGAAATCCTGATGGGTGACGTCCATGGGCTCGAGCCCCAAAACCAGGTCGTCAGTCCAAACCAATGCCGCCATCGCTTTTCCTTTTCATCAGTTAATCACCCGAGACTGCCAAGTTTATTTTGGCTCAAGTCAGTGAGCACCCGCCTACTTGACGACCTTCAGATGACCGCGCGGTGGCGGGGGGGGCTTGGGGGGCTCGTCGTCGGTACCGCGATTCCGGCTGACAGGGGCCAAGCGCGTGCTATCGGTCTCGGCATCGACAGCACCGGTCACCCCGGCAGGCTCATCAATCTCGAAGGCCATCCCATGGCCATTCTCCCGCGCGTACACTGCCACGACGTTTTCAACCGGAACCGACAACGAATGCGCCACGCCACCGAACCGGGCCTGGAAGGTGATCCGCTCGTTGCCGAGGATCATCTCGTGGGTCGCATCGGGACCAATATTCAGGACAATCTGACCATCTCGCGCATAGCCGGGGGGCACGCGCGTGCCCTCATCGACCTTCGCCGCAATGTAGGGCGTTAACCCTTGATCGACACACCATTCGTAGATCGCCCGAACCAGGTACGGCTTGGTGGAAATGGTCATCTGCCCTCACACCCTGCGGGAAACGCTAGCTGAAGCTCGATCCTTCCCTCCGACCCCCAAGAGATCATCGGCGCATCACTTTTTCCGAAGGCGTCAGCGCATCAATGAACCCTTGACGACTGAAGATTCGTTCGGCGTACTTCGACATGGGCGCCGCCACTTTCGGCAGCTCGATCCCATAGTGGTCGAGACGCCAAAGCAGTGGCGCAATCGCCACGTCGAGCATGGAAAACTCATCCCCAAGGAGGAACTTCTGCTTCGAGAAAATTCCTGCGAGCTGGACCAGCTGGTCCCGCACGTGGAGGCGAGATTTTTCTGCCGCTTTCTGGTTTTCTTCGAGGATGGCGATGTGGGAAAACAGCTCCATCTCGAAGGTGTGCAGCAGCTGGCGCGCCCGGGCGCGCATGATTGGATCCGGCGGCATCAGCTGCGGGTGTGGGAATCGTTCGTCGATATATTCGTTGATGATATTCGCCTCGTAAAGAACGAGGTCCCGATCCACCAACACCGGCACGCGGTTGTAGGGATTGATGACCGCGATATCCTCGGGCTTGTTGTAGAGGTCGACGTCGATAACTTGGAAATCCATGCCCTTTTCGTAGAGCACGATCCGGCAGCGGTGACTAAAAGGATCCGTCGTACCGGAGTAGAGATTCATCATTGCAAGGCAACTCCAAAGACACCGAACCCGCCACCGGGCCATTTCAGCCCGGAGAGCGGATTCGGAAAGGGCGAAACTAGGAAGGAGAGCTGACCGTCAGCCTCAGTGGATGTCCTTCCAGTAGTTTTTCTTCAGGGCGAAGGCCAGTACGAACAAACCAGCCAGGGCAGCCAGGACGACCTTGCCGATCGCTTTCCGCTTCTCGGCCACCGGCTCCCCCATCCAAACCAGATAAGACACCAGATCACCGACGGCCTTGTCGTACTCATCCTTCGACAACTTGCCGGGCTTGGCCAATTCCAGATTCACTTCCTTGACCTTGCCACCATGGCCGTCGTCCTTCTCGGAGATCTTGGCTACCTGCTCGCCTTGAAGCTCATAGAGGATGTGAGGCATACCCACGTTTTCGAACACCACATTGTTCCAACCGGTTGGCCGGGCGGGATCGCGATAGAAGGTACGCAGGTAGGTGTAGAGCCAGTCGGCACCCGACCCAAACTCTGAGGCACGGGAGCGCGCAATCACCGAAAGGTCGGGTGGCGCAGCACCGAACCAGGCCTTGGCCTCGGCTGGCCGCATGGCTATCGTCATCTGCTCACCGACCTTCTCTGCGGTGAACATCAGATTGTCCTTGATCGAATCCGTGGACAGGCCAATCTCCGTCAGCCGGTTATAGCGCACATAACTCGCGCCGTGGCAGTTGAGACAGTAATTGACGAAGAGCTTCGCGCCATGCTGAAGCGCAGCCGGATCGGTGCTCACGGGGGCCTTATCAAGGTGTAGCTCCGGCCCACTCGCACTCACTGCCGCCGGGATCAACACCGAAGCCAGCAGCATTTTCTTGATCATTTTCAGTCCGCGGCTGTTCATTTGAAATTGACCCTTTCCGGTTCGGGCTTGCACTGATCCATCTTGGAATACCAAGGCATGAGCAGGAAGAAGCCGAAATAGATTACTGAGCAGATCTGGGAGACTAGGGTCCGTCCCGGGGTCGGCGGCAGAACACCGAGGTAACCAAGAATCACGAAGGCGACGACAAACACCGCGAGGACGGCCTTGAAGATGGGGCCCTTGTAGCGGATCGACTTCACTGGGCTCCGATCCAGCCAGGGCAGGAAGGCAATGATGACCACCGCCGCGCCCATGGCCACCACACCCCAGAATTTGGCATCGATCCCGAACAGCGGATAGGTCACCGCCCGAAGCACGGAATAGAAGGGCGTGAAGTACCACACCGGCGCGATGTGGGGCGGCGTCTTCAACGGGTCAGCCGGGATGAAATTGTTGAATTCCAGGAAATAGCCACCTCCTTCAGGCGCGAAGAACACAATCGCGGTGAAGACAAAAAGGAAGGCGACCACACCGACGATGTCCTTTACCGTGTAGTACGGATGGAAGGGGATTCCATCCAGCGGAATCCCGTTGGCGTCCTTCTTTTTCTTGATCTCGACGCCGTCCGGGTTGTTCGACCCCACTTCGTGAAGCGCGACGATGTGAGCCGCCACCAGGCCAATCAGGACCAGAGGCACCGCGATGACGTGGAAGGAGAAGAATCGGTTCAGCGTTGCGTCTGACACCACATAGTCGCCACGAATCACCAGGGAAAGGTCAGGACCGATCACCGGAATCGCCGAGAAGAGGTTCACGATCACCTGGGCACCCCAGAAGGACATCTGCCCCCACGGGAGCAAGTAGCCCATGAAGGCCTCGGCCATCAGCGCCAGGAAAATCAGCACCCCGAAGATCCAGATGAGTTCTCGCGGTTTCCGGTAGGACCCATAGAGCAGGCCGCGGAACATGTGCAGATAGACGACGATAAAGAACGCCGAAGCACCGGTGGAGTGCATATAGCGGATCAGCCAGCCGCCCGGTACGTCACGCATGATGTACTCGACGCTGGCAAAAGCCACCGGAACCCCCGCTGCGTTCAAAGACGCATCGGGTTTGTAGTGCATGACCAGGAATATTCCGGTCACGATCTGGATCACCAGCACCATCAGCGCCAGGGACCCGAAGAAATACCAGAAGTTGAAGTTCTTCGGCGCGTAGTACTCGGTCAGATGACCCTTGATCGACGCCGTGAGCGGAAACCGCTCGTCAATCCAGTTGATAACCGCTTCAGCCTTGGTGGTCATTGCTTAAGCCTTTCCATCATCGCCGATAAGGAGTTTCGCGTCGGAGAGATACTTGTGAGGGGGTACCTCCAGGTTGTCCGGGGCCGGCTTGCTCTTGTACACCCGCCCAGCCAGATCAAAAGTCGAACCATGGCAGGGGCAAAGGAAACCGCCGTACCAATCATCGCCCAGGCCACTTTCCGCGCCGGACTTGAATTTGGACGAAGGAGAGCACCCCAGGTGGGTACAGATCCCAACCGCCACCATATACTCGGGTTTGATGGAGCGATATTCGTTCTTGGCGTATTCCGGCTGCATCGGCTTTTCCGACCCCGGATCGCTCACCAACGGATCGGTCTTTTTCAGGGACTCAAGCATTTCGGGGGTTCGGCGCAGGATCCACACCGGCTTCCCGCGCCATTCGACGGTCATCATTTCCCCCGGCGCGAGCTTGCCGATATCCGCCTCGACAGGCGCCCCGGCTGCTTTGGCCCGCTCGGATGGCGTCAGGCTGGCCACAAACGGTACGGCCGCCGCCACACCGATCGCCCCCCCCACCGCCGAAGTGGCAACTAGAAGCTGCCGGCGGCTGTTATCCATTTTTTCATCAACGCTCATGACCCTCTTCCCCAAAGGAACCGAAAGACGCAGCAAAAAATCTTTGCGATTCTAGCAAAAACCCCTACTCCAAAAAAGCCCGACGAGGGCGCTAGCTGCCCGTTAGCCCTCGTCTCGCACCCATCCAGACGATTTAGACAGCCCCCTGCTCCTGCAAGCGGCCGATGGCCGCCTCGTCATAACCGAGTTCCATGAGGATATCGCGCGTATGGGCACCAAGCGCGGGACCGGGCGACTGAACGGCGCCGGGGGTTTCCCCCAGCTTGGGGACCACACCAGGCACACGAAAGGATTTTCCGTCCGGTAACTGAGCCCACTGCAGCATTTCCCGGGCCTCGAATTGGGGATCGGCAAACATATCGCCGACAGAATAGATGTGACTGGCGGGGACCCCAGCGCGCTTCAGCACCTGGAGAACGACCTCCATCTCGTGGTTTGCAACCCAAGCGCCGATGAGTTCGTAAAGCTCAGTTGCCCGGGCATCGCGCCCAGCATTGGTCGCCAGGGACGGATCCTCGGCCAGGTCAGGCCGGTCGAGGGCCCGCATCAAGCGCTGGAAGATTGCGTCACCATTTGCACCGACGATCACATGGCGCCCATCGCGGGTGGTGTGGGTGTTCGACGGGGTGATACCTGGCATGACATTGCCAGTCCGTTCGCGGACAAAGCCGAAGACGTCGAATTCCGGTACCAACGATTCCATCATTGCGAAAACCGCCTCGTAGAGCGCGACGTCCACCACCTGACCCCGACCGCCATTCACCTCCCGATGACGCAAGGCCATCATGGCCCCCAACGCCGCCCATAGGGCTGCGATGGAATCACCAATGGAAACACCCGTCTTCACTGGTGGGCGATCGGCGAAGCCCGTCACATAGCGCAGCCCCCCCATCGACTCCCCGATGGCCCCGAAACCCGGCTGGTCCCGGTAGGGTCCGGTCTGGCCAAACCCAGACAGCCGCGCCATCACCAGGCCCGGATTCAATTCCGACAGAACCTCCCAGCCCAAGCCCAGCTTTTCGAGCACCCCGGGACGGAAGTTCTCGACCAGGATATCCGCCTCCCGGACTAGCTTTCTCACAATCTCCAGGCCCTCGGGGTGCTTCAGATTGACGGTCAGCGATTCCTTGTTACGGGCCTGGACGTACCACCAAAGTGAGGTTCCCTCATACATCTTGCGCCATTGGCGCAGCGGATCGCCCCCATCTGGCGACTCGATCTTGATTACTCGGGCCCCAAACTCTCCCAAGATCCGGGTGCAGAAGGGCCCGGCGATGAGGGTGCCCAGTTCAAGCACCGTCACGCCGGCCAAAGGTTTGGCCGCAAGGGTCATCGGGAAGCGTCCTGGGCAGGGCGCCGCTCCAGCAGCGCCTGGGCGATGGTGCCGGTATCGGAATGTTCGAGCTCCCCGCCCACCGGAAGGCCCCGGGCGATGCGGCTGACCTTGACCCCCCGGGCACGCAGGAGCTCACCGATCGTGTGGGCCGTCACCTCGCCCTCGTTGGTGAAATTGGTCGCCAGAATCACCTCCTTCACCGTTCCATCGGTAGCCCGCGCTACCAGCTTTTCCAAGCCGAGCTCCCGCGGACCGATTCCGTCGAGCGGCGACAGACGCCCCATCAAAACAAAATAGAGGCCATTGTAGGCGTGGGTCTGCTCCAGCATCGCCAGATCAACCGGCATCTCGACGACGCAAAGAAGGTGGGAATCCCGCCGCGGGGACGCACAACGATCACAGATCTCACCCTCACAAAAGGTGTTGCAGCGCGCGCAGTGACGCAATACCGCCAATGCGTGGGCAAGCGCCTTCGACAATCGCTCGGCGCCCCGCTGGTCGCGCTGAAGAAGGTGATAGGCCATGCGCTGGGCAGACTTGGGGCCCACCCCCGGCAGGCAACGGAGGGCCTCGATCAGCTCATCCAGGCTGGATGGACTCATGGCTTGGCAGAATCATCCTTCTGCATCGGAGGGCATCCCATCCGGGTCGTCGTTAGAACGGCAACTTCATGCCAGGCGGCAGATTCAGCCCCGCAGTGAATCCCGCCATTTTCTCCTGGGTCGTGGCTTCGACACGGCGCACTGCATCGTTTACTGCCGCTGCCAGAAGATCCTCGAGCATCTCCTTGTCGTCCATCACCGAAGGATCGATGGCAACCCGGCGAACATCGTACTTGCAGGTCATGACCACCTTCACCATCCCAGCGCCGGATTGCCCCTCGACCTCAATGGTCGCCAGCTGATCCTGCATCTTCTTCATGTTCTCCTGCATCTGCTGGGCCTGTTTCATCAAGCCACCGAGGCCGCCTTTCATCATCGTGCTGACTCCATCTACAAAAGGGTTAAAGCGATCTGACCGACGCCTCCTCCAGGGTCGCGTCGAGTCTTTCCATGATTTCCTGCACAAAAGGGTCTTGAGCCAGGGCCGCAACAGCCGCCTGGTGGCGTGCCGCGTGCTCGACCGCCTCCCGTTGGGCCGGCGTTTCCGAGGCCACCTTGCCCACCTCAATTGCCACCCGGACCGGGCAGCCGAAGCGGGCAGTCAATTCGGCCTGCAGCTTTTCCCGGGTACCCCGGTTCATCGCCAGCAGGTGAGCCTGGGAATCGGCGAGCCGCAGCCGAAGCAGCCCGTCGTCGAAGCCAAGCTTCTCGCAGTTCTGGGCCAATTGCCGCACCATCCCGCCGAGTTTCAGGGTGGCCAGGACAGTGTGCCAGTCGCCGTCCAGGGGCTCTGCCTGCTTCGGCCCGCTGTTGACGGGAGGCGGAGCGCGCGAGTCATCGGTGCCAACCGCTGAAACCGGCGCGGGCGTGGGCACTTCGACCGGGGGGGCTGGCTCGAGACTGTCCCGGGTTGTTGCCGCGGCAGCAGGGGCGGACGATCCGCCTGCGGGCGGCTGCACGGGCGAAACCCGCCGTTCGCCGCCCCCTGCGAGTCGCCCTCTGGCCTCACGTTTGGCCGGGCCGGACGAGCTTGGCCCCCCGCCCAGGCCCGGGGAACCTTCCGGGCGAAAGGCCACCAGGCGGAGCATCGTCATCGTGAAACCGGCATATTCATCTGGCGCGAGGGGCAATTCGTCGCGCCCGTGGACCACGATCTGATAGGCCAACTGGAGGAATTCCGGATCAAAGGCCACCGCATGAGGTGCCAGGGCGGCCCGCTCGGCCTCGTCGGTCACGGCATCCGGAGCAAACTGGAATAGCGCCGCCCGATGGATCAGGGTTGCCAGCCCCTGCAACGCCGGCCCGAAGGCCAGGCTGCGGGCGTGCATGGCATCAGCCACAGCGAGCATCGCCGCAACATCCTCGGCGGCAACAGCGGCCAGCAAGGCATGGAGGTGCTCGTCCCCCACGGCGCCCAGCATGTCCTGCACTGCCGACTCCTCCACCCGACCTCCCCCATGGGCGATGGCTTGGTCCAGAAGCGAGAGGGCATCGCGCATGGAACCCTCGGCGCCCCGAGCGATGTGCCGCAGGGCCTGAGATTCGAAGGGCACGCCTTCGGCCTCCAGTAGCGAGGTCAAATGACCTACGATCCGGTCCGGTGGCATCTGCTTCAGGTTGAACTGGAGGCAGCGAGAGAGGACCGTGACGGGAATCTTCTGGGGGTCTGTCGTGGCGAGGATGAACTTCACATGCGCCGGCGGCTCCTCCAGCGTCTTCAACATCGCGTTGAAGGCGTGGCCGGTAAGCATATGCACTTCGTCGATCATGTAGACCTTGTAGCGGCCCGCCACCGGTGCATAGACAGCCTTGTCGAGCAGTGAGGCCATGTCGTCCACACCTCGATTCGAAGCCGCATCCATCTCCACATAATCAGGAAAGCGATCGGCATCGATGGCTAGGCAGGCTTCACACTCGCCACAGGGCTTTGCCGTTACCCCAGTGACGCAATTGAGCGATTTGGCAAGGATGCGCGAGATGGTGGTCTTGCCGACTCCACGGGTCCCAGTGAAGAGGTAGGCATGGTGCAGGCGTCCGCTGGTCAGGGCGTGGGTGAGGGCCCGCACCACGTGTTCCTGCCCGACAAGGGTGTCGAAACTCCTGGGGCGCCACTTGCGGGCCAGAACCTGATAAGCCATGGCCGGCATTCTAGCAGCAGGGCGCCTCGGCAACCGGCACGACGGCGCCGGCCCCGCCATTGATTACTTGTTCGCAAGCAATAGGCTGCTGCCATTGCAATTATTTAAGCAATTGCATCGACCTATTACAGATCCAGGCGTAGTCTTCTATCGACCCCCCGGCCCGGAATCTTCGTGGAGCCTCCGGATGAGCGAACGTGTCCTTAAATCTCTGCAAACCCTCGACGAGGTCCGTGTCGCCCACCAGACCCGCCGACTCTTTGGATGGGCCATCACCATGGCCGGCACGCTCCTGCTCCTGAACCGATTCGCGGCGAGTCTCGCCGTGGCAGCAGTGGCCGAGGCGCTCCAGGGCGGTCTGGTCGCCGCCCTCGCCACCGCAGGCGGGGCCTTCCCGATCCTCATGGCCAAACGAATCTCCGAGCGAAGTACCGACGCCCTGTTAGGATTTGGCGCCGGGGTAATGCTTGCGGCGACAGCCTTCTCCCTTTTGCTCCCTGCCCTCGCCGCCGCCACAGGCCTGGGCCTTGAAAAATGGGGCGCGGCGGGCATCACCGCCAGCGGGGTCGCCCTCGGTGCCCTCGCGCTGTTGGCCGCGGATCGGGTCCTCCCCCATCAACATGCCCCGACCGAGGGCGCTTCCGGCGCCACCACCCTCGGGCGGGTCGCCCTCTTCGTCGCCGCCATCACGCTTCACAACATCCCGGAGGGCCTGGCCATCGGTGTGGCATTTGCCCAGGAAGGCGGGGGCGCCACGGTGGCCGGCGGTATCGCCCTGCAGGACATCCCCGAGGGCTTGGTGGTCGCCGCAGCCCTGGCGGGTGCGGGAGTGGGCCGGGTGCCAGCCTTTCTGGTCGCGGCGGCTACCGGACTCGCTGAACCGGTCGCGGCGGTCATGGGCGCCACCCTGGTGGTGGATCTGCCGGCGCTACTCCCCTGGGCGCTCGCCTTCGCCGCCGGCGCGATGCTCTTCGTCATCAGCCACGAGATCATCCCGGAGTCCCACCGCCGCGGCCACGAGAGCCTCGCCACCGGCGGACTGATTGCGGGCTTTTGCCTGATGATGGTGTTGGATACTGCCCTGGCGTGACGCCGAAGGAACGCCCGTCGCCCCAAGGCAACGGGCCAAAGCGGGCTCAGGCCCGGGAGCCGAATAAACCCGTCAGCGCCGCCAGCCCCTGCTGTAACAACACGTCGGAAGGAGGCACCGCCCCATCCGGGGTGAGTTTGTCCACGACCTGGGGCAGCGCCGAGGCCAAGCCCTGGGCCAGTTCCTCCGATCCCAAGCCACTTTGGCGTGACACCACTTCCATCAGCTGGCGCCCCACAGCGGCCGCCAGTTGCTCGCCGCTCACGGGCAGATTGACGCCCCCGCCCACCCAGGATGCCACCTGCTCCGCAAGACCGCCCTGGGCCAGGCGGGCCAGCAATCCGCCCAGACCGCCTTCACTGTTCTGAATGAGGGCCATCACCGCCTGCAGCACAGCCGGCCCCACGCCTGAAGTGGCGCCGACCTCCGTACCGGCCGCCTTTCCGTCGCCCGCCAGGGAACCGAGAATCTGGCCAGCCATTTGATCCAACAAACCCATGTTTTCGCTCCAAAAAAAGAAGATGGACGTCGGGGAGCCCGACGCCGGGCGCCCCGACAGCCCCGGTGGTTCAGTCCAGCAGATCCGCCGGAATGTTCCCGCCGTTGGCCGCCAGCTTTTGCAGGACGGTCTTGTGGAGCCACACGTTCATCTGAGCCGAATCGGCCATTTTTTCCGCCGGGCACCCCAACTCCACCGCCAGCTCCTTACGGGCGGCAAAGCTGCTGTCGAGACCGAGCAGCTTCATGAGGTCGACGATGGACACCTTCCAGTTGAGTTTTTCGCCATGGGTGGCTGCCATGCCTTCCAGCTTGGACATCACATCCACCACCGGCATAGCGGCCGGGGCGGCCCCACTCGCCGCGGTGGGCGCCGCAGCGGACGCGCCGGCCTCTCCTTCGGAACCCAGACCCAACTTTGAGAGAATCTTGCCAAACCAGCTCATCGTACTTCCTTTCACTGAAACAACATCGATGGGACGTCCAACCCCCGGGGAGATGCGCCACTTCACCCCAACCCGGGGCTCGACCCGACCCGCTCCCATTACGACACAGGCATCGCAATTGGTGAAAAGTATTCCCCGGGAGGTACGCCAAGGTCAAACCGAAATGCCTCTGGCGCAGCCCGTGGCCACCCGAGCTGCCCCGTGACGCTGGGATCGCGCTGAGGCAAAATTCCCCCTCCAATGAGGAAGCCCCATGCATTTTGACCTCGTCATCGTCGGCGCCGGCCTCGCGGGTGCGAGTCTTGCCGCCGGGCTGCGATCGAGTCGGCTCAAGATTGCCGTGATCGAAACCCGTCCCCCCGCCCCGGCCACGGGCACCTGGGACGCGCGAATCTACGCCATCAGCCCGATCAACGTCGCTTTTCTCAAATCCCTCGGCGTCTGGGGCCGCCTGGATCAGAGTCGCATCCAGCCAGTTCACGACATGGCGATTTTCGGCGACCGTGGAGGTCGCCTAGGGTTTTCCGCTTACGAATGCGGGCTGGGAGAACTGGCCTGGATTGTCGAATCGGGCCTCCTGCAACGGGAACTCTGGGAGACTGTCACCCGCCAGCACAACGTCACCCTGTTCTGCCCGGGCGAGCCCGCCGCGCTGGCCTGGGAAGAGTCGGCGGCCCAGCTCCGCCTCACCCAGGGGCCGACCCTCACCGCCGATCTCATCGTGGCGGCCGATGGCGCCCAGTCCTGGGTTCGCCAGCAGGCGGGCATTGAGGCCCGCGTCTCGCCCTACGAAGAATCCGGCGTGGTGGCCAATTTCCGCTGTGCTCAGCCCCATCGGGGGACGGCCTTCCAGTGGTTCCGAAACGATGGCATCCTTGCCTGGCTGCCCCTGCCGGGACAGACCATCTCCATGGTCTGGTCGGCCCCCCAAGCCTTGGCCGAGGAACTGACCCAACTGACGCCGGATGCCCTGTGCCACCGGGTCGCCGAGGCCGGGAATCACACCCTGGGCGCCCTGGAACCAATCACGCCGGCGGCCGCCTTTCCCCTACGCCTGCTGCGGGTGGATTCCCCGGTGCGCCCGCGCCTTGCGCTCATTGGCGACGCGGCCCACACCATTCACCCCTTGTCCGGGCACGGCATCAACCTCGGTTTCCAGGATGCGCGCGTGCTGGCCGAACTGCTTGCCACGCTCCCGGCCTGGCGGCGCCCAGGGGAACTTTCGCTCTTGCGCCGCTATGCTCGCGCCCGGGCAGAGGAAACCGCGTTGCTCCAATGGACCACCCACGGCCTCAACCGTTTATTCAAGCCAGACAATCCCCTCCTCGCCGCTGCGCGAAATCTGGGATTGAACCTCACCAATCAGCTGCCGGTCCTACGCAACAGCTTGGTCCGGTATGCCATCAGTGGCGCCTTCTAGACGCCTAAGCTGCCCCCGTTCGTCATTCTGGAGATCTTCATGCCCCGTTCCCGTCGCCTGATCTGTACCCTGATGTTGACTGCCCTGGCCGCCACGGCCCACGCCGATGAAGCCAGCGTCCGCAAGGGGATGGATGGCTTTATCGGCTCGCCGGCGGTGGAAAGCCTGACCAAGACGCCTTACGGGGGCCTCTGGGAGGTGGTGCTCAAGTCTGGCGAGATCGTCTACACCGACGATCAGGTGAGCTTCATTATCGACGGTAGTGTCATCGACGCAAAAAGCCGGCGCAACATGACCCAGATGCGTCAAAACCAGCTTTCCACCATCGATTTCAACACCTTGCCCCTGGACCAGGCGGTCAAGGTCGTCCGCGGCAATGGCACCCGGACCATCGCGACCTTCGAGGACCCGAACTGCGGCTACTGCAAGAAACTGGTGCGGGAACTGCAAGGCATCAAAGACGCCACCATCTACACCTTCCTTTACCCAATCCTGTCGCCGGATTCCGCGGACAAGTCGAAGAACATCTGGTGCGCCAAGGACCGCTCCAAGGCCTGGACGGACTGGATGATTGACGGCAAAACGCCCCCATCCGCCGCCTGTGACACAGGTGCGATCGATAAGAACCTCGCGTTGGGGCGCAAGCTACGGATCCAGGGCACGCCGACCCTCTTCCTCACCGACGGTTCGCGGATCGGCGGCTACGTTCCGGTGGCGGACCTGGACAAAACCCTGGCCCAGCTTAAGAAGTAAGCCGGCGGCTCACCCCCACCATCTACCGGTCAGACGGCGAAAATCTGTTTCACCCGAAGGGCTTCGCCGCGCTCCAGGAGGCCAAGCAACCGGTCGATGTTGGGATGCTTACCCGGGTTCAGGCGAGCGTCCTCGCTGTGTTCGGCGTAAAGCTCCAGGCCCTTCCGCGCCGCGTCCGGGCCGATGAGGCCAAATAATTGGGCGAGATGGTTGTAGACCGCGAGAGAACCGGCTTGGCCAGGCTTGTTCTCGATGGTCGCCACCACCTGCCCGTCGGCGTCCAACAGTTGCAGGGCAGCCAGATGGGAGACGCCGGGCAGCTGTTTGATCTGCTGGGCAAAACTCATGGCGCGTCCGGGGCTCAGATGCGCCGGGCCAGTTCGACCGCCAGACCCACGTAGCTGGCCGGGGTCATGGCGGCCAGGCGGATCTTTTCCCCCTCGGGAATCGCCAGGGCGGCGATGAAGGCCTGGAGCGCTTCCTTCGTGATGCCTTTGCCCCGGGTAAGGGCCTTTAACTGCTCGTAGGGATTTTCCACGCCGTAGCGGCGCATCACGGTCTGCACGGGCTCAGCCAGCACTTCCCAGCTCTCGTCGAGATCCGCCGCCAAGCGCGCCGGGTCGGCCTCCAGCTTGTTCAAGCCCTTGAGGCAGGAATCCAGGGCCAGCAGGCTGTGGCCAAAGGCCACCCCCATGTTGCGCAGCACCGTGGAGTCGGTGAGGTCGCGCTGCATACGAGAGATGGGCAGCTTCTCGGAGAAGTGGCGCAGCACCGCGTTGGCCAGGCCCAGGTTGCCCTCGGCGTTTTCGAAGTCGATGGGGTTCACCTTGTGGGGCATGGTGGAGGAGCCCACTTCCCCTTCCTTGAGCTTCTGCTTGAAATAGCCTAAGGAAATGTACATCCAGATGTCCCGGCAGGCATCGATCAGGATGGTGTTGGTCCGCGCCATGGCATCGAACAGCTCGGCCATGGCATCGTGGGGCTCGATCTGGATGGTGTAGGGGGAAAACTCCAGGCCCAGAGATTCGATGAAGCGGCGGTTGAAGGCTTCCCAATCATGCTCCGGGTAGGCCGACAAATGGGCGTTGTAGTTGCCCACGGCACCATTGAATTTGGCCGTCAGGGACACGCCGGCGATGGCCTTGCGGACCCGCGCGAGCCGCCAGGCAATGTTGGCCATTTCCTTGCCCAGGGTGGTGGGGCTGGCCGGTTGGCCGTGGGTGCGGGACAGCATGGGCAGGTCGGCCAGGGCATGGGCCAGGACCCGGAAGCGCTCGACCACCCGATCGAGGGCCGGCAACAGCACCTGATCCCGCCCGTCCTTCAGCATCAGCGCGTGGGAGGTGTTGTTGATGTCTTCCGAGGTGCAGGCGAAGTGGATGAATTCGGACACCCGGGTGACCTCCGGGTTGTCGGCAAAACGCCGCTTCAGCCAGTATTCCATGGCCTTCACGTCGTGGTTGGTGGTGGCCTCGATGTCCTTGACGACCTGGCCATCGGCCACGGAAAAATCGGCCACCACGGCGTCCAGCTCGGAGATCGTGACGGCAGAAAACGGCGTCACTTCGGCCAAGGCGGGATCGGCCGCCAGGGCCTTGAGCCACGCCACTTCCACTTTGACGCGATTGCGGATGAGGCCAAGTTCAGAGAAGTGCTCGCCCAGCGAGGCGACTTTGGCGGCATAGCGGCCATCCAGGGGCGATAGGGCGGCGATGGAATGGGTCATGACAGAATCCGCGGCACGAAAAAGGGCGGATTTTACCCGCCCGCCGCCGAGCTAGCCATGCGACCCGGTCAAGAGACCTTGTTCGCCAGCCCAGGGTAGCGGACGTAGTCCACCAAAGCTTGCACCTCGGGGGGCGGCGGAGGGGTGAGGAGGCTCACCACGACGATCACCACGAAACCCAGCGGCACGCCAAACACCCCGGCAGAAATGGGGCTGATGGCAAACCACTCCTGTTCTGCCCCTCCGCCAAAGAAGGGGTGGGTGCGGGCCACGTAATACAGGGTGACTCCAATACCGGCGACCATGCCGGCCACCGCGCCCCAGCGATTGGCCCGCCGCCAGAAAATACCCAGCACCAGGGCGGGGAAGAAGGCTGACGCGGCAATGGAGAACGCAAGCCCCACCATGAAGAGAATATTGTCTGGCCTCAGGGAGGCCACCCAGGCAGCCACCACTGCGACCACCAGAAGCTGGGATTTGGAAATCACCAGCCGACGCTGGGTACTCGCCCCGGGATTGACGACTTTGAAATAGAGGTCGTGGGACAGAGCGTTGGAAATGGTGAGGAGGAGGCCATCCGCAGTGGACAAAGCAGCAGCCAGCCCCCCGGCGGCCACCAGGCCGGTCACCACGTAAGGCAAGCCGGCAATTTCCGGGGTTGCCAGGACGATCACGTCGGTATTCAGGGATAGCTCCGCAAGTTGGAGGATCCCATCGCCATTGATGTCCTCGAAGCGCACCAGTCCGACCTTGCCCCAGGAGGCCACCCAACTGGGGAGAATCGCCACGTTGGAGCCCACCACATGCTGGTAGATCTCCCACTTGGCAAAGACCGCGTAGGCCGGCGCGGTAAGGTAAAGCAGGAGGATGAAGAATAGCGACCAGAACACCGACCGGCGCGCCTCCTGGACACCAGGCGTGGTGTAGTAGCGCATCAGGATGTGGGGTAGCGCAGCGGTGCCCACCATGAGCACGAAAACCAAAGCGAGGAAGTTTCGCCGCGAAATCTCGGATTCCGCCGCCGTGCGCCCTGGGTGGGCCTGGGCGTGTTGATATGGCACCACCGAACGCTCCAGGCTTTCCTGACGTTGGCGTTCCCAGGCCTGACGAGCATCTGCCGGCGTCCGGGGGAGGTCGCGCAGGGTTCGCTCGGCGTGGGCGATTTCCCGCGCCGGCGCGTTCTCGATCCGCATGCGATTGAGCTGCTCGACCAGACCCCGGCGCTCGGCCTCCATGGACTCCGGCAGGGCGGCGATCTTGTGGGCGAACTCATCGGCGCGCTGGCGGTACAACTCCCGCACCGCAGCTTCCCGGGGCTCGGTGAAAAGGTCACGCTCCTTGTCGCCAAGCTTCTGGAGGACCTGGCCATAACTCACCTGGGGAACCGGGACGCCAGTCACCTTGTAGGACAGAATCACCACCGGAACCAGGTAGGCGACGATGAGAATGAGATATTGGGCGACTTGGGTCCAGGTCACCGCCCGCATGCCCCCCAGGAACGAGCACACGAGGATGCCGGCGAGGCCGACGAACAGCCCGATCTCAAACTCGAGACCAACAAACCGGCTGGTCACCAGCCCAACGCCGTAGATCTGAGCCACAAGGTAGACAAAGCTTGCCAATACCGCGGCAATCAGCCCCACCAATCGCGCCGCATTGCCCTGATAGCGGGCACCAAGAAAATCCGGAATGGTGTACTGGCCAAATTTGCGAAGATAGGGTGCCAGCAGCAGCGCCACCAGCACGAACCCTCCCGTCCATCCGGTGACGAAGGCCAAGCCCTCGAAACCGGCAAAATACAAGGTTCCCGCCAGCCCGATGAAGGAGGCGGCACTCATCCAGTCAGAAGCGGTGGCCATGCCGTTGAACACCGCCGGTACGCGGCGCCCGGCCACGTAGTACTCCGAAACGTCGGCCGTCCGGCTCTTTACTCCGATGAAGGCATAAATACCAATGGTAAAGACGAGAAAAAGGTGGCCGATGGCCCGCTGGGACATGCCCAGATATTCGCCGACCGAGAGCAGGGCCAGAAAAACCGCGAAGCCGCCGGCATACCAGGCGTAATAGCGGCGCAGCTGGCGCTGGAAAGCCGAATCAGCCATACACTCCGCGTGACCGAAGCCGGAAGCTCGAAGGGTTGGAACGAGTCATCCGCCCTCAGTATTTGACGCGAGCATAGTAGGTCTGCTCGGAGGCAACCCGGGCCTGGGCAAGGGTATGAATCCCTTTTTCCGCCAAAAGCGGAATCAGCTTCAAAAACACCTCGGCGGTGACGATGGCATCGCCCAAGGCCGTGTGGCGCCCGATGATGGTGATGCCCAAACGCTCGGCGATCGCCTCCAGGCGATGGGAGTCCTGGTTGGGGTGCACCACCGCGGAGAGCAGGAGGGTATCCAACACCGGCTGACCGAAGTGCAGTCCGGTCCGCTCCTCCTTCAGCTGCAGGAACCGCATGTCGAAGGCGGCATTGTGGGCAACAAGCACGGTTTCGGCGGCAAAGGCATGAAACGCGGGCAAGACCGTGTCGATGGTCGGTTGGCCTTCGAGCATGGACTCAGTGATTCCATGAATCTGTGCCGAGCCCGGGTCCAGGGGACGACCGGGATTCACCAGTTGCTCGAAGGATTCATGCCGGAGCAGCTTTCCGTTGAGGATACGGGTTGCCCCCACCTGGATGATCTCATCGCCGGCCGAAGGCTGTAGCCCGGTGGTCTCGGTGTCGAACACGGTAAAGGTCAGGGCCGCCAGCGGGCGGTCGTCCAGGGCGTGGGCCTGCTCCGACCAGTTGAAGAGATCGAAATCGTAGTATTCCGGCCGGCTCTCGCCCCGCATGAAGGCCTCGGCTTCCACCTGCTGCTGGGGAATCGCCATGGGCAACAGGATCCGGAAGAAAGCCCGATGACGGACCTTTTCCCGCTCAAGCCACATCTCGCCGTCGTGGCGCTCGATGACGTCCCGGACTGTGAGCGGGCTGACCTCGCCGGCAAACTGCATTGGTTCGAGTTCCCAATTCATCACTGTCTCGGTGCTCATCGCCTGGCCCGACCAGATCACGTCCAGGTGCACCAGACGCCCCGCACCGGTGAGGCGGAAACGCACTTCCCGCACCTCGAATTCGTCGGAAAGCCGGGAGACCAGGTAGGTGACGGCCTGGAGGAGTGAGAAGCTATCCACCTTCACCCACAGGGATTCATCGACGTCCTCGATCTTGGTGGGCAAACTGAGCCGCCCCTCGACACGACGTTGGGCCGCCGCGACCAAGTCGGCACCCAGCATTTCCTCGAGCGGCCAGCGCGTTTTGAGGCTATCGGCGAACTCGGTGGCAGTGCGGTCGAGGCGCTCGCTCATCGCCTCCACCTCGTCGCGGATGACCTTACGGAAACGCACCCGCAACGCCTCCTGTAACTCAGGGTAATCGAGCATTTCGGCCGCGGCACGAACATTGGCCAGGGCGGCGCGATTCCCTTCGGTCAAGGTGTGGAGCATCTGGTCGCGGCGGGATTCGCTTTCGAAGTTACGAGTGATGTTGTCCAGCATCAGGATGAATCCGGTTACTGACCGTTCCTCACCGCCCTCGCCCTGCTGCAAGGTCAACACCGGCGACATCTGGACCCGAAGCAACTGGCCGGCCCGGGTGGTGGTGACAAAATTGGCCACGGGCTGGGCCACGTTCTTCCGCAACCGGTGCTGGATACCCTCCAGGGCATGATTGACGAGGTTGCGCTCGAAGACCGAATAGATCGAGCGCCCGAGGCCGATCAGCTCCCCTGCCCCCCCGCCAACGCCCTGGGCCTCAGACAAGGCCTTGAACTGCAGGCGCGCGCGGTTGTTGTACAGGAGGATCCGGCCGTCCAGGTTGCACACCACCACGCTCTGGGTCAGTTCCGACATCAGCGCCGCCAGGCGATTGCGCTCCTCTTCCACGGACCGCTTGGCCTCCCGAATCTGGACATTGACGTCCTCACGCAGCGCCTTGCGTTGGTCCAGGAGGGCATTGATCACCCGCACAATGGCCCTTAGTTCGCGATTACCCAGAGGCTCGAGAGATCGGTCCGAATCGGAATTGACCACCAGGCCCGCCGACTCCGCGACCTTGCCGGTGGCCACGATCCAGTGGGCATGGATGGCGCGCAAGGCCAGCGCTACGCCGGCAAATCCGATGAATGCCATCGCTACCATGAGCTCGAGCCGGCGTCCCAGAATGGGACCGACAATGCCCCGTTCGTCTGCCGACAAATCTGCCCACATCATGCCGCCGATGGCGGCCAGCGCGACAAACCAGTAGGCCGCCGCCACCGCCAGGGCGACGGGCAGCAGCTTTCGCTCGGTCATGCCCCCATACCCAGAAGGGACCGCACCTTGGCCACGAGTTCCTTGGTCGAGAACGGCTTGGTCATGTAGCCATCCGCCCCCATGGCCAGGCCCTTGGCGACCTCGGTATCCCGCCCCTTGGCGGTCAGCATCAGAATCTTTGTGGCCTGCAGTTCGGCATCGGCCTTGACCTCCTGGCAGACCTCGAAGCCACTCTTGCGCGGCATCATCACGTCGAGCAGCACGAGGTCGGGGCGGATCTCACGGATGCGGGTGATCGCCTCCTCCCCGTCACCGGCCACGGTCACCTCGAAGCCCTCGCGTTTCATGAGAAACTCCAGGGATATCACGATGTTCTGCTCGTCGTCGGCGATCAGAATCTTGTTGGCCATGGCCTTCCCCCTATCGTTGAATATTGTCGTTTCTTATGTTTGGTTGTCACCGGCCGTGGCATCGTCGCGCCATCCAACCGGCAACTCGAACGAAAATGTCGCGCCCGCACCCACTTCGCTGGTCACCCACAGGCGACCGCCGAAGTGCTCGACAATCTGGCGGCTGATCGGAAGCCCCAGGCCCGTCCCCTGGGGTTTGTCGCGAATGTCACCACCCTGGCGGAACTTCTCGAAGATCAAGCCCTGCTCGGCGGCGGCAATTCCCGGCCCGTTGTCCTTCACATCCACCCGCACTCGCTCGCCATCGGCGGTCATCCGCACCTCAAGGACGCCGGCCTCCTTCGGCGCAAACTTGGACCCATTGGATAGCAGATTCAACACCACCTGGACCAGCCGATCTCGATCGGCCCAAAGCAGGGGCACGATTTCGGGAAACTGCACCCGTACCTCCTGGCCGCGGTCCTTGAGCATCTGCGACACCGAATCCACGGCCTGGGTTACCACCTCGCGCAGATCCACTTCGGCGTTCTGCCATTCCACATGGCCGGATTCGATCTTGGCCATATCGAGAACCTGATTCACGAGTCGGGTGAGCCGCACGGTTTCAGAAACAATGATGCCGAGAAAGCGTTTCCGATCCTCAAGGTCTATTTTAGGATCTTCGCAAAGCATTTCGGAGAAGGCTCTGATGGAAGTCAGAGGAGTGCGCAATTCGTGGCTGACCGAACTCATGAAGTCATCCTTGAGGCGATCGAGCTCCTTCATCCGCTCATTGGCCGCCCGCAGTTCTGCCGTGGCCGCTTCCAGGGCCCTGGATTTTTCTTCCAGTTGATGGGAATAGGCTCGCACCTGGGAGGCTTCGTCGAGGATCTCCATCACCTCGTCGATACCAATCACCTCCTCCTTGACCGTGGAAGCCACCATCGCCCGGGCGGAGGCGCTGCCAATGGCACCGGCCAGCTGAATTTCTGCAAACTGGACGACAGAAGGATCCGCTTCCATTTCGTCCAGATTGTTCCAGCCTCGCAGCCGGGCGTAACGAAGAAAGGCGTCCTCGGCCCGCTGAGGCCCGAGAAAACGCCCCACCAGGGTCACCAGGTCCCGCACCTGGCCAGTGCCCCGCCAGAAGCTGGTTCCGACCCCGGCAGTCCGACGGGCAACATCCACGAACATCGTGGCCTGTCCCGCTTCCACCGCGTTGGGCGGCCGGAAGGCCGATCCCGCCAGAAACGCCCCGCAATTGGCAAACAGACTCCAGAAAAGGGCATGACTCAGGTTATCCAGCCCCGTCATCCCGAAGAGGTGCTCCGGGCGCAGCCAGCCGATGCCCCAGGGCCCCTCGGTCAGCAGGCTCGCGTCAAGCCAGCCGGATTTTGCGAAGGACGGGAGCAACAATGTGTAGCCCCAGACCAAAAAACCCGCCGACAAACCCCACAGCGCCCCCAGGTGGGTGCCTCCGCGCCAATACATGGCGCCAAGAAGCGCCGGCGCGAACTGGGCCACTGCGGCAAAACTGATGAGCCCGATCCCGACCAGGGCATAGGCCTCGCCCGCCACCTGGTAGTACACGTAGCCCAGCAGAAGGATCAGGAGAATTGCCCCCCGCCGGATGGTCAGGAGCAGACCGGTCAGATCCCTCTCGCGCGCCAGGCCTAGGCCGCCAATGCGAAGCACCAGCGGCATTACCAGGTCGTTGCAAACCATCGTCGACACGGCGATCGTTTCCACGATGACCATGCCGGTGGCCGCCGACAGGCCGCCGATGAATACCAGCAGTGCCAGGGCCTGATGGTCGTGACTCAGGGGCAAGGTCAGCACGAAGGTATCGGGATCGACTCCGCCGACGCCGAAATGCATCAGTCCACCCAGCGCGATGGGGACCACAAAGAGGTTGATGAGCAGCAGGTAGGCTGGGAACACCCAGATGGCCCGCCGGATGTGATGCTCATTGACGTTCTCCACCACCGCCACCTGGAATTGGCGCGGCAGGAGGAAGACCGAAAACATCGATAACACTGTCAGAGTAAACCAGTTGCCGTAGGCGCCATTTCCATGGGCAAGGGTGAATAGGCGGCGCAGGGCCGGGTCCTCGGCCGCACGACGAAAGATGTCTCCCACCCCATCGTAAAGGAAGTAGGTGACGTAAATGCCGATGGCGAGAAAGCCGCCAAGCTTGACCAGGGATTCGAAGGCAATGGCGGCAACCATCCCCTCATGGCGCTCCGCGGCATCGAGGTGACGGGTTCCGAAAAGGATGGTGAACGCGGCCAGCGCCAAAGCGATGAGGAGCGTGGTATCGAACCAACCTCCTCCATTTGCAACGTGAGCCAGCGCATCATCGGCCGGTACCAGGAGATCGATCCCGCTCGACACGGCCTTTAGCTGCAAGGCAATGTAGGGAACGGTGCCGATCAGAGCAATCACGCTGACGAGACCCCCAAGCACGTGGCTCTTGCCGTATCGCGATGCGATGAAGTCGGCAATGGAAGTGATACGGTAAGCCTTGCTGATCCGCACCATCTTGAGAAGAATCAGCCAGGCCAGGGCCATCCCGAGAGTGGGGCCGAGATAGACCGGCAAGAAGCTGATTCCCGACGACGCGGCACGCCCAACACTGCCGAAATATGTCCAGGCGGTGCAATACACCGCGAGGGACAGGCCATATACATAGGCGTTGTCAATGATCGATCGGCCTTGGTCGGCCCGTCGGTCACCAAAATGCGCGATCGCGAACAGCAACCCGAGGTAGGCCAGGGACGCCAGAACGATGGACAGGCCCGAAAGCATGGCAACCCCCTATGAGCGACCGCCCCCTTCGATGATCAAGGCCATTCCTCCAACAAGCATGGTCCAGACCAGGAACACGTAGACGTACAGCATCGGGACTCCGCCGATGTCGGGCGCCGAGCGATCGAACAACGACAACAGTGGAAAATTGAAGAGCACCATTCCGGCGAGGAACAGTGTGACGAGGCGCTGGCCGCTCAACCCTTTTTGCATGGTTTCCCCCACCCTTGCCCAAGCGGAGCTTCCGCCGTCAATGCCAAGCGTGCCCCATGATTTTTTGCTGTTTGGTGTGCCGCCGCTAGTGTCGCCGATGCGCGGTTGATCGCAAAGAAAAAAGGCGCGTTGCCGCGCCTTTTCCCCCTCCCTGTCGCCGACCCTGAGAGCCGGCGTGCCTCCAATTATTCTGTGAAGGGGAGCGGTCCCCCGCTTCCCCCCGGACTGTCAGCCCTTCAACTGGTCCAGGATTGCCGGGTTCTCCAGAGTAGAAGTGTCCTGGGTGATTTCCTCGCCCTTGGCCAACTGGCGCAGCAGACGGCGCATGATCTTTCCGGAACGAGTCTTGGGCAGGTTTTCGCCGAAGCGAATGTCCTTGGGCTTGGCGATGGGCCCGATTTCCTGAGCCACCCAGTTAGACAGTTCCTTGATCATGGCCTTGGCATCGTCGCCGGTCGGACGAGCGCCCTTGAGCACCACGAAGGCCACGATCGCCTCACCCGTGAGGTCGTCAGGACGTCCGACGACAGCAGCTTCGGCCACTTTCTCGTGGGCGACCAAGGCCGACTCGATCTCCATCGTGCCCATGCGGTGCCCGGAGACGTTCAACACATCGTCGATACGACCGGTGATGGTGAAGTAGCCGGTGTCCTTGTCGCGGATCGCGCCGTCGCCCGCCAAGTACAGCTTGCCCTGGAAGTCCGCCGGGTAGTAGGACTTCACAAACCGATCCGGATCACCCCAGATCGTCCGGATCATAGACGGCCACGGCTTCTTGCAAACCAGAATGCCGCCCTGGCCCCAGGGCTGTTCCGTGCCGGTCTCATCCACCACTGCGAATTGGATACCGGGGAACGGCAGGGTGCAAGAACCCGGAACCAGCGGCGTCGCGCCGGGCATCGGCGTGATCATGTGACCACCGGTTTCGGTCTGCCAGAAGGTGTCGACGATCGGGCAGCGGCCACCACCCACTTCGTTGTAATACCATTCCCAAGCGGCAGGGTTGATGGGCTCGCCCACCGATCCCATGATGCGCAGGGACGTCAGGTCGTATTTACGAGGATGCACGGCCTCATTGGCATCGGCCGCCTTGATCAGGGAACGGATTGCGGTCGGTGCCGTGTAGAAGACGGTGACCTTGTGGTCCTGGATCATCTTCCAGAACCGGCCGGCATCCGGATAGGTCGGCACGCCTTCGAACACCACTTCCGTCGCGCCGCAGGCAAGCGGGCCGTAGGTGATGTAGGTGTGGCCAGTCACCCAGCCGATGTCGGCGGTACACCAGAAAACATCACTAGGCTTGATGTCGAAGGTGTACTTCATGGTCAGAATGGCATGTAGCAGATAGCCGCCGCTGCTATGCACAACCCCTTTGGGCTTACCGGTCGAACCGGAGGTGTACAGGAGGAACAGGGGATGCTCGGCATCCACCCACTCCGGCTCACAGGTGTCAGGCTGGTTTGCCAGACCTTCGTGGAGCCAATCGTCGCGGCCAGCGACCATGTTGCATTCGGTCCCGGTCCGCTTGACGACGAGCACGCCCTTGAGGGACTCGCAGCCGCCGAGGGCAATGGCTTCGTCGGCGATGGACTTCAGCGGGAGGGATTTGCCACCCCGGAACTGGCCGTCGGAGGTGATCAGCAGCGTGGCACCGGCGTCATTGACGCGGTCGCGCAGGGCCTGAGCGGAAAAGCCGCCAAACACGATCGAGTGGGTTGCACCGATACGGGCACAGGCCTGCATGGCCACCACGCCTTCGATCGTCATCGGCAGGTAGATGACAACCCGGTCGCCCTTCTTGACGCCCTTGCTCTTCAGCAGGTTGGCCATCTTGCAGACGCGACCGAGCAAATCTTTGTAGGTCACCTTCGTGACTTCGCCATTATCGGCTTCGAAGATGATGGCGACCTTGTCGCCCAGGCCATTATTAACCTGGCGGTCCAGGCAGTTATAGGAAACGTTCAACTGGCCATCGGCGAACCACTTGTAGAAAGGCGCATTGCTTTCATCGAGCACCTGGGTAAATGGCTTCTTCCATTCGACCAGCTCCTTAGCCCGCCGCCCCCAATAACCCTCGTAGTCGTCCTCGGCTTCTTTACAGAGCGCGCGGTAGGCATCCATACCGGACACCGCAGCGTTCTTGACCAACTCGTCGGACGGGTAATACAGACGGGGTTGCTGTTCGTTGGACATACTCACCTCTCCTCTTTCTTGGACAAAGGGTTGATCTCAGACCCTGCGGGGGAACAAGCCGCTTCCGACCTATCTTGAAAAAGTGACGACTGCATCGCTCTGGCGGCAGATTACAGCTTCACTAACTTACATAGGACTTACACCCCCAATCAGATATGAAGAACTCCCAGGCTGCGCACATTGGGCGGCCTCGGCCGCGCAATGGTAAACTTTATATTCCAACTTTGCGACACTCCCGACCCCTCCCCTATGTCTCACCGAAAGAACCCCCTCGAACAGTTCATTTTTTGGAGTCGCTGGCTCCAGGCGCCGCTTTATCTTGGCCTGATCGTCGCCCAAGGCATCTATGTCTACCTCTTCATGGTGGAGCTCTGGCATCTGGTGGCCAATGCCTTCGTCGGAGGCCACATCAGTGAAACCGAGACCATGCTGGTGGTCCTCGGCCTCATCGACGTAGTGATGATTGCCAACCTTCTCATCATGGTGATCATCGGCGGCTATGAAACCTTCGTCTCCCGGCTCGATCTCGACGATCACCCCGATCAGCCCGAGTGGCTGTCGCATGTCAACGCAGGGGTGCTGAAAATCAAACTTTCGACGGCGATTATCGGGATTTCGTCGATCCATCTCCTCAAAACCTTCATCAACGCCGCCAACCTGAGCGAACACGCCATCCAATGGCAGGTCATCATTCACGTGGTGTTCCTCTTCTCCGCCCTGGCCATGGCGTTCGTCGACAAGATCATGAATCAGACCCTCTTGCTGTCGAAGAGCCACTGACGTCACCACCGCATCACCATACAAACCAAAATTCCGGGAGAGGCCCATGACCGCCATCAAACAGGAAGACCTGATCCAGTCCGTCGCCGACGCGTTCCAGTACATCAGTTATTACCACCCGCTGGATTACATCTCGGCCCTCGGCGAGGCCTACGAGCGCGAGGAATCCCCCGCCGCCAAGGATGCCATCGCACAGATCCTGACCAACTCCCGCATGGCGGCCGAAGGCCATCGTCCGATCTGCCAGGACACGGGCATCGGCATGGTCTTCATCAAGGTTGGCATGAACGTGACCTGGCCGGATGCCACCATGAGCGTCCAGCAGATGATCGACGAAGGAGTCCGTCGCGCTTACTCCAACCCGGACAACCCCCTGCGCGCCTCCGTGCTCGCCGACCCGGCCGGTGCTCGCAAGAACACCAAGGACAACACCCCGGCGGTGGTCCACTTCGAGCTCGTCCCGGGCCATCACGTCGAGGTGATCTGCGCGGCCAAGGGCGGCGGATCTGAAGCCAAGTCCAAGTTCGCCATGCTCAACCCGTCCGACGATCTGGTGGACTGGGTGCTGAAGAAGATCCCGGAAATGGGCGCCGGCTGGTGTCCGCCGGGCATCATTGGCATCGGCATCGGCGGCACGCCGGAAAAGGCCATGCTGCTGGCCAAGGAATCCATCATGGCCCCGGTGGATATCCATGAACTCAAAGCCAAGGCTGCGACGGGAGCCGCCCTCACCCGTGCCGAGCAGCTGCGCCTCGAACTGATGGAAAAGATCAACGCGCTGGGCGTTGGAGCCCAGGGCCTGGGCGGCCTCACTACCGTGCTCGACGTCAAGGTGCTGGACTACCCCTGCCACGCCGCCAACCTGCCAGTCGCCCTGGTGCCCAACTGCGCCGCCACGCGTCACTGCCACTTCCACCTCGACGGTTCCGGTCCGGCCAAGATCGAGCCGCCCAAGCTGGAAGACTGGCCTGCCGTCACCTGGACGCCGGACGTCAAGTCGGCCACCCGGGTCAATCTCGACACCCTGACCAAGGAAGAAGTCGCCTCCTGGAAGGTTGGCCAGAAGCTGCTCCTCAACGGCAAGATGCTCACCGGCCGCGATGCTGCCCACAAGCGGATCAACGACATGATTTCCAGGGGTGAAAAGCTGCCCGTGGACTTCACCAATCGCGTCATCTATTACGTCGGTCCGGTGGACCCGGTCCGCGACGAGGTGGTCGGCCCCGCCGGCCCCACGACGGCCACCCGCATGGACAAGTTCACCCGCATGATGCTGGAGAAAACCGGCCTCATCTCAATGATCGGCAAGTCCGAGCGTGGCCCCGTCGCCATCGAGGCCATCAAGGACAACAATTCGGCCTATCTCATGGCTGTCGGCGGCGCTGCCTACCTCGTAGCCAAGGCCATCAAGTCCGCCAAGGTCGTCGGCTTCGCCGATCTGGGCATGGAAGCGATCTACGAGTTCGACGTGCAGGACATGCCGGTCACCGTCGCCGTCGATTCATCGGGCACCTCGGTCCATAACACCGGCCCGAAGGAATGGCAGGCCAAGATCGGCAAGATCCCGGTCGCGGTAGCTTGACGCGGCATTCAGCGTCCCGCAAAACCCCGGCAATTGCCGGGGTTTTTTATTGTGGCCGCTCACTGCCCCCAGGGCGCTTGTTTCGCCAGACGGCGAAGAAGGCACCGATCTTGCGCGTGACCGGCTCGCGCTCATCCGAGAGGAGATCGAGGAAATCGGACAGGCCTTTCGACTTCATCACGGTGTAGAAGGTCAGCCAGCCGACGCCGAGGAAGACTCCTGCAAAGTAAGCCAGGCGAACCCCGGGCGACAGGTCATCGAGCCCGAGCAGATTCATGCCGAAATAGCCTGTCACGGTGGTGCCGATCAAGCCGAAGGCCGTGACCACTGTGAGCCGGACCACCGTGTTGGCCTGACGGCGCAGCGAGTCAGACTCCAGATATTCGGCCATATCCTGGATCCGTTCCCGGACCTCGACATAAAGCTCCTCCGTGCCGAGAAAGCGCTTGGTCATCTGGTAGAGATCCTTGGCCTGGGCCTGATCTGACACATGGTGGAACCAGTAGCGGTGAGTGAAGCGCAGAAAAATCTCCCGCAACTGCCGGATCTCGCGCTTGAACCGCTTCACCGTTTCCGGCTGCTGGATGTCCATCCGCTTCAGGGAGTACACCAAGCGATCGGCCATCATGAAAAGGGCCGCTTTGTGCAGGTGGGGAATCAGAAACAGCAGAAAATACTGATGGCGAAATTGCTCCAACAGGCTGCCACCGGGGGTGAAAAAGTAGGGCTGACGTGCGCTCCCCACCATCATGAGAGCTTCGCCACAACAGAGATAGCGGGCCCCCGGGGGCCCCTCGGGGTCCACCACCCAGAAGCGGTCGTAACAGAACCGCGTTTCGAAATCCGGCACCTGAAAGGGCATCTTGTCTGGCGCCCCCGCCGGGGTGACCAGGGCAAGGCGGACAAAATCCGATCGAGCCAAGCTGCGCGGGTCGTCGTCCAGGGCAAGGTAGGCCATCACCGGCATACGGTGATACTCCAGCTGGCGATAGCGCAGCAATCCTTTGGCTTCGGAATGGTGAGGCACCAGGGGACGTAGCAGATAATCCCAGTGGGCTGCCAGGGTCGGCGCGCGGAACTGGTTAACATGGCCGAGAAATTTCTCCTGACGCTCATAATCCGAAGTGGCCAGCACGGATCCGTCGGCCGCCAGCCATTCGGTCAACTTCAAGCAATGTCCACCGTCTCCACTCGGTTCCCAATAGATCGGATAGGCGCGGCCAAGGCGGAACATGGTCTCCTGGGCCACCTCCAGCGGCAGGTTCGAGGCGTGGATCTCTACGGTGAGAACGACAACGTCGAGGTCGAAGAAGAAGTAGAGGTCGACGTGGGCGACCTGAAATTCCCGCGGCGGCAAGTCCGGATCCGGGTAGGTGCAACGGACCCGCGCCACATCCTTGCGGCGGAACACGCGAATTGGCGCCTCGCCCGGCGGCCCACCCCGGGTGCGGCCCTCACCATAGAGGAAGCGCTGGACATGGGGCAGGAACGTGACGAACTCGCTGTAATGGCGATGTTCCAGGCCGCCGGCCACGCCGGTGAACTCGTCATCCACCTCCTGCCAGGGATTGTCGGGCCCCGGGGCCTCCAGAAACTCCCAGTGATTTTGGATCTGGCTGCCCTCCCGTAAGGGCATGAGCTGCAGAGGCCAGAGCAGGATCTGCCGAAAGTGCCCCAACCGCGGTGAATCGCCCTGCGACTTTGTCTCCATGGCCTCTCCTCGCCAGCGCCGAGGCAGTATAGCCATCCCGGGCGCAAGGCAACATTAAGCCTTGCGCTAGATCAGCCCTCGAGGGGAATACGACCCCTATAATTCGTCAGTTCCCTTCCCTTGCGTCCGTCATGGCCAATTCCGCAACCGAGATGCTGGTTGGTGCCAGCAGCGATTTTCTCCGTCGCTTCTCCCCCTTCAACCGGATGGAGCCCGAGGCACTGGAATTTCTTTCCAGCCGACTCACCCTGGCTTTCCATCCCCGGGACGCCGCGATCCTCACGCCGGAGATGGGGCCTCCCCGCTATTTTTACATCGTCCAGCGTGGCAAGGTTCAGGCCCGCCAAACCGGCGGAGTTGCGGTCACGGAATACGCCAGCCTCAGCCTGGGCCCCGGCGAAGGTTTTCCCATCGGCGCCGTGTCAGCCCAACGACCGGCCACCAACCAGTACGTCGCCGTTGAGGACTGCTTCTGCTATCAGTTGGACGCCGACGATTTCCTGCGTCTGATGCAGATGAGCCCGGTCTTCCATTTGCATTGCACCCAGTACATCGCGAGCCTCCTCAACCAATCCCGCCAACAGCTTCAGACGACTTTTGCCCAGCGGGCATCCGAGCAGCAAACGATGACCACGCTCCTCGGCCAGATCGTCAAGGGAGAGCCCTTCGTGGTCGCGCCAGAAACTGCGACGCGGGCAGCGCTGGAAAAAATGCACGAGGCCCGCGTAGGCTCCGTGGTAATTACCGACGACGACAAGCGCCCCATCGGCATCCTGACCCAAAGCGATATCCTTGGGCGTGTGCTCCTCGCCGGGTTCGATCTCGCGCGACCGATCCGCGAGGTCATGACCACCCAACCCCATCAGCTCTCTACAACCTCGTCGGCGTATGACGCTGCGCTTGCCATGGCCACCCACGGTGTGCGCCACCTGCTGGTGGTGGATGGCGAAGGCCGGCTAAAAGGGGTGGTCTCCGAGCGCGACCTGTTCTCTTTGCAACGGATCGGGCTTGGCCAGATTCGCGCCAGCATTGAAGGGGCGGTCGATGTGCCAACCCTCAAACATGCCAGCCGCGACATTCGCCAACTCGCGCTCAACCTCATCGCCCAGGGCATCGGCGCCGAGCAATTGACCCAATTCATCTCGGCCCTCAACGACGCCCTGACCCGCCGGATCATCGACCTCAGCCTTGATCGTTTCGACCTCCACGGCGTTGAATTCGTCTGGCTCGCCTTCGGATCCGAAGGACGTCACGAACAGACCTTATCCACCGATCAAGACAACGGCATCCTATTTCCCGTCGCCAAGGGTGAGGACCCAGAGACCCTCCGCGGCCGGCTTCTGCCATTTGCCCGCTCGGTAAATGAAGACTTGGCTGCCTGCGGCTTCCCGCTGTGCAAGGGAAACATCATGGCCAGCAATCCCGAGCTTTGCCTCACGCCGGAGGAATGGCGCCAGCGCTTTGCCAAATGGATCCGCGAACCCGACCCCCAGGCACTGCTCAATTCGACCATCTTCTTCGACTTCCGGGTGATCTACGGACCGGAACGCCTCGGCGACCAACTACGCAGCTGGCTCAATGAGAACACCCGTAACAGCACCACGTTCCTGCGGATGATGGCGGCCAATGCCCTGGACGTGGCGCCACCTCTGGGCCGGATCCGCGATTTCGTCGTCGCCGATGACGGCACCATCGACCTCAAGATCTACGGCGCCCGCCTCTTTGTTGATGCTGCCCGCATCCTGTCCCTGCGGGTCGGCGTGGATTCCTCCAGCACCGTCCACCGCCTGCGCCAGGCGGCGACTAAGCTCGGGGTCAGCGCCGAAGAAGTTCAGGCGATCATCGACGGGTTCCATTTCATCCAGCTGCTGCGTCTGCGCGCACAGCATCTGGAAACTGAACATGACTCCCCCACCGACAACCGTATCAATCCCGACACCCTGAACGAGCTGGACCGCCGGATTCTCAAGGAAGCCTTCCGCCAGGCGCGAAAGCTGCAGCTACGACTCAAGATGGACTACCAGCTATGAACTGGCTCGCGCGCCTGCTGCCCGGTAAGGCCCCGGTACTCGATCTCGCCCTGCGGACCCGGCTGGAACATTGCGCGGCTCGCCCGTCGCCAGACCTGAGCCTCTCCCATTTCGAGACCCGCTACATCGTGGCCAACACCGAAGCGAGCGGCCTAGACCTCGACCGGGATCCGCTGCTGGCGGTAGCGGCCATTTCCATACAACAAGGCCGACTTGACCCCCGCCAGGCCTACTACGCACCTCTGGGGGAGCACCCCGCCGAGGCCCTGACCGGTCTATTGGAATTCATCGATCGCGCCCCGGTGGTCGTATTCAACAGTGGCTTCAATCAGACGCACCTGGAGAGGGCGTTCGACTCCGTCCTCGGGCTGCCACCCGAACTTGAATGGCTGGACTTGTACTGGCAACTGCCCGTCTTTTTCCCCGAGCACCATTCGTCACCGGCACGACTTGCCGAATGGATGGCCAGCTTCGAAATTGAGACCTTCCAACGTCATCACGCCCTGGGTGACGCCTATGCCATCGCCCAATTGTTCCTGGCCTTGTTGGGCCAATCCCCGGCTCTGGGAGTCGCGACCCCAAAGGCGCTCATCGACGCAGAGAAATCGCGACGCTGGCTACGTCAGGCGGGGTGATTTGGCCCAGCACAATATTCAGCTTGGTTGGCCCACCAGGATAGCCTTGGCCTCAGCGGGCGAAGGGAGATCAACCACGTCCCAGCGGGCGTAGCGGACCCCGGCGGCACCCAGACACTCCTTTTTTAGTGCAATAACTGGCGGGAGATCGTCCGCGCGTACCTGGTCGACGACTGCGACTGGCATGAAGTCGGCAGCGCAAACTACGAAATCGAGCGGAAGATCCTTCCCTGGTGCCGCAGTGCCAAGGATTTTTTGCAACGAACTGCCCGGGAAAACCTCATGGCCTGGGCAGGCTAGCTTCAGCAAGCGGAACACTTTGGCCGAATTGCCTGACAGGTAGGGACCGCCGCCTGCCGCCCCATTGACGGACTTTGGGGTCCCATTGGGCACCCGGGGTAGCCCCCCGACAGATCGCGGGACATGAGGCGCCTCCGCCGCAGGTACGGCGAGTTCGGCCAGAAACGCCTTCTCGCGACCTGCCGCTTCAACTTGCTGTTGGCGCACACCGTTTCGTGCCCGCAGGAAGAGCCAAACCGCAATTGCGAGCAGCGCAAACACCAAGAAGATAGATCCCATGCCGCCTCCAGAAAATATCCCGCCAGCCGATAAGACTTTACTTGACAGTGATTCGGAACCATAATTAAAGAATGTACGCCCATCGCCCAATGGCTGTCATTCTGCTGGTTGGCGCACTCAGCATCCCCGCGCAGGCAGACGAACCGCCCCCCAACGTCGACGCGACCGGTTCCCGGCCGACGATCCAGTTCATCCAGCGCTATACCACCGCCGCTCAGGAATTGGTGGATGAAGCCCTGGGTCACCTTGGCATCCCTTACCGCTTCGGTGGAACATCGGCCGTGACAGGGCTGGACTGTAGTGCCTTGGTGCAACGAGTCTTTCGCAATGCGCTCGGCCTTGACATGCCTCGTACGGCGGCCGAAATGGCCCAGGTGGGGGATCGGATCGGCAAGGACGATCTCAAGCCAGGCGATCTGGTGTTCTTCAATACCATGCGCCGGACCTTCTCCCACGTCGGGATCTATATCGGCAATAACCAGTTCCTCCATGCGCCCTCCGCAGGCGGCAAGGTGCGGGTGGACGACATGTCGGAATCGTACTGGCTGCATCGCTTTACTGGGGCAAGGCGGGTGATGCCGCAAGCGCAGGGGTTCCGCGTCCTTCCGCCCGGGCGCTGATGTAGGCGCTGGCGGCACCTGCCCTTTTCTCGCTTCATCCGCAGTTGGATCCCGGATCAATCAAATTCTGACATGCGCTTTTGGCATTGCCAATGAGAATCGGTCTCGTTATCATCTGACCGGTTTCCACCCACTCCCGACCGCCATGCCCTTCCTTCGTTCCGCTCTTCTTGCCGCCAGCGTCGGCCTTGCCTCCCTTTCGCCAGGGGTCCAGGCCGCCGATGACGTGCTTAACCTCTACACGGCACGTCATTACCAAACCGACGAGGCCCTCTACACGAACTTCACCAAGAAGACCGGAATTCGGATCAACCGCATCGAAGGCAAGGAAGATGAACTCCTTGAGCGGATCCGCAATGAAGGGGCGAGCAGCCCGGCCGACGTGTTCATCACTGTCGATGCGTCCCGGCTTGCCAAGGCCGACGAACTGGGGGTCTTCGCCGCGGTGGATTCGCCCCAGTTGAATCGCCGAGTCCCCGCGAATCTCCACACCGCCACCTGGTTTGCCTTTTCGACGCGGGCACGGGTGATCATTTACAACAAGCTGGACGTGGACAAGGGCCAGATCCAAACCTATGAGGGTCTGGCCAATCCTGCCCTCAAGGGTAAGGTCTGCGTGCGTTCCGGCAGCCACCCCTACAATCTTTCCCTTGGTGCGGCGCTGATCCAACATCTGGGAGCCGACAAGACCGAGGCCTGGGCCAGAGGCTTGGTAGCGAATTTCGCCCGGGCGCCCAAAGGTGGCGACACCGATCAGATCAAGGCCGTCGGGGCCGGCGAATGCGGCGTCGCCCTGGTCAATACTTATTACCTTGCCCGACTTTTGAATTCGACCAAGACTTCCGAAGTCGAGCTGATGGAAAAGGTTGGCGTCGTATGGCCCAATCAAAACTCTTTCGGCACCCACATCAACGTCTCGGGTGGTGGCATGCTCAAGCACGCCCCCAACAAGAAGGCTGCGCAGCAGTTTCTGGAGTATCTTGCCTCCGATGAAGCCCAGGTCTATTTCGCCGACGGCAACAACGAATGGCCGGTCGTCGCGGGCATCAAGGTCCACAACCCGGCCCTGGAAGCCCTCGGCGCCTTCAAGGCGGACGCCTTGCCGGTTGGCAAATTGGCAGAAACCGCAGTGGAAGCCCAGAAGATATTCGACCGGGCCGGATTCCGCTGATCCCCGAGCCGAAGGCGCGCCCCCGTCTTCGGCGGGGCTGGCTGACCACCCTCGGATAAGCCCCCCGGCACCGGGGCAGCGGCGACCTTGAGGGCATCTTTCGGCCTCGACCGCGTCACCCTGGGCGTCCCTCTGATTCAGTTGGGCTGCGTCTGGCTGGCTGTTCGGCTGGGCCACGGCCCCGGTCTTCTCACCACCCTAGCCCTTTTCCTGGGCGCCAGCCTGCTGGGCTGGGGTCGGGCCATCGCCCACAAGCGCCTAATTGGCGACACCCCGACCTCCCGGGTGGCCTCCGCGGCCCAAGGCTATGTCGAGCTCAGGGGCCGCGGCCAACCCCTCGCGGGCGCCCCCGTTCTGTCGCCGGTAAATGGCCTACCCGTGCTCTGGTATCGGGTCGTCGCCCAGCGCCGCAACACCGAGGGCAAGTGGGAGCATGAATCCACCGTCGAGAGCGACGCGTCGTTCCTGCTGGATGATGGCTCGGGACAGGTGGCCGTCGATCCCGAGGGCGCCACCATGCTCGTCCGCCGCAAGGACACCCATACCGAGGGCAATCGCAGAACTACCCAATGGTCGATTCTTCGGAACGATCCAATATATGTGCTCGGCCAATTCACCACCTTGGGTAGCATCGACCCGGATTTCGATCTCGCTGCCCAAGTTCGGGATCTCCTCGCGGAATGGAAACGGGACCGCCCAAACCTTCTGGCCCGTTTCGATGCCAATCAGGATGGCGAGATCTGCCTGACGGAATGGGAAACGGCTCGCGGGGCAGCCAAACGGGAGGTCCTATCGATCCAGAACGAGGCCCTGAGCGCCCCGGAGGCCCATATTATCCGCAAGCCCAGTGACGGCCGACTCTACCTGATCTCGGATCTGGATCCCGACCACATTGCGCGCCATTTTCGCCGGTGGACCTGGTTCCACGCTACGCTATTCGTCGGCGGGGCCGGAACCCTGGCGTGGCTAGGGAAACAGGGCTTCTTCTAGGACAAGCGGATTATCCGCCAGACCTGGCCTCCAACTCTTCCCAACGCAGCAGAGCCGCATCCATTTCGGCCTCCAGGGCCGCGAGACGGACCTTGCACTGACCAACCTCCTGGGGCGCCCGCTGGTACAAAGCAGGGTCTGCCAGGCGCTCGTGAAGACCGGCCTGCTCCGCCTCAAGCGCCTCGATACGTGCGGGAAGCCCCTCAAGTTCGCGCTTTTCATTAAATGACAAGCGCACCGAGCGTTCGGACTGACGGCGGGAGGCCTCGCCCGCCCGGGGCGCCCCGACCTTGGTCGACCGCGCCGCTTCCGACCGATCTGCCGCGTCCTGGTCCTTGACCCGCCGCCAGTCCTGATAACCGCCGGCATACTCGCCCCAGCGCCCGTCGCCCTCGGCAGCAATCACCTGGGTGACAATGTTGTCGAGAAACGCCCGGTCGTGGCTCACCAGGAACAGGGTGCCCGGATACTCCTGGAGCATTGACTCCAGTAGTTCCAGCGTTTCCATATCCAGATCGTTGGTCGGCTCATCAAGCACCAGCACATTTGCCGGCTTGGCAAACAGCCGCGCCAGCAGGAGCCGGTTGCGCTCCCCACCGGATAGCGATTTCACTGGCGAACGAGCGCGAGCCGGCGCAAAGAGGAAGTCCTCCAGATAGCCAATGACATGCTTGCGCTCGCCATGGATCTCCACGTAATCCGAGCCGGGGCTGATGACTTCAGTTAGGGGCAATTCGGGGTCCAGCTGGACCCGCAGCTGATCAAAATAGGCCACCGTCTGGCGCGTCCCGAGGCGAATCTTGCCCTCGTCCGGGGCAAGTTCGCCCAGAATCAGTTTAAGAAGGGTAGTTTTTCCGGCGCCATTGGGACCGATCAAACCAATGCGGTCCCCCCGCATCAGACGGGCGGAAAAGTCCTGGACCACCCGCCGGTCCCCATAGCGTTTGCCGACGCCGGTCAGTTCGGCAATCAATTGCCCGCTTTGATCGCCCCGATTGAGGCTCAATCGTACATCGCCCAGGCGTTCGCGTCGGGCCGCACGCTCCCTACGCAGGCTTTCGAGGCGGCGCACCCGCCCCTCATTTCGGGTTCGGCGGGCCTCGACACCCTTGCGGATCCACACTTCTTCCTGCGCGAGGAACTTGTCGAAGCGGGCATGGGCCTTGACTTCCGCGTCCAGTTCCTCGGCCTTGCGGCGTTGATAATCGGCAAAGCGGCCCGGGTAACTACGCAGGACCCCGCGATCTAGCTCCACAATTCGCGTCGCCACCTGATCCAGAAAGACCCGATCGTGGGTAATGACCACCACGGCGCCAGGAAAATTCTGAATGAGCGACTCCAGCCAAAGGATGCCGTCGATATCCAAATGGTTGGTGGGTTCATCGAGGAGCAGCAGATCCGGTTGCCCCACCAGGGCCTGGGCCAGCGCCACCCGCTTGACCCCACCGCCCGAGAGCGTCGCAACCCCCACCGCGCCATCCAGCCCCAAGCGATTGAGGGTCGTCTCCACCGCCCGTTCCATTTCCCAGGCGTTTGCCGTCTCGATCCGATGTTGGAGCGATTCCAGTCGGGCCAGACCCTCGGGGGTACTCGACTCAGCCACCGTGATTACCGCCTCATGGTATTCCACCAACAAGGTCGCCGCTTCACCCAATCCGGCGGCCACGGTGGCAAAGACATCACGGTCGGGTCCGAAGTCGGCCTCCTGAGGAACATAAGCCACCCGCACCCCATCCTGCCGACGCACCACGCCATCATCAAGAATGGCCTTGCCGGCCAGGGCCCGCAACAAGCTCGACTTGCCCGAGCCATTGCGGCCAATGAGCGCCACCCGCTCCCCGGCATCGAGTTGAAATTGAGCATGATCCAGTAGCGCAACATGGCCAAAGGCCAGGCAACCGCCTTCAAGGGCAATCAGGGGCATGGGGAACTCAGGGTAGAAGGACGGGAGAAGCGGATGGAGATTCTATCCCCCGGCCACGCGGGACATCGAGCTGCCATCGGCCATCGCCCAGCGGTTCCGGCCGACCACCTTGGCGCGATACATGGCCGCGTCGGCCGCAGCCATCAGCCGCTCTCCGTCCCTGGCGTGACGGGGATAGAGGGCCAGCCCGAGACTCGCCGTCACACCCACAGGGTCGTCGTCGTCAGCAAATCGGAAGCTCAGGGCTGCCGTCTTGTCCACCACCCGCTTGGCCAGCTCGGAAAGCGCTGCCTCGCTGGCATCGGAGGCCAAAATCGCGAATTCATCCCCCCCCAGGCGGAAGAACATTTCATTTCGGCGGACAATTCGCCCCAGTTCCCGCGCCAGCGTAACGAGGACCTCATCGCCGGCCTGGTGGCCATAACGGTCATTGATGGGCTTGAAGCCGTCCAGATCGAGGACCACCAGACCCACTTCGTCGCCGCGACGCGTCGCATCGGCCAGGACCCGCTCCACTTCCTCATGGAAGCGCCGGCGGTTATAGAGATTGGTGAGGGGGTCCCGCTCGGCCAACTCAACCAACTTGCGCGATGTTTCCCGGGCTTCGGTGACGTCTTCATAGATCCACACCCGGCCAATAGCGCCGTGGCCGTCGGCCCCCTCGACCACCGTGGACTTGTCGGTGATGATCCGCCCATCGACGAACTCGATCTCGAAGGGCTCACTCACCTGGGCCTCGGCGACCACCCGACGCACATGCTCTAGATAAACCTCCGGCTGACGAATCAATCGCACGATCCGGCTTTGCAGCACCACGTCCCGCACGCCGAGGAGGTTCTCGTCTTCTTCGTAGCCCCAAATCTGGCTCAGAGCCTGGTTGTAATACTGGACGCGGTGATCCCGGTCCATGAAAAGGATGCCCAGGCGAATGACATTGAGCAATGCTGACATCCGCTGGCGCTCATCCGCGCTACGTGCCAGGTAGTGCTCGGACAAGGCCTGGGCGCGACGTAGTTCCGCCACGGTTTCAAGGAAACGATACTCGGCCTCCTTTCGCGCCTGAATCGCCACCAGGGACAGGCGCACGCCCTCTTGCCGACCCTCGCCGCTGCAGAACGGTCGCCAATGGCAGAGTACCCACGTGGATCCGCCCGCGCGATTGCGCAAACGCAGCTCCTGGTCCACCCCCTCCCCGCCGGACGCGGCCGCCTTGGCCTGGGTACGTACATAGCGCTGGTCATTGGCATGGACCAGGAGAGTGACCAGATCCTCCGCCGCAAGGCACTCGGCCGGGCTGTAGCCGGTCAGCCTCTCCACCGAGGGATTGACCCAGAGAAGACGGCCCTCCAGATCGAACAGCGCTTCAACGCCGTGGGCGCTGTCGGCCACCGCCCGCATGAGGGACTCCTGCTCGGCAAGCCGGGTGACCCCGGCGGCGGCGGATTCGAAGGCTTGACGCAGGTCCCCGCCATCGGCTCCTTGGACCTCTTGGACCTTCTGATCCAGGGGCAAGGATTGCAGTCCGCCAATGACAAAGCCCGCATCGGAGCGCAGCCGACGGGCGCAAAGGTGATTGGCGATCGCCGCGGCGGCGCCGGCCGCCAGCGCGACCAGGATCACGCCGCCCATGGTCCCAAGCGAAAGCACGACCGCCGTCCCGCCCGCCACCGCGGCGGCGGCCCCCGTCACCAACGCCGCATTGATTGCCCGGACCGCTGACCCGTCGCCCGGTCGGGTCACAATCTTGTCGGAGGGCGTAGGTTCCGGGGCGGTCATGGCCTTAGATCCCCTTCACCAAGACTTTTGAACGGCGCTGGTAGTTGTAGAGCGCACGCTTCTGGCTCGGCAATTCATCCGGAGCCGTTTCGACAAAACCCCGCTCACGGAACCATTGGGCGGTTCGGGTGGTGAGGACAAACAGGCGATTCAACCCCAGCTCCCGGGCCCGCTCCTCAATCCGGCGCAACAATTGGTCGCCCAGGCCGGCCCGCCGATACTCGGGCGTGACCGCTAGGCAGGCGAGCTCTGCCAAGCCGTCTTCGCCGAAGGGGTAGAGGGCCGCACATCCCACCAGGACCCCGTCATGTTCGACCACCGTAAAACGGGTGATCTCCTTTTCGAGCAGTTCGCGACTCCGCCGAACCAGGGTGCCATCGGCTTCCAGGGGAGAAATCAGCGCCACCAGCGCCGCCACGTCGTCCACCAGGGCTTCCCGCAGGACAAAGAGGGGATCTCGCGAGATAACCGTGCCAACCCCTTGGTGAGTAAAGAATTCCAGCAGCAGGCCACCATCCTTGTCCCGGTCGATGAGATGGGCCCGGGAGACACCACCGCGAACCGCGCGGATCGCGTGGGGAAGATAGAGGTGCAGATCCTCGGTCATGCCCTTGCCGGCCTTGAGCATGCGTTCGGCACCATCGGCGGTGATGGAATCGATCAGTTGCCCCGCATCGTCCAGAAGCCCCGGCGCATCGCCGAGGTACACCAGTTTTTCGGCCTGCAGTGCGACCGCTACCGCCTCGGCAACGTCCTCCATGGCCATATTGAAGATCTCCCCGGCGGGAGACATGCCCAGTGGCGAGATCAGCACCACATTTTCCTGGTCCAGATCCGCGGCAATCTCCTCCGCAATAACCTTGCGGACGGCACCGGTAAATTGAAAGTCGACGCCATCGACCACTCCCACGGGGCGGGCGGTGATGAAATTGCCGCCGGTAACCCGCATGTAGCTGCCTGCCATTGGCGTGTTGGGCAATCCCTGGGACAGCAAGGCCTCCACCTCGAGCCGGGTCAAGGACATGGCTGCCTTGACGCACTCCAAGGCCGCCGGATCGGTAATTCGCAGACCATTGTGGAAAACCGGGGTCAACCCCCGACGGGCCATCTCGGCATCGATCTGGGGCCGCGCGCCGCACACCAGCACCAGCCGAATCCCCAGGGCGGCGAGGAGGTTGCAGTCGTAGGCGAGCTTCTTGCCCAGTTCCCCGGCCGCCACCTCGCCGCCGAAACCGATTACCACCGTGCGCCCACCAAATGCGTGGATGTAGGGTGCGGCACCCCGGACCCAGCCGACAAAGCGCTGCATGTCCTCCTCGGAGGCGCCGGAAAAGATCGGCTGGGTAAAGCGGCTTGCGGCAGTGGAACTCAAAGGGCCTCCCGAGCAGAGCGAAAAGCCCGCCACGGCTCTCCGACCGAAGTATTACGTCTGAAGCATCGGGCCATTTTACAGGCCACCCCGGCGGCGGGGGGAGCAAATCAGCGTTCACTGACATGCTTCTGCATGCCCCTCGCATCCCTGCGCCCCTCACCGGCCCTGAGTATTACGGCGATTTCAGCGCCCCCTCAAGGCGGTCAGCCAAAGTCTTGAGGATTTTCACCCGCGAAAAGTACTTATTGTCGGCCTCGACCAAGGTCCACGGCGCAACTTCAGTGCTGGTGCGGTCGACCATGTCGCAGACCGCCCGCTCGTAGTCGGGCCAGCGATCGCGATTGCGCCAATCTTCCGGGGTGATCTTGAAACGCTTGTGCGGCTCGGCCTCCCGCTCGCGAAATCGTGCGAGTTGCTCATCAAGACTGATCGCCAGCCAGAATTTCACGACGATGGCCCCCGCCGCCGTCAGCTGATCCTCAAAGTCGTTGATCTCGGGGTAGGCCCGCATCCAGTCGGCCTCGGCGCACAGGCCCTCAACCCGCTCCACAAGAACCCGCCCGTACCAAGAGCGATCGAAAAGCATCACCTTCCCATGCCGAGGCAGGTGGCGCCAGAATCGCCAAAGGTAAGGCCGAGCGCGCTCCTCGTCGCTGGGCGCGGCCACGGGCACGATGTGATACTGGCGGGCATCGAGGGCCGCCGTGATGCGGCGGATGGCACCGCCCTTGCCGGCGGCATCCATGCCCTCAAAGACCACAACCAGGGACCGGCCACCGAAGGCTGCGCTGCGCGTCAGGCGGGCGACCCGACCTTGCTGCGCCAGGAGTTCGCTCGCGTACGCCTTCTCCGTCATCGGCTGCGCCAGCGTCAAGGCGGTGAGCAGATTCCGCCGCGGGTCGGCGGGGGCGAGCGGCGCCCCGACCCGCCGGGCTTGCCAGCGCCCCCGTGCCAGATCCAGCTGACGCTGCAGAGTAGCCAACAACGTACGACCCACCGTGAGAGCGCGAAACCGTTCGTCGGATCCATCGACAATCAACCAGGGCGCCTCCGATGAGCTGGTAAAGCGCAGCGCGTGGGCGGCGACATCCCGAATTCGGTCATACCGCTTCAGGGCCCGCCAGTCCTCCGGGGTGACCCGCCAGCGGGTTTGCGGATCCGACTCCAGCGATTCCAGGCGCTGTCGCTGAGTTTTCTTGGTGACGTGGAACCACAACTTGACCACCAGCACGTCCTCGCGGGCCAACATCGCCTCGAAGCGGTTGATGGCGGCGAGTTGTTGGTCAAGCTCTGCCTTGCGGGCCCGCCGGGCCACCCGAGCCGCCATGGGCTCCGAATACCAGTTGCCAAAGAAGATGCCGATCCGCCCCTTGGGCGGCAAGCGGACCCAGAAACGCCACAAGGGTGGCCGTTCCAGTTCATCCGCCGCGGGGCCATCCGGAGCGTGGGTCTGGATGTGGCGCGGATCCATCCATTCGTTGAGGAGATTGACCGTCTCCCCCTTCCCCGCCGCGTTCAGCCCATTGATGAGGACCACCACCGCGAACTTGCCCAGATCCATCGCCTGGTACTGGGCATCCAGCAACTCGGCCCGCAACCCGGGAATCGCCTCCTCGTACTCAGACTTCGAGATCTTGTGGCCCAATTCCGCCGATTCAAACATTTCGCTTCCTCCCGGGTGGACCACCTCTGGCTGGCGGTCAGAAATCTCCCCATCGAGCCTGGATCGCCGCCAAGGCCGCCAATCCTGCGGTTTCGGTGCGGAGCACCCGGGGGCCGAGGCGAACTCCCCGGCCGCCGGCCCTCTGCAAACGCTCCAGCTCCCGCGCCGACCAGCCGCTTTCCGGCCCGATGAAAAGGGACAGGGGCCCATCGGGCGGCATCATCGCCGTCAGGGATATATCCGCTGCCGGGTCGAGCACCCAGCGCAGCCGGTTCTCGCCGGCCGCTTCGAGGGCCTCGCCAAGGGAGCGCACCGGCGCCACCGTCGGAAGCCGGTTACGCCCGCATTGTTCGCAGGCCGCCACCGCCACCTGACGCCAATGGGCCAGACGCTTCTCGGCCCGCTCGCCCGAGAGTTGGAGCACTGAGCGCTCCGCCGCCACCGGCACAATGGCCGCCACCCCGAGTTCCACCGCCTTCTGGATAATCCAGTCCATTTTGTCACTCGCGGCAAGGCCCTGCACCAGGGTCAGCGCTAGAGGGGACTCCGTCGTCGGCGTTTCGCGCTGCCCCACCAAGGCCCGGGGAACCCCTCCCAGGGCGCTCAACGTGGCCGAGAACTGGGCACCCTCACCGTCGAAAAGCACCACCGGGTCGCCCACAGCGAGGCGCAAGACACGCTCGGCGTGGTGGCCCACCCCCTTGGGAAGCGCCACCTCCTCACCTTCCCGAAGGGGGCCTGGACAAAAGAAGCGGGAAATCATCGTGCTATCATCGAGTCGAAGTCTGTGGATGGCGAGCTGGAAGCCCTGCGGGCCGACGCCGCATTATAGGAGCCCCTTCCGGGGGAAATGCCACGATGGTCAGGACCACCACCCCCGAGTGCGAAATCGGGCGAGCCGCGCCGGATTTCGATTTGCCCGGCACCGACGGCCGGCGCCATGCCCTCGCCTCCGTACGAGGACCCAAGGGGCTCGTGGTCATGTTCATCTGCAATCACTGCCCCTACGTTCAGGCCATCCTCCCCCGCCTCCTGGAAGATGCTCGAACCCTCGCCGGCGAGGGGGTTGCCAGTGTCGCCATCATGTCCAACGATCCCGTCGATTATCCCGAAGACCGGTGGGAAGAGATGGTGCGTATCGCCCAGGAGCGGGACTTCCCGTTCCCTTATCTCCTGGACGAATCCCAGCAGGTGGCCCTGGCCTACGGTGCCGTGTGCACGCCGGACTTCTTCGGCTTCGATGCCGACTTGCACCTCCAATACCGAGGCCGCCTGGATGCATCCAACAAGGCCGCCGCCCCGGCAGATGCGCCTCGCGAGCTGGTGGAGGCCATGCGGCTCGTCATCGCCACCGGAAAAGGACCGGCCAACCAATATCCGAGCATCGGCTGCTCGATCAAGTGGCGGGGGGCCTGAGATGGGATCCGCCGCCCATCGCCTTTCCCGCGCCCGCGCCCTCGAATCACTGGTGCGGGAGATCGCGCGGGAAGAAATTCTGCCGCGCTATCTGAAGACCGCCCGCAACCGCAAGGCCGATGGGTCCCTGTTCACCGAGGCCGACGTGGAAGCCCAGCGCCGCCTGGTGACCGCCCTGCCGGGCCTGCTGCCCGGCCCGGTCCTGGGCGAGGAGATGACCCCGGCCGAACAGGCCCGGCTGTGGCAAGACGGGAGACGGGGCATGTGGTGCATCGACCCCATCGATGGCACCACCAATTTCGCCAACGGCATTCCCTTCTTTGCCGTGGCCGCCGCCTACCTCGTGGAACATGAGCCGGTGCTCGGGGTTGTCTACAACCCGGTCACCGACGAATCCTTTTATGCCGCCCAGGGCGCGGGCGCCTTCCTGAACGGCGCCGAGCTGCCCCTGCGCACGCCGGCATGTCAGTTGAAGGACGCAGTGGCCGGGGTGGATTTCAAGCGCATCAGCAATCACCTGGGCGACGAACTGGCCGTTCGTCCACCTTATTTTTCCCAACGCAATTTCGGCTCCTCGGCCCTGGAATGGTGCTTCGTCGCCGCCGGCCGGCTGGATGTCTATGTGCATGGCGGACAGATGCTTTGGGACTACGCCGCCGGACAATTGATTCTCAAGGAGGCAGGCGGAGAGTCGGCCGCCCTGGACGGGGGTTCCCTCCTGGCCGGTCCGGCGGTCAAGCGTGGCGTCATCTCCGCGGCTTCGCCGGTGCTGTTCCGGGAATGGCGACAATGGGTCCAGGCCCACTCCTGACCCCCCGTTAAACATCGCAGTCTGCTCCGGAGCCGCCAGATTCCCCCGACGTTCGAGTTGCACCGCAGGTAGCGTTTCCCTGGAGTTTCACCCGATGTCCATGAAGCACCCCATCATCGCCGTCACCGGTTCGTCCGGCGCGGGCACGACCACGGTCAAAGACACGTTCCAGGCGATATTCGACCGGGAAAACGTCAACGCGGCCGTTATCGAAGGCGACAGCTTCCACCGCTACGCGCGCAGTGAGATGAAACGGGTCATCGACGAGGCGGAGAAGCGCGGCGAGCCGGGCATCAGCCACTTTGGCCCCGGCGGCAATCTCCTTGATGAACTGGAGCACCTCTTCCGTTCCTATGGGGAATCCGCGACGGGGCGCCGCCGGTACTACGTCCATAACGAGGCCCAGTCCCTGCGCTGGGGACTCCCGATGGGCACCTTCACCGAGTGGGAGGACCTGCCAGTCGGCACCGACTGCCTCTTTTACGAAGGCTTGCACGGCGCGGTGCGGGCCGAGGGCGTCGATGTGGCCCGCCACGTGGACCTGCTGATCGGCGTGGTCCCGACGATCAATCTCGAATGGATCCAGAAGCTACACCGGGACACCCGGGTCCGGGGCTATTCCGCCGAAGCGGTGCAGGACACCATCCTGCGCCGCATGCACGACTACGTGCATTACATCGTCCCCCAGTTTTCCCGTACTCATATCAACTTCCAGCGCGTACCGGTGGTGGATACCTCCAACCCCTTCATCGCCAAGGACGTACCGACCCTGGACGAGTCGATGGTGGTGATCCGCTTCAAGGACCCGCGGGGGGTCGATTTCCCCTACCTCCTGACCATGTTGAGCGGCGCCTTCATGTCCCGCGCTAACACCATCGTGGTGCCGGGCGGCAAGCTCGACCTGGCCATGCAGTTGATCCTGACCCCCCTGATCTGGAAGCTCATGGAGCGGCGTCGCCAATGGGTATGAAGCGAGGTAACTGCTGACTTCTGTCGCTCTACCAGACACTTAGGCCCGCCGCGGAGCCCCCGCCCCTATCGCCCGACAGCGATTTTCGGCGATAATCGCGCCCTTTCCGCGGTATCGAGCACCCCATGCAGGCTTCCAGAAACGTCCAGCCCCCGGTTTTCAACGAGATCACGGGTGCAATCCGCGCCCTGGCCATGGACGCTGTGCAAAAGGCCAACTCGGGCCACCCTGGCGCCCCCATGGGCATGGCCGAAATCGCCGAAGTGCTGTGGCGGCACCACCTCAAGCACAATCCGGCCAACCCCAAGTGGGCCGACCGCGACCGCTTCGTACTGTCCAATGGCCATGGCTCGATGCTGCTCTACGCCCTGCTGCACCTGACGGGCTATGACCTGTCCATCGACGACCTGAAGAACTTCCGCCAGCTCCACAGCAAGACCCCGGGACACCCCGAGTACGGCTATGCGCCGGGTGTGGAGACCACGACCGGGCCCCTAGGCCAGGGCATTGCCAACGCCGTGGGCATGGCCATCGCGGAGAAGGTCCTGGCCGCCGAGTTCAACCGCCCCGGCCATGCCATCGTCGATCATCGCACCTGGGTCTTCCTGGGAGACGGCTGCCTGATGGAAGGCATCTCCCACGAGGTCTGCTCCCTGGCGGGCACCCTGGGTCTGGGCAAGCTCATCGCCTTCTACGACGACAACGCCATCTCCATCGACGGCCACGTGGAGGGCTGGTTCACCGATGACACCCCGAAGCGCTTCGAGGCCTACGGCTGGCAGGTGATCCAGGACGTGCAGGGCCACGACCCGGCGGCCATCGAAGCAGCTGTTCAGCAGGCCAAGGCCAACACCAGCCAGCCCACCCTGATTTGCTGCAAGACCGTCATCGGCGCCGGCGCCCCCAACAAGCAAGGCGGCCACGACGTGCATGGCGCCCCCCTCGGCGCTGCCGAGATCGAGGCCGCCCGGGCCCACATTGGCTGGACCCACCCGCCTTTCGAAGTGCCGTCCGAGGTGTACGCCGCCTGGAACGCCCGTGCCGCTGGCGCCGTTGCCGAAGGCGACTGGAACGCCCGCATGGCCGCCTACCGGTCCGCCTTCCCAGAATTGGCCGCCGAATTCGAGCGCCGCATGGCCGGCCAACTCCCCGCCGACTGGGACGCCCACGTGGCGACCGTGTTGGCCAAGGTCGCCGACAAGTCCGAGACCATCGCCACCCGCAAGGCCAGCCAGAACAGCATCGAAGCCTATGCCCCCAAGCTGCCGGAACTCATCGGCGGCTCCGCCGACCTGGCTGGGTCCAATCTGACCCTGTGGTCCGGGGCCAAGGGTGTGTCCCGCGAGTCGGGTGGCAATTACATCTATTACGGCGTCCGGGAATTCGGCATGGCCGCCATCGCCAATGGCTTGAGCCTGCACGGGGGCCTGATCCCCTACACCGCCACCTTCCTGATGTTCAGCGAGTACGCTCGCAATGCGCTGCGCATGGCGGCACTGATGAAGGTGCGGCAAGTCTTCGTATTCACCCATGACTCCATCGGCCTGGGGGAAGACGGCCCCACCCACCAGCCGGTGGAACAGACCGCGACCCTGCGTTTGATGCCCAACATGGACGTCTGGCGCCCTTGCGACACCACCGAATCCGCCGTAGCCTGGGCGGCTGCCCTCGCGCGGAGCGACGGCCCCTCGTCCCTGTGCTTCTCGCGCCAAAATCTGCCGTTCCAGCCCCGTAGCGCCGAGCAGGTGGCCGCCATCCGGCGAGGGGGCTACGTGCTCGCCGACGCGGCCAACGGCGAGCCTGCCGCGATCATCATCGCCACCGGATCGGAAGTCAGCCTGGCGCTCACCGCCCAGGCTCAGCTGGCCGATGCCGGCGTAGCGGTTCGAGTCGTTTCCATGCCGAGCACCAATGTGTTCGATCGCCAGGATCGCGCCTACCAGGCCTCGGTCCTTCCCGCTGGGCTCCCCAGGGTGGCCGTTGAAGCGGGGGTGACGGATTTCTGGCGCAAGTATGTGGGCCTCGAGGGCGCCGTCATCGGCATCGACCGGTTCGGCGAATCGGCGCCAGCCGGCTTGCTATACAAGGAATTCGGGATCACCGCCGAGGCGGTGGCCCAGGCAGTAAAGTCAGCGCTGGCCTAATGGCCGGCAGGCACGCAGTTCTACATCAGGAGATCTGTCCATGAGCATCAAGGTTGCCATCAACGGGTTCGGTCGGATTGGTCGCTGCACATTGCGGGCGATCTACGAACAGGGGCTGCAGAATGAGTTCGAGGTCGTCGCCATCAACGCCTCGGGCGATCTGGCCACCAACGCCCACCTGTTGCGCTACGACACCACCCACGGCCGCTTCGGCACCTCGGTGGCCACCGAGGGCGACAACTGCATCATCATCGACGGCAAGCCCATCCCGTTCTATTCCACCAAGGATCCGAAGGGCGTGGATTGGGCGAAGCACGGCGTCGACATCCTGCTGGAGTGCACCGGCGCCTACACCACCAAGGC
>JAEUNX010000093.1 GCA_016791025.1 Zoogloeaceae bacterium | reverse complement strand
TCGGCGTATTGAGGTGGGCGACGAAGAGTTCGATGTACACGTCGTCGGCCCGGGCGCCGGGGTCCGCATCCGGGCCGGCCAGGGGCGAGTCGGCGAAGAGCTCCTGCACCAGGCGGGAGGTGAGGCGCAGGTGGCCGATACCGCCGCTCGCCACCAGTTCGTCGAAGCTGCGGCGGAAATACACGTCCTCCCGGACCTGGGCCGGCGGCCCCTGGGCCTGGGGCGAGGCAAGGCCCAGCCGGGCGCGGGCGGCCGTCAAAGCCGAGGTGAGCACGGTCTGATTTGCGATGCGTACCGACGCGGTGGCTTTGCTGACGCCATCCAGAACCACCCGATTGCCGCCCCGGGCCGCCCCCCGGTCACCGTAAAGCGTCGAGACGGTGATCTCCTGCCGCAGGTTGTGGCCGGCATATTGGCGGAGGAACTCCCGCAGCGGCGCTTCCCCCAGTCCGGAAAGAAACACCGGCTCGTGCTGGCGGAGCAGCTCCACGTCCTCAATGTTGCCCTTGCGATCGATGACGATGAGGAGATTGAACGGTGAGCCTTCGAAGCCGGGGATCGGCGCGAGGTCGATGGATTCGAAGGCCCAGGCGACAGGCCCGCCTTCTGGCTCCAACTCGCTGGTGATGGGCCACAGCGGCGCGTCCCGGGCCTGGTCGCCGACATGGAGGGGGGGCTGGAAGCGGCGCTCCAGATCGGGCTTGGCAAGGGTTCCCGCCAGGGTCGGCACGCTGGCCAGCAGTGCGAACAGCCATGCCGCCAAGACGGCGAAACGGCGGTAGGCCCGCGGCATGGCGCAGTGCAGCGAAGGCTGGTAAACTCCGCCCCCGTCACTGGGGAGTAGCCTTCCTCCGCCCGCCGCCTGTGCGGGGGCTCGAGAGGGGCCCGGATCAACATGCTTGTCCTTCGGGACATGGTCCGGGCGGGTCGGCGCGTCGCGCGGCGATCCTGGCCAGACCTTTGACCACGTGGCGGCCGGAGGGGCCGGAGACGCGGCGTGGTCATCGGTCATTTCATCGGCCCCCGAGACCCATCCATGGAAGCCTTCCTGATCTCCACCGGTATCGTCGCCCTGGCCGAAATCGGCGACAAGACGCAACTCCTGTCCTTTGTCCTCGCGGCTCGCTTCAAGAAGCCCTGGCCAATTTGTCTGGGGATCTTCGTCGCGACACTGGCGAACCATGCCTGCGCCGGCGCCGTCGGCCAGTGGCTGACCACGCTGATGGGGCCGGAAGTCCTGCGCTGGGTGTTGGGGCTCTCTTTCATCGCCATGGCGGCGTGGATGCTGGTTCCCGATACCCTCGACGAAGACGAGGCCGAAGGGCCCCGTCTGGGGGTCTTCGGCACCACCTTGGTCGCCTTTTTCCTCGCCGAGATGGGCGACAAGACCCAGATCGCGACCGTCGCTCTGGCCGCGCGCTTCGATACCTTCCTGCCGGTGGTGGTGGGGACGACGCTGGGCATGATGATCGCCAACGTGCCGGCGGTGCTGGTGGGGGATCGGCTGGCCCACAAGATCCCCGTCCGGCTGGTGCATGGCCTGGCCGCGGCAGTGTTTGCCGTACTGGGCATCCTGGCCCTGGTTGGCGCGGACGGCTGGCTGGCCTGAGCGGCGCGCAAGCGGCGGAGTTCCGCGCTACCCGGCCTCATGTCTCGATGAGCCCCGCCCGCAGGGCGATCAGGGTGAGCTCGGCGGCGTTCTGGGCATTGAGCTTCTGCTTGATGTGGTAGAGGTGGGTCCCCACCGTGCTGGGGGCCAGATGCTGGCTGGCTGCCACCTCCTGCACCGATCGCCCCCGGGCCAACTGGAGAAACACCGCGAATTCCTTGTCCGTGAGGCTGGCGACCGGATCATCGGTCTGGCCGAGCTGGGCGAGGGCGAGTTGGGGCGCGAGTTCCGGGTCGAGATAGCGGCGGCCGCGGGCGACCTGGCCGGCCGCACGCACCAATTCCTCTGGCCGGGCGCGCTTGGAGAGGTAGCCGGTGGCGCCCGCCTTGAGGGCCCGGCTCGGAATCTGATTGTCGTCGTGGGCGGAGAGCATCAGGACCCGGGCCGCCGGATGGCGGGCGAGCAGGCGCTCCAGGGTGGCGAGGCCGCCGGCCCCGGGCATGGTCACATCCATCACCAACAGATCCGGCGCGTGCTCCGCATACAGGGCGAGGGCCGCCTCGCCGCTTTCCGCCTCGGCGACGACGGTGGCGCCAGCCCCTTCCAGGAGCAGGCGGAAGCCCATGCGTACCACCGCGTGGTCATCGGCGACCAGGATGCGCAGGCCGAGTAGCGGATGGGGGCTCATGCGGGATCTCCCGGAATCGTGGGTTGAGCGGAGTGCCTGGGCGATAGCGCCGCCGGGCGCCGGGCTTCCCGCGGCAGGCGGGCACAGACTTCAGTGCCCCGGGGCTGGGCGGGGCCAATGGCCAGCGTGCCGCCCACGGCGTCCACCCGCTCGCGCATGCCGGCGAGGCCGAAGCGCCGGGTCGGATGGGTGGGGTCGAAGCCCCGGCCGTCGTCCATCACCGTCAGGATCAGCTCCGCAGGGGTTTGCTCCAGGGCGACTCGGACATTGCCGGCCTCGGCGTGGCGGGCGACGTTGGTGAGGGACTCCTGCAGCAGGCGCAGCAGCGTCGCGGTCACCTCCGGCGCGGCGGTGGTGTCGCCGATCTCCTGGCGAAGACGCAGGTCCGGATAGCAGCGGGCCCACTGGACGCAATAGTCGGCCAGGGTCTGGCCGAGGGGCGTGGGGGTGTCGGGGGCGTCACGGCGGAGGCGCTCCAGGATCCCCCGCACGCCGTCTTGCATCTGGCTGGTCATGGCCAGAATCGCCTGGGCGCTGCCATGCAGTCCGGCCTGGTCCGTGCTGCGCTGGGCAATGGCGCCGGCGATGGCCCGGACGGCGGTGATGCCCTGGCCGAATTCGTCATGAAGCTCGCGTGCCAGGGTTCGTCGCTCGTCTTCCAGGCGGGCATTGACCGCCCGCACGAAGGCCTGGTCCTCCTCCAGGCAGGCATTGCGGACCAGGGCGCGGTCGAGGTTGGCGGCCATATGGTTGTAGCGATCTGCCAGGCCATCGAGTTCGGCGACCCCGTGGCGGTCAAGGCGGGTATCGAAGTGGCCGCCAGCGGTACGCTCCAGGGCGTGCTCCAGCTTTGCCAGGGGTGCCAGGGCCCGCCCAATGGCCAGACGGATGGCCAGCCCCAGGAGTGTGAGCAGCGCCAGGCCCCATCCGGCGCCTTGGACCAGGGTGTCCCAGGCGTCCAGCACCGCCCGGGAGGGCTCGGGGGTGATGCGCAGAGTCAGCGGCATCGAGAGAATCTCGCGGGCTTGGAATTCCGGCTGGATCCAGGCCGCGAACCAGCCTGGCGCGTTGCGCCCCGCCTTGTACGGGGAGTCCGGCGAGCGGTAGAGGAGACGACGCTCACCGTCGAAGACCTCTACCCGGTTGGCCCGCAGGCGACCAACCGCCTCGAGGCGCTCGACCAGGCGGCGTTGCTCGGCTTCGGTATGGGTTTCGCGGCTCAGGACGCGTAACCATTGCTCCGCCACCCGAGCAGCGGCTTCCACCTCCTCGTGAATCGAATCCCGCGTTGCCTGCAGCCAGCCCAGGGCACCCAGAAGCAGGGTGGCGGCCGCCACGGTGGTGACCAGGAGGCTGACCCGGTCCCGCAGCCGGGTCGGAGCAAGGCGGGGCACGCTCATCGCCGACCCCACTGATAACGGACCCCGACCCACACCCCCCGCGGCGCCCCTGGCGCGACGAACTGCTCGCCGCGCCAGGCGGCAGGATCCGCCTGGTAGTGGCCTGCGGTGGTGAAGGGGTTCTCCGCCAGCGCTCCAGCGGTGGCGTAGCGATGGTCGAAGAGGTTGGCGATATGGCCAAAAGCGCTCCAGCCGCTTCCCAGAGCGTAATCCGCATCGAGATTCACGATCCCGTAGCCGCCCAGCGTGCCGCGACCGCTGGTGTCGTCCTCTCCACGATGGTCGCCGTTCTCATTGCCCCGCACCGTCTGGTCCGAATAGAACGCCAGGTCAGCCCCGACCCGCAGGGCGTCGGTGGGGCGCCAGGAAAGCAGGAGCTTCAGGCTGTGGGCCGGCAGACCTGGCAGGCGATCCCCCTGGCGGATGCGAATCTCATCGTCGCCGCAGCGGGGGTCGGACCCGGCGGTGCTGTTGAATTCCGCCAGCAGGCAGGCGGAGGACTGGTAGGTGGCCCGCAGGTAGTTGTAATGGAGGGCCCAGTCGAAGCGGTCGGAATCGCCGGCGAGTCCCACTTCCAGTCCGGTCCGGCGGGTCTTGCCGAAGTTGGTGAAATAGCCGGCGCTGGTGGACGTGCCAACGAAGAGGATGTCATCCAGGTTGGTGCTGCGGAACAGGCTGGCGTTCCAGCGCAGGCCGCCGCCCAGGCGACCCCGCGCGCCGACCTCCAGATTCCGCGTCACCACCTGCTTGAGGTAGGGGTCCGCCGCCAGGGCGTTGGGCAGGGTGCAGGGGTTGGCCGGGTCGGCGCAGCCCAGCTCGATGGGCGTCGGCGCCCGGCTGCCCTGGCTGAACCCGCCGTAGAACGTGAGGGCGGGACTCACCGCCCAGGTCAGGCCCAGGGCGGGATTCAGCTTGCGGTAGGTGAAGTCGCCATCCAGGTTGGGAGGCGTCGGATCGAGCTGATCGACATTGGTGACCCGGGTGCGCTGGTAGCGGGCCGAGGCCGTGAGGTGCAAGGCGGGTGCCAGGGCGACGGTGTCCGTCACGTAGAGGGCGGTGCTGCGGGTGCGCCCCGAGAGGCTGTTGTCCAGCTCCTCCTCTTCCGCCCCCTCCACCGCCCGATTGGCGGTCACAAGGCCTTCCTGGGCGGTCTGGCGGAAGCGGGCCCGGGTCTGGTCGTAGGCCGCGCCCACGGCGAGCTGGTGGCGTCCCCGGGTGCCGCTCCACTGGATGCCCAGCCCGCCTGCCTGCTGGTCGGTGGCGGTGCGGTTCACCACACCCGAGAGGTCGAAGGACGGGTCGAGATCGTGTTCCTCCGCGTAGTCGTCGTTGAGGTCGCCGTTGAGGGTCCGGGTGCGGGTGCGACGCAGATAGGCGGTGGCCGAGAGCTGGTCGGTGTCGCTCAACCAATGGCTGGCATTCAGGGCCGCGAGGGTGGCGAGATTCTGGGTGTTGTCCGGATGGGTGAAGACGGCAGAGCGGTCCCGCCGGAGCAGGCTCTCGGGGACCAGTGCATTACCGATGAGGTCGGTGTGGGCGTGGGCCAGGGTCAGGGAAACGTCCGTCTGGTTGTTGCTCCACCCGCCCTTGGCGAAGAGCTGGCTGAGTTTGGACGGCGAGTAGTCCCGCCACCCATCCTCGCGCATGCCGTCACCGCTCACGAACCAATGGAATTGGCCGGCCTGGCCCCCTTCCTCAAAGCCGACCTGACGGCGGCCGTGGGACCCCAGGGAAACCTCTAGCTCGCCACCGGGATGGGTGTCGCCGCGCTTGGTCTGGAGCACCAGGGCACCCCCCAGGGTGTTGAGGCCAAAGAGCGGGTTGGCCCCTGGCAGGAGGGTGACGTCGGCCAGGGCGCGTTGGGGGATGAGGTCCCAGTTCACTACGTCGCCGAAGCCTTCATTCATGCGTACGCCGTCGAGAAACACCGACAGCCCCTGGGGCGTCCCAAGGAGGGGAGAGACCGTGAAACCGCGAAAATTCACGTCGGGCTGCCAGGGATTGCCCTGCGTCTCATTGAGAGTGACGCCCGGCAGGCGCCTCCCGAGTGCCTCGGCCAGGCTCGGCTCGCCGGCGGACTGCAAGTCGTCGCCCTTGGCGGTGTGCACGTTGGCCGGTACCTGGTCTCTGGGTAGGCCGATACCCGGCAGGGGTGTGGCGCCGATCACCTGCACCGCATCCAGGGTGACACTGTCCGCGGCTAGGGCGGCCGGGCCGAAGGCAGCGAGGAGCAGAGCGAGGGGGAGTCTGGCCGGGTGGCGGGTGTCGGGACGATTCATCCGCGGACCTTCAATTGGTAATGGACAGGGACGGTGACGGCGAGATCGTCGCCGGGCAAATCCGCCGGCAGGGCCGGAAAGGGTTGGACGTCGGCCACCAGGGCCAAGGCATGCTCATCCAGAACCGCGTAGCCACTCGACCGCAGGACCCGCGCGTTCACCAACTGGCCTTTGCGGGCGATCACCACCCGCAGCACCACTTCCCCCTCCCAGCCCCGGACGGCTGCAATGCGGGGGTAGGTCTGTTCGCGGGCGAGAAGGTTCGCGAGGGCATTGCGATAACCGGCCAGGAGGGAGGGGTCGGGCCCGGCGACGACCGGGGCCGGTGGCGGGGGCGCGGTGGGCGCCGGTAACGACGTCCCGGCCGTCGACGTCGCAGTCGGCGTTTCCTGGATCGGCAGGGTCGTGGACGAGTTGGCAGGCGCGGACGGCGCTGTCCTGTGGGCCGCGGCCACCGGCCCGGGCGGGGTCCGGGGCGCGGTGACCGACCGGAGCCCAGGCATCTGGGCCGGTGCCGGACGAATCGGAATCGGCGCCGCAGGAGTGAGGGGCGATGGCGGGGCCATAGCCTTGACGGGTCCGGGGTCTGGGGCCGTTGGGGCTATTGGAGCGGGCGGATCGAGGAGCGTCACCACCAGGGGCGGTGGCGTCTGGGGTAATGGGGCCTGGCCGAAACCCGGCAACAGGAGCGCCGCGAGTCCATGGACGAGAAGCGACAGGCAGAAGGCCGCCAGGGCGAAGCGACGCTCCGCCGGCAGCGGCGGACGCAGCCTTGGCATGGCCAGGGCGCTAGCGGCGATCACCCGCGGGCTCCAGCGCCGCCTGTTCGGCGGCCGGGTAGAGGTGGGCGACGGAACGGCGATATTCCACAGGCTGCACTGCCAGCGCGCGGAAGTCCGGCGGAAGGGGGCGGGTCAGCATTTCGGTCATGTCCAGTCCAGCCGCGGCACCCTCACCCATCGTCCGGTTGAGCCAGACCAGATAGGCCCGGGTCTGGCGTAGTGGCGCATCATCGGTGGCGACCGGTCCGTGGCCCGGCACGATCACCCGATAAGGTCGTGTGGCCAGGTGATCAAGGCTCGACAGCCAGGCGGAAATGCGAGCGTGGGGCGTGGTGGGGGCGCGTTGGTGAAAGACCAGATCACCACCAAAAAGCACGCCGGTCGTCTGGTCAAACACCGCGAGGTCGGCGTCGGTGTGGCCCGCCAGGGCGAGGAGCTCGAGCCGGTGGTTGCCGACCTCCAGAATGCCAGGTGTCAGGGCCTGCCCGGGCACTACCATTTCGGTTCCCTTCATCCAGTCGCCCGTCAGGCGGTACATGTTTTCGGTGAAGGCTTTCCCTTCCCGAGTGAGGTCCCGGATCGTTTCGGGCAGCGCAGCCAGGGTGGCTGCCGGAAAGGCCTGATTGCCGAGAAAGTGGTCCGGATGGTGATGGGTGATCAGAACCTTGACCACCGGCAGCGGGGTGATTCGGCCGATGGCGGCCAGGAGTTGCTGGCCATAGCGCAGGGACGGTCCACTGTCGATGACCACTACGCCGGCCGGGGTGACGATGAAGGCCGTATTGACGATGTTGCCGCCATTGTCGACCGAAAAATCCTCGGTCCGACCTTCCAGCACCCAGGTATCCGGCGCGATGGCTTGCGGTCGAAGGTGGTAATCGAAATCAGCCGACCAGGCCGAGGGCAGACCCAGAATTAGAACCAGGGTCCAGAACAGCAGGTGGGTGACGAAGAGGACACGGGCTTTCATGGCGTTACCCAGGCATCGATGCGATTGCCGTTGTTGTCCCGGCCGGTGACCTTAACTCTGGCCAGGTTGGCCAGGCCGGCGGGCAGGTCGAGCGTAAAGAGGGGATTTTCGCTCACAGGTTCATGCCCCTGGATCTGCATCAGGGTGTGGCCTGCATCATCGGCGATCCGAAGGTCCTGGATGTAGAAGGCGGGGTTTCCGGCTGCGAGGCCGGTATCCATGGGATGGACGATGCGGATGCGAACGCGTTGCCCCGGCGCTGCTTCAACGTTATGCCAGATTCGGCCGCTCACCTCGTTGAGGCGGCGCTGCCAATCTGGCGACGCCGATCCGGTGGAGGGTAGGGTGCAGCCGCCGCCGGTGGTATTCACCCACGTGCCACCCACATGCCAGACCCCGTCGCCGGTGCGGGCGGCGGCCCGCACCGGGCTTGATTGCTGCAGCTTGATGCGAAAGCCCAGGCGAGGATCGGCGGTGCCGGGCTCGAAGGAGAGGATTTCAACGATGGGATTGAGGTCGGCGAGGACTTGCACCTCGCGGACGTCCTCAAGGCGGCTCGCATCGACCCCGATCGGGACGTTCAGCGGATCTTCGGCAGTGACCGGGGCCACCACCTTCACCGCCTCGTCGAACACCACGGCTTGGCCGGCAAAATAGCGCTTGCGCAGATCCTCCCAGCTGGGGGAATCCAGTGGATCCGCCGCCAGGACCCAGGCCGGCCAGGCGATCAACAGCCATACGCCCAGGTGGCGCAGGATGGTCCAGCCCATTCTCGTCTCCTCCAATGGCGCCGTTGGGGCGCTCTCCTTGGTTGACCTGTTTCAGCAAGGGATGTGCCACGGGCCCTCAAGCCTCACCGCGGTGGGAATGGTCCCTCCCCGGACAGGCTGGCAGGGGGAGTGTGTCAAACATGGACGCCAGTTGCTCCAAACTGAAACAGGAGGCCGGTGTGCCAATTGCACCAAGGCGCCGCTCTTGCCCGAGTTCTGGCGTCGTCGCCCGGCTCGCCCAATGTCTGGCTGCTGACTTAAAGGAGCAAAAAATGCGCTCGGTCGCTTGAGGTGAACGCCGGACCCAATCGCAGTCTGAGGGAATGATTGTGCAGGAGACAAGAAGCAGCGTACTGCGAAAAGGGAGTCGGGCCGAGTGTTGGGACACCCCATCGGATTGAGCAATTCGCTGCGGTAACCGTCCAACGCGGGGAGGGATAGAAGCGAAAATCCCGGCGCTGGTGACTGGCCTTGAGCATGTGGTGGGCGGTGCAGGGTTTGAACCTGCGACCCCTGCCGTGTGAAGGCAGTGCTCTACCACTGAGCTAACCGCCCGATCCGGGGCCCGGGATCTTCTGGGCCATGCTTGCGGCGACTTCCGGCGCGGGCCACGGGAGAACGCATTCAAGCGGGCGTTTCGTGGTGGGCGGTGCAGGGTTCGAACCTGCGACCCCTGCCGTGTGAAGGCAGTGCTCTACCACTGAGCTAACCGCCCCGACCGGGAAGAGGCGAGATTCTAGGGGTGGGAGGTGAGCGGCGTCAAGGCAGGGACGTCTTCGCGTAAAATCGCCCCTTCCGATGATTTCCACCGCGTTTTTCATGGCTTCCAGCATCCGCACCCGCTTTGCCCCAAGTCCTACCGGATTTCTCCACATTGGCGGAGCCCGCACGGCACTGTTTTCCTGGGCCTTTGCCCGCCGGCATGGTGGCCGGTTCATCTTGCGGATCGAGGACACCGATGTGGCCCGGTCCACACCCGAGGCCGTGCAGGCCATTCTCGACGGCATGCGTTGGCTGGAACTGGAGTGGGACGAAGGGCCGTTCTATCAAATGCAGCGGATGGACCGCTACAAGGTGGTCATCGGGGAAATGCTCGCGGCCGGGACTGCGTATCACTGCTACATGGCACCGGAGGAACTGGAGGCCCTGCGGGAGGCCCAGCGTGCCCGGGGGGAAAAGCCACGCTATGACGGCCGTTGGCGCCCAGAGCCGGGCAAGGTGCTGCCGGAACCGCCGGCCGGAATCCAGCCGGTGGTGCGTTTCAGGAACCCCACCGATGGCGTCGCGTCCTGGGACGACGAGGTGAAGGGGCGGATCGAGTTCGCTAACGCCGAATTGGATGACTTGATCATTGCCCGCGCCGATGGCACGCCGACCTACAACTTCTGCGTAGTGGTGGATGACTGGGACATGGGAATTACCCACGTGGTGCGGGGCGATGACCATGTGAATAACACGCCACGCCAGATCAACATTTTGCAGGCTCTGGGGGCCGAGGTTCCACGCTACGCCCACCTGTCGATGATCCTGGGGGACGATGGTCAGAAGCTTTCCAAGCGCCACGGCGCGGTGAGTGTCATGCAGTATGCCGAGGACGGCTATTTACCCGAGGCCGTCATCAATTATCTGGCCCGTCTGGGTTGGAGCCATGGGGATGACGAGATTTTTTCCCGCGACCAACTGGTGGCGTGGTTCGACCTCGATCACATCACTCCCTCGGCGGCCCAGTTCAATACCGAAAAACTCAACTGGCTCAATGCCCATTACATCAAGCAGGCCGATGTGGCGCGGATTGCAGGCGACGTGGCCAACCGCCTGGCCCGCCGTGGCGTCGATCCCGAGGCCGGCCCGGCCCTGGAGGCCGTGGTGAGCTTGTATCGCGAGCGGGTGCAGAACCTCAACCAGTTGGCGGATGAAGCAGAGGGCTATTTGCGGGCCTTGCATCCCGCGCCGGAATTGATCGCCCAGCATCTGACCGAGATGGCCAAGGTGGGCCTGGCCAGCCTCAAGGCCCGGTTGGCTGCCGTCGCCTGGGAAAAGCCCGCCCTCAATCAGGCCATCAAGGACACCATGGCCGAACATGGGCTCAAGATGCCCCAGGTGGCGATTCCCCTGCGGGTGGCCTTGCTGGGCACCCCCCAGACGCCGTCCATCGACGCGGTGCTGGAAGTGCTGGGGCGCCAGCGGGTCCTGGAAAGGCTGGAGCGCTACGTCTGAAGCGGCGATCTTGCCAATAAAAACGGGCCGCCCTGGGGGCGGCCCTTAAATTTTGTGAGCCGGCCGGCGGAAGCGTCCTCAAAAGCTGCCCCGGGCCGCATGGCTTGGCGGTGGGGCGGTGAGTTCGCCTTGCGGACCCACTTCGACCCGGTCGCCCTGGCGCCAGGTGGGGGCGGATTTGCGGGTCAGGACACGACGCTGGCCGTCATCCATGCGCACCGCAATCTCGTACTGGGTCGAGGTCCGGACGCGCTTCTCGACTTGATGGCCGGCATAGCCGCCGGCCACGGCGCCGGCAATGGTGGCGACGGCGTTACCCGAGCCCTTGCCAACCTGATTACCGAGCACGCCCCCCACGACACCGCCGGCAATGGCACCCAGGCCAGTACCCTCTCCGCTGGCCTGGATTTGGCGAACGGACTCTACAACGCCGCAATGGGCGCAGTAGCTCACCGGGGTCGCATCACCGTCATCGGGTGATACCTGAGCTCGGACGTGCCCGGCCGTCGGGCTGGAGGGCGACTCCCGCCGGGGACCGGAGTCGCCCGGGGCGGCCCGGGGGTCGTAGCGCAGGGTCTCACCACCGGCTGCTGCGGCCAGCCGTTCCGGCTGGGCCGGTGGCTCGACCGCCGTGGCGAGGGCCAGATTGCCTCGTTCTGCCGGCTTGCCCATAAGGCCAGTCAGTTGCGCCAGACCAGCCAGGCTGAAAACGGTGACGGCGATGGCCGCTACCCAGAGGACGGGATGCAATCCAGGCTTGGTGGTAGGGGTCATAGGGAACTCCTGAACGTCGGGTCAGGCATTAGTCTAGGGCGAGATCGGGCGTGGAAAGACCATCGAAACATAGGATTACATCGTGGGTCGAGGTGGCCCGATGATGGCATGGACCGGCATCTGCCACCCGGAACGGCGAACTTACTCGTCGCTGACCCTTTGGCGAGCCGGTCGCAACAGGTAGCGGGCGGGATCGATCGCGGCGCCGAGGCTGTGCTCGAAGGGCAGGGGGTCGCCGCTCAAGCTGCTTGCCAGCCATTCGGCCATCAGGGCCGACCATACCAAACCCCGGGCGCCGAAGCCGGAGACCGCATAAAGCCCCGGCTGGCGTGGCAGTGCCTCCAGGGGGCAGGAGGCGTCCGGCCGTTCGGCCCGAGGCACTGCCCCGACCATCGGCAAGCGGTCGGGAGAGGCAGGGCGAAATCCGACCCGGCCGGCAGGGGCGTGGATTGCGGCCGAGCCGGGATGCCCCGGGAGCATGAAATCGATCTTGGCCAGGTTCTCCGCGTGGTCGGATTGCCGCAGCGTCGAATCGGGATCATCCACCTGGAAGCTTGCTCCCGCACAGCGCCAGCCATCGATCTCCGGGGTCACGTAGCCCTGGCGGCACACCACCACCCTGGGGGAGCTTCCCGCCACCGCGCTCAGGTGGCTGATCTGGCCCCGGGCGCTGACCACCGGCAGGGCCGCCGCCTCGGGAAAGGCGGTGATTCCGGTCCCGTTGGCGAGGATCAGGATCGGGGCGGCGGCGATTTCGGCGCCGGTGGGGCCGAGCAATCGCCACAGATCTGCCGTTCGCTCGATGCGGGCCACGGACTGGCCGAACCGACTGGTGAGGCGATCACCGCTGGCGGCAAGGTTGGCCGCGCAAAGGCTGGGGGGCACGATCCACCC
>JAEUNX010000050.1 GCA_016791025.1 Zoogloeaceae bacterium | reverse complement strand
CGGTGGCGCTCCTTCACCCGCAAGGACGGGCTGTTGAGTGACAACGTCTATGCCCTGGCGGCGCTGCCCAACGGCGAAGTCTGGGCGGGCATGAAGGGTGGCGTGAGCCGCATCGGAAACCGGTAAGCGCCGTCGAGGGGATGGGTCAGATGAATTACAAGATCGTGCGCTTTGGGGTCATCGCTGTGGCGATGGGGATTGCCGGAGTCGCCGCCACCCAGCATCAGTCAGCGCCGGAGTCGCCGCCGCCGGCGGCCCAGGCGCCAGCAGCACCGCCAGCAGCACCGCCCGCAACTCCGTCCAGCCAGGGGACGGCCGGAGCTGCGGCGACGGCGGCGGACAAATTCACCCACTTCCGGGTGGGCAACAAGAACGTCAAGGCACTCTTTGCCGACGGTCCGGTGATGTGGGTGGCGACCTCCGGGGGGTTGATCCGCTATGACACCCGCAGCGATGGCTTCAAGCTCTACGACAACACCAGCGGGTTGCTCTCGAACGGCTGTTTCTCGGTGAGCCGGATCCAGGGGAAGATCACCGTGGGCACCTATGGCGGCGGGATGTCGGTGCTCGATGAACAGACCGAGCGCTGGACCCACTACAACGTCCCCGAGGGCCTGGGTGACGCCTTTGTGTATGACGTGCTCGAAGCGGCCAACGGCGACATCTGGATCGCCACCTGGTCCGGGGTGAACCGGGTGCGGGGCGGGCACCTCGATGATCGTTCAGCCTGGGAACTCCATACCGTGGCCAGCACCCAGGGTGGGCTGCCCAACGACTGGGTCTATGGCCTGGCGGAAGCGAAGGACGGAGTGGTGTGGCTGGCCACCGAAGGCGGGGTGTCCCGCTTTGCTGGAGGGCGCTGGGAGGCCTGGAACCACGCCCGGGGGATCGGCGCCGACTACGACGTGGTGCGCGACGCCATTGCCTACAAGAGCGATCCCGGCAAGGCCTCCAGTCACCATGCCCAGCAGAAGAAGGAGATGGGTCTGGAAGGGGTGGACCAGGCCTACAACCCGAACTACATCGTGTCGCTGGAAATCGATGGGGACGGCAGCGTGTGGGCCGGCACCTGGGGCGGCGGGCTGGCCCACTACGTGAATGGCCAGTGGCATAACCTCACCACCCGGGATGGCCTGCCCGGCAACCATGTTTTCATGCTCCACCGGGATGGGCAGGGCCGCTTGTGGATCGGCACCAACAACGGCCTGGCCCGCAAGGACGGCGATGGTTTCCGTCTGATGCGTACCGAGGACGGTCTGTTCGGTAACGCTGTGTTTTCGATGGCCACCTCCGGGGAAGGGGATCTCTGGGTGGGGAGCTACGGCGGCGTGGCGCGCATCCGGCCCGGTGGGTGATCGGCGCTTCAGCCGCCCCGACCGTCGTTGGGCACGCTGTGGCAGCGGTCGCAGGCGCGATGGGTGACGAAGGCCACCCGGTCGTGGCAGGTCCCGCAGTAGCGGCCCCGGAAGATGTCCTCCATCCGAATCGTGGTGGACCCCGCCCGAGCCTCGAAAATGGCCGGGTGGCAGTTGCTGCAGGCCAGCCATTCGGTGTGGGAGCGATGGGGAAAGCGCACGAAGGGCATCTGCCGGGTGCGTTTCATGATGATGTCGAGGTCCAGCGGTGGCGAACCCGCCCCGCCTCCCAGCTGACTGCGCGGCGCGATCGCCCCGGTCCGCAGGGCCGCCATCCAGTCGATGCGACCGTCCCGGTCCTGGGGGAGCTGTCGGACGGCTTCCCGGGCATTCTGCAGGCGGCCCAGGTCCGGATTGGCGGGGTCGTAGAACTCGTCGGCGGTAGCAGCGGGCCGCGTCGGGAGCGGGGCGGACGACGTTGGGGGCAGGGCCCCTACGACCGAATCCCCTTGTGCCGCTTGACCTGCGGCCCGCAGGAAGCCGTGGGCGGAGGGCGCCGCTGCCATGATCCCGAGAAAAATCAGAAGAATTCGGCCAGATCTCGCCACCATTTGCCTCGACCTTGCGCACACATCGCCCGGCGAGACGCAAGATCGGCGCCAGGCGGTGGGGGCGCTTTGGCGCCGGGGGAAGGCCGCTAGGCTTCGAGGTCGTGGGGCACGGGCTGCGCCGAGCTGCGGTCCGTACTTTCCGGGCCGAGGTGTTCCGTCAGCACCCCGTTCCAGCGAGCGAGGGCTTCGGCCAAGGCCAGCGTCCTGGGGATCAGCCCAGAGGCGCCGTCACGGGCGATGTTCTGGACCTCCAGCGCCAGCGCTTCAATCTGGGTGGCTCCCAACGCTCCGGCGGTGCTTTTGAGCCCGTGGGCAATGAACTCGATTTGCGGTGCCGCATCCGGCCGAGCGTCCAGGGCCAGGGATCGTAGGCGATCCGGCACATTGCGATGCTGGGCGAGAAAGGTCCACAACAACCGGTCGATCACCGATTGTTTGCCCCGGAAGCGCCGATTGAGGGTGGCCCAGTCGATTTCCTGGGGCGCCGTTTTTCCAGCCTCGGTCACGGACAATTCGGGCGACGGGTCGATCCGTGGGGCTTGCTCGCGGCGAACGTGACGAAGGATCGCCTCGACGAGCCGGTCCTGCTCGATCGGTTTGGCGATATGGTCCACCATGCCGCAAGCGAGGCACCTCTGCCGCTCTGACAGGTCGGCATATGCGGTGAGCCCGATGACTGGGAGTTCGGGAAGAATTGAATGGGCCTGGCGGGTCGTCTCGTAGCCATCGATGCCGGGCATCTGAATGTCGGTGAGCAGGACGTGGAATTGCCCGGGATCGGCCCCGCGAAGTGCTTCGATTGCCCGGTGCCCGTTGTCCTCACAGATCAGTAGAGCCCCTTCGGAGGCTACGATTTCCTCCAGCACCACCCGGTTAATCTCGTTGTCCTCGGCGGCCAGAATCGAAATGCCTGCCAGTCGTTGGCCACGCTTGGTGGGCTCGGCCCGGGTTAGATGCTCCCCCTCCAACACCGTGCGAACGTGGCGCGTGCGCAGTGGCCAGTCAAATGCTTCCAGGGCCACGCCGGTGGAAACGTCGTCCAGATGCTCGCCTGGCAGGAGCAGAATCCCCAGGGTCATACCACTGGGCAGGTCATCGACGATGGATTCCAGGCTGGGGCGTGGAGCGAGGAGTAACGGTTCTGTGAACTGGGCGCCGCTCCGGAGCCCCACCACCGCCGGAATTCCATCGGCCTCCAGTTGCGTCCGGTAGGCCTCGGCCTGAGCCGGTGAGAATCCGTGCAAAACCACCGGAAGGCGTGGGACTAAACTGGGCGGACGGGGTCGGCCAAGGGCGGGAATCTTGACCTCGAAGCAGCTCCCCTTCCCGGGTGTTGAGACCAGGTCGAGGGCCCCGCCCATCTGGGTGACCAGGCGGGTCGTAATGGCAAGGCCGAGCCCTGTGCCGCCAAACTTACGGGTCGTGCTGACGTCGGCTTGCTCGAAGGGTTTGAAGAGTCGGCTACGGGTTTCGTCGTCGATGCCGCTGCCCGTGTCGCGAACACGCAAGGTCAGGGTGTCGTCGGCCCAGTCCACTTCGAGGGTAACTCGGCCTTCCTCCGTAAATTTCACGGCGTTGGACAATAGGTTGAGGAGTATCTGGACCGTGCGCAACGGGTCGGCGGTAAGTTGGGCAGGGAGGCGCGGTGACTCCCGGACCACCAGATCGAGCCCCTTGGCGTGGGCGCGGCCGGCGGTCAGCATGACGGCCCGGTCTATGAGATCGCCGACACAGACCTCTGTGAGCTCCAATTCCATCTTGCCAGCGTCGATTTTGGAAAAGTCGAGCACATCATTCACCACGCCCAGGAGGACCTGGCCCGCTTCCGCGATACGCTGAAGCGTCCGTCGCTGGACGGGGTCGTCGGTCTGCCGTAGTCCGCCCTGGGCAAAGCCCAACACCGCATTGAGCGGGGTGCGCATTTCGTGGCTCATGTTGGCCAGGAATGTGCTCCGTGCGAGGGCGAGGCGCTCTGCTTCCTTCAGGGCCTTGGCTTGGGCGGCCTCCGCTTGGGCCTGAGCGGTGCGGTCCATAAAACTCGCCACAGCACCGACGATCCGATCATCCTGGATGATCGGTTGGGCGGAGTAAATGACGGGCAGGGCGGTTCCGTCGGCGCGCCAGAACACTTCCTCGATACTTTGCGCGACGGTGCCTGTCGATAGCGCGCGATGCATCGGGCATTCGTCCACCGGATACGACGATCCGTCGGGGTGTTGGTAATGGATCGTCTCGTGGGCCGGTTGTCCGACGATGGATGATTCATCATGTCCGAGCAGGCGGCGGGCCGCAGGATTGGCAAAAGTGATCACGCCGTCCTGGTCGAGACCGAAGATGCCGTCGGCCGTGGATTCGAGGATGCTACTGAGGCGGTTTCGGGCCTCGGAAAGGGCCGCAGTGCGTGCTGCCACCTCCACTTCCAGATTGTCCCGGGCGGCTTCCAGCGCCGCCTGGGCGGTCCGGATCTCGGTGGTGTCTTGCAGGATCCCCGTAGCGGTGCGCAGACGGTTCCCTTCCATCGCGACGGCCTCGGCGGTCAGGTGGATCCACACGTTGCCTTCGCCGATGCGAAGGCGCAATTCACAGTCGAGTTGGCCTGACGTCGTGGCCTTGTGCCAGGCTTCCCGATAGCGGGCCACGTCCTCGGGGTGGATGAGGGCAATGAAATCCCGCCAGGGGACTGACGGGGTGCTGAAGCGGAGGATTCGTTGGGCCTCGACCGAAAATTCGGTCATGCGGGTGGCGAAATCCGTTGCCCAGGTGCCCAGGTGGGCGATGCCCTGGGCGCGTTCGAGGGCATCGCGCGTCTGGGCGAGCGCGTATTCGGCCGCAATCTCGTCAGTAATGTCGCGGGCCCAGCAGACAATGCCCCGGACTGCGCCATCCTGCCGGAAGGGACGGTATTCCAGGTCAAAATGCTTAAAGCCGGCCGCGACTTGCCGGGCGGAGCGGAACCTTACTACCTCGCCTGCTCGGGCCGCCGCGAGTTTAGGCGCGATCTCCCGATAGGTTGCCGGGCCCACGACTTCTTCGGCGCGGTGGCCGAGAATTGCCTCGCGCGGCAAGTTATAGATCGCGCAAAAGGCTGGGTTGACCACCAGATACCGCTCGTCCCGATCAATGAATACCAGCCCATCGGCCGAAATGTTAACGATGTCCTTGTAGCGGCTCAGGGTGAGTTGCTGCTCGGCTTCGAGGGTGACGTCGACCACGGAGGCGATCGTCATCGATACCCCATCCAGAACCACCGGAGCCAACGATACTTTCACCGGGAACTGGGTGCCGTCACGGCGGTAACCCCGGAGCGTCAAGCCCTTGCCCATGCTGCGGGGCTGAGGCGCTTTGGCAAAAGTTAAAAGGTGCTGGGCATGGCGGGCCCGGATTTCGGGGGGTAGGAGCTCCGCCAGGGGCAGGTTGGTCATTGCCTCGATTGGGTAGCCAAAGGTCTTGGCGACCTGGGGATTCGCGCGAACGATCAGCCCATCTTGGTCCACCAACAGCATTCCGTCGGGGGCGCAGTTGAGAATGAGATTGGCGCGAATTTCACTGGCCTGCAAGGCTTCCTGCATCTCGCGCATCCGAGTGACATCGGTGTGGGTGCCAATCATCCGCAAGGGCGTCCCGCCCTCGCCACGCTCAACGATTTTTCCGCGATCGAGGATCCAACGGTAAGTGCCGTCCTTCGTCCGAACCCGGTGAATGTTCTCGTAGATTTCGGTTTCCCCGCGAAAATGGGCATCGATGGCTGTCTGGATGCCTGGCATGTCTTCCGGGGCTACCCGGTCGGACCATTCGCGCAGGGAATTGCCGATTTCTTCGTCGCCATAGCCGAGCATGGATTTCCAGCGCGGAGAGAAGAAGACCTGATGGCTCGCAATATCCCAGTCCCACACCCCCTGGTCGGACCCTTCCAGGGCAAATTGCCAACGGGCTTCGCTGACCAGGACCTGGTGAAGCCAGGCGTGCTCCTCACTGACGTCCTCGACGAAGAAGATCACCTCCTCAGTGGCGAGCCGGGCCGCGGTAACGCTGCCCCAGAATCGATGCCCATCTGCGCTTATGAGTGGTATCTCCCCCGCAGCGCCGCCTTCTCGGGCCGCCCGCTCGAGCAGATTTGGGATCTCTTCCGTTGCATCTTGGGCCCCGCAGACGTCGAAGCGGTTTCCGACCATGGCGCCAGCGCCGAAGCCGAAGACTTTCTCGGCGGCCTGGTTGGCCTCCAGCACGATCCCGTCCCGCGTCGTGACGATCACCCCTAGAGGGCAACCCTCGACATAACGGCGGAACCGCGTCTCAACTGATCGCCGGGCTTGCTCGGCTTGGTAGGCACTGGTGTTGTCCGTCACCATGACGACAAATCCGTCGACGTCCCCCTGCGAGGTGAACATCGGGGACAAATGGAGGCGTACGGATTCGATAGTTCCCTTCCTGAGAGTGAGGCCGTCCAGAATCTTGTCCACCGTTTTTCCGGCCAGCGCTTGATCGAAGAAGGGTTGAAGGGCTGATACCCGTTCTGCGCCGAGTACGTCGGGCACGCTAAGCCCACGACGGGCCGGAGAGTCAATGCCCCACCAGAGTTCGTAAGTGCGGTTGGTAAAGCGGTAGCGCAGGTCCCGATCCACCAACGCAATCAGCGAGTCGGTCGAGTCGAATACCGATTGCATCAAACGGCTCTGGAAGAAATTTTCCTCTACCAAGACTTGATGGGCGTGAAGCTCCTCGTGGCGTTCCAATGCTCGCGTCAGCTCTGCGGCGAGAAAGTTGAAGCGGCTCTCGACGCTGACGGCCTGAAGTTGTCGATCGCCGGACGTCAGCGTCAGGACGTAGGCGGGATTACCATGGAGAAATACGGGGAGGTAGATGGCCCATCCTCCCCCGGCTATAGGTTTCCACACCACAGAGGTTTCACGAGTCGTAAGGGTGCGTGCCAGCTCCGGCGGTGCGACCTGGAATTGGGTTGCGTCGGTCTCGCATCCGTCGGCCCGGCAGACTTCGGTCATTTGCCAAGAATCGTCGCGGCCTGGATCCAGGGCGCTGACCCAAACCTCGCGCAAGCCGTCAATCGCCGCCACGTCGGTGCACACGCCGCACAGGAGCGCGGTGCTGTCGCTACCCAAACTTAAGTTGCGGTGCAGGCGGGCAACCACCGCCTGGATCTGACGATCAAGGACTTCGTGCGCAAAGCGGGCATCGCTTTGACGCCGGCTGTGGCAAAAGAGGAAATAAACCAGAGCAGTGCTGCCAGACAGGAAGGCCAGATCGCCGCCCAAATGCCACGCAATGTCGCCGTGGCCTGCGTGACGAATCAGGACGTCTCCGTTGGCCAACGCCAACCACGCCAGGCACGCCACGAAATACAATGCGGTCAGTCCCAGGGGGGAACCCAGGTGGCTCGGATTGCGCAATCTTCTCTCCTCATCCAGCACCCGCATCGGCTGGCAGGTCGCGTGCTGGCCGGATCCAAGCCAGCTCTTCCCACGGTCAACGAATGGAAGATGAGAAGCTTGAGGACAATCGTCCGCGTCCGGCGGGTTCGTCCCAGGGGGGCTGGTTAGGATCGCTCGTACAAAATGAATGCCCTATTTTCCGAACACGGCCTGGCGGCGGTATTTTGCGTCGTGTTGCTCGAACAACTCGGCCTGCCCATTCCTGCCTTGCCCGTCCTCCTCCTCGCCGGTGCGCTGGCGGCCGGCGACGCCATGTTTGCGGTGTGGGCGCTGGCTTGCGCACTGGTTGCCTCCAGTGTGGCGGACTATGCTTGGTATTTCGCGGGTCGGCGCCTCGGGCATCGCGTATTGAACCTGTTGTGCCGGATCTCGCTGTCGCCAGATTCCTGTGTCCGCCAGACTGAGAGCGCCTTTGAGCGGCGCGGTGTGGCCACCCTGGTGATCGCCAAGTTCGTCCCCGGACTGGCCACGCTCGCGCCACCCCTCGCGGGGGCCTTGGGGATCCGCCCGGCGGCGTTCCTGATTTTCAATGGGGCCGGTGCCGCTTTGTGGGCGGGGGCGGGCATTTTCGGGGGGCTGGTGTTTCATGACCAGATCGACGATCTGGTCGAAGGACTGGATGCCCTGGGACGGGCTGCGGGATATTTCCTGTTGGCGGCGTTGGGCCTCTACGTGGCGCTGCGTTGGTGGCAACGTCACCAGGCGATCCGGGATCTGCGGATGGCCCGGATCAGCGTCGATGAGCTGCATGCCCTGATCGAGCGCGGGGCGAGTCCCCTCGTTCTCGATGCCCGCTCGCCCTCCCTGCGCAAGTTGCATGGCCAGGTCATTCCGGGTGCCCACGCCATCGACCTGGAGCATGTGGACGTGGTGATTCCCCCGGGGCTTTCCGGCCGGGAGGTCGTGGTCTATTGCAGTTGCCCCAATGATGCGTCGGCCGTGAAGGTGGCCAGAATGCTCAAGGGGCGGGGGATATCGCCGGTGCGCCCCCTGGCTGGGGGCATCGATGCCTGGATGGCTGCGGGGCTCTCCCTAGTGCCGCTGGACGAATAAAGCGTCGGAGAGGGGGCTCATCCTATGAGCCCCGACGGGGTCAAGCTCCGACTGCCCGCAATTCCTCTTGGAGCCTCCTATGAGCCCGGACCACCTCGACCGCCTCGTCTTCCATGTTGCCTTGCTGGGGGGCATGATCGCGCTGGTATTCGTGCCCTGGTAACCGGGCCGCCCGGCGGGGCGGTCCTGCCTAAGCTCAAGCGATGAAGCCCACCGAACGCCTCTACAAGATCGAAGATCTGCTCAACCAGTACGGTTGCCTCAGCTTCCAGGCCTTGCTGCAGCGGCTGGAGGTTTCTCGCGCTACCCTGAAGCGCGATCTCGCCGAACTTCGCGATCGGTACCACATGCCGATCGTTTTCGACCGCGAGGCGGGGGGCTACCGCATCGACCGCCAGACCCGGCCTGTCGGCCCCGTCCAGTACGAACTTCCCGGTCTGTGGTTCTCCGCCCAGGAGATCCATGCGCTGCTCACCATGCACCGCCTGATCGCCAATCTGGATTCCGGCGGCCTGCTTGGTCCTCATGTCCAGCCTCTGCTGGGTCGGATGGATCATCTGTTGGGTGCCGCCCACAATCCGGCCGATGAGGTGGTGAAGCGGGTCCGCCTCCTGACCGTGGGTGCGCGGGAATTTCATCTCGAAGCTTTTCAGCGGGTCGGGTCGGGCCTTTTGCGTAGGCGGCGCCTCGTCATCGACTATCACGCCCGCGGGGTGGATCGCCATGGCCGAAGGGAGGTCTCGCCCCAACGGCTGATCCACTACCGCCATAATTGGTACCTGGACGCTTGGTGCCATCAACGGGAAGCCTTGCGCAGCTTCTCGGTCGATGCGATCGAGTGGGTGGAGGTCCTGGAGACGGAGGCCGTTGATGTGGACGAGGATCGCCTTGATCGGGCCCTGGGGGCTGGTTACGGCATTTTCAGTGGCGAGGCCGTGAAGTGGGCCACCCTGCGGTTCAGCGCGAAGCTCTCCCGATGGGTGGCCTGCGAACAATGGCATCCCCAACAGGTGGGGCGGCTCCTGGATGACGGGGCCTATGAATTAAGTCTGCCTTATGGCGAGGCCACGGAACTGGTGATGGACGTCCTGCGCTACGGCCCCGATTGCGAGGTCCTGGCGCCAGAGGATCTGCGCCAGCGTGTGGCTGCGGCCCTGGAGGAGGCCTCGCAACGCTATCGGGTGTCGGCAGGGCGCGTGGGGTGATTCGGTCGGTGCGTGGCGGCGATCAAAGAGGAGAGTTTGGCCTTTTTGGGAAATTTGGGTATATTTACCAAAATTCCCAATGGAGCTGGGCCATGGCTGTTCCCCTGCGAATCGATGCCCTTGAAGTCCTCCCCCGAACACCCGCTTCCGACGTGAAGCGCCTGGGCTGGCGCGGGGTGATGAAAGCAGTGGCAAGTGTGGGCAAGGTGGTGGTGACCCACCACAACGAGCCCGAGGCGGTGATCCTCTCCACCGCCGAATACGCCGCGATTGCCCGGGCCCTGGAGGCCGTAGCGGCGCAAAACGAAAGCGCCCTCGATGAATTGCGGCGGCGCTTCGACGAGCGGCTGGCGGTGCTGGCCGAAGCCGATGCCAGCGATCGGCTGCGGGGCGTGATGGCGGCTACTGCCACTCTCGGCGGGGCAGTCAAGGCAGGCGCCAGCTACTGATCCATGGCCCGTCCGGTCCTCTTCGTGCTGGCTGGGGTTAATGGCGCCGGCAAGAGTTCGATCGGGGGGCATCTGCTTCAGCGCGTGGGTTTGGCCTGGTTCAATCCCGACACCTTCGCCCGGGAGCTCGTCGCCGCTGGGGTGGAGCAGGCCGAAGCCAATGGCCTGGCCTGGCAGGAGGGCATGCGTCGCCTCGACGAGGCACTGGCCGCCGGGCGCGCCTACGCCTTCGAAACCACGCTGGGTGGCGACACTGTGGCCGCCCGTTTGGCCGATGCCGCCCGCACCCACGACGTGATGATCTGGTACTGCGGCCTGGCGACTCCGGAGCAGCACCTCGCCCGGGTGAAAGCCCGGGTCACGGTGGGCGGCCACGATATTCCGGAAGCGAAGATTCGCGAACGCTGGA
>JAEUNX010000026.1 GCA_016791025.1 Zoogloeaceae bacterium | reverse complement strand
GCCTTCGGTGGTCACCGGATGGAGCCATTCCGGGCGCAGACTGGTCGGCAGATGGCGGGCCCATTCCTCCACGTCGGCGTTGGGCTGAAGCCCCGGGACTCGCTCGCCGACGCCCACCCCGATGGGCACCCGCCCGGCGGTATGGATCAAGCGCCCCCGCCGGTCGATGGCCACCAGACCGGAGGCGTCCGACAGGGACAGCCGGCTCATGCATTGCTCCATCAGCCGCAGCCGCTCCCGCAGGGAGCCCTGGGAGAGGATCATCTCCAGGTGGCGGGCGACCGACACGGCCATGAGCAAATTGTGGCGCTGATAGGTCTGGGGGGGCCCGGAGATATCCAGCACGCCGAGAATCTCATTGGTCCCCGGCTCGAAGATGGGTGCCGCAGCGCAGGTCCAACCCTTGATACCCTCGCAGAAATGCTCCGCTCCGTGGATCTGGGCCGGGCAGCGGGTCGCAAGGGCGGTGCCGATGCCATTGGTGCCCACCGCGCCTTCGCACCAGTTGCCGCCGATCATCAGGTGAATGTCCTGGGCGGCGTCGAGGGTGGCGTGGTCCCCGGTGGCGTCCAGCACCACCCCGTCGGGGGAGGTCAGGAGCATGATCGAACCCGACCCGGCGAGGAGTTGGGTGGTGGCCGTGAAGACACTGGACCAGGCCATCATCAGTTCGCGGTGGTGATGCCGCAGACGGCCCAGGGCATCGCCCCGGGCCACCAGGGGGGCCAGAACCCCTTCGGGCCGAACCCCGGCCGCCAGGCTGCGCGACCAGGAGTCGAGGACCGGCGAGTCCACCTGCCCGGAGCCGATCCGCTCCCCAGTCACAAACTTTTCCCATGCCGCATTGACGTCCCGGTCTGTCCGCATGGGACGGGCTTCCGGGTGTTCCACCAAGCCGCTGTCGCCAGGGCCCGACATGGGCGGCGGAACGCCTCGGGAATTGCGATCCCGCATGTCTCACTCCTTTGGGGTCGACCGGTCTTGTGCCGGATCTACTTGGCCCCTTTTATCGTTTTGATGGCTCTAGCGTGCACCCGCGAGCGGGGGCCCGTCCACCCATCCGTTCAAGCATACGCCGAACGTGGTAGCGGAAGCGCAATTATTGCCCGCAGTCGGTGTAACCCTCCGCATTGGCGCAACCAGCCCCCTTGCGACGAGCGATTTAAGCCCCCCCGGTCAGGAACGCGAGGGGGGCCAGGCCGGATAACCAGATCACCAAGCCGGCGAGCCACAGACCCAGCCCCACGGCACGCTGAATGCGCCGGCAGGCCCGCCGGGAGGGAATCCAGGCGAGGCGCGCATCGCACAATGCCACTTCATTGAATGCCTTCTGCATCAATTTCTCCTCCTCGCTCCGCCCCGCGGGCTGGACGCCATCGGCCCGCGGGGTCCGCCAAAGTCGCCCTGTGCTCAATCTCGACCGAAGTGTTCGGCGCCGCCTCCGGTGGCGGGCCCCGCGGTCGGATCGACAAACTCGGGCTTCTTGGCCACGAGGGTCTGGGTGGTAAGGATCAGTCCTGCCACCGAGGCGGCGTTGCGCACGGCCGTGTAGCTCACTTTCACCGGGTCGATCACCCCGGCGGCTACAAGGTCTACAAAGGCTCCGGTGCGGGCGTCAAGACCGAACCCAGGCGAGGCCCGCATGGCCTGATCGACGATGGCGGCGCTGTCCAGACCGCAGTTCTCGGCGATGTGGTAGAGCGGGCGGGAGAGCACCCGCTGCAGCAGTCGCACGCCTTGCTGCACGCCACCGCTGGTGTGGGCCTGGAGTCTTTCGAGCTGACCGGCCGCCTGAAGCAGGGTCACCCCGCCGCCGGGTACGATGCCCTCTGAAATGGCCGCCCGGGCGGCGTGGATGGCGTCCTCGATGAGGAGAAGCCGACGCTTCTGCTCCACCGGGGTTGCGCCGCCGGCGAGGATCAGGGCGGTCCCCCCGGTGAGTTTGGCCAGACGATCCTGGAACTTGTCCCGCTCGATGTTCTGGGGGGCGAGCTCGAACTGCCGGCTGACCTGCTTGCGCCGGGCCGTGATCGCCTCCTGACTGCCCCCACCTCCGGAAATCACCGTCTGGTTGGAAGAGATCCGCACCTGGCGGGCCGAACCGAGGTCGTCAAGGGTCACCGCCTTGAGGGTGCCGCCCAGATCCCGCGCCACCACCTTCCCGCCGGTGACGATGGCGATGTCTTCCAGCATCGCTTTGCGCCAGTGACCGTACTCGGGCGGGTGGATCGCCGCCACGGGAATGCCCCGCTTCTCCCGCCAGGCCATCAGGCTCACCACGCAAGCCGGCGCCACTTCCTCGGCAATGATCAGGAGAGGCCGCTTGGTGCCTTCCAGGAGGCCCTGCAACACCGCCACCTCTTCGAGGGACTGGAGGCGCTGATCGCTCATCAGGATCAGCGGTTCCTCCAGCACCACCTGCATCTTTTCGACGTCGGTGACCATGTGATGGGAGAGATA
>JAEUNX010000019.1 GCA_016791025.1 Zoogloeaceae bacterium | reverse complement strand
AGGGCATAGACCCGCCCCAACTCCACCAGCACGATGAGGGCCGCCGCCACCATCAGCTTGTCCGCCACCGGATCAAGAAAAGCTCCGAAGGCCGAGGTCTGTCCCAGGCTGCGGGCCAGATAGCCGTCGAACCAATCCGTCACCGCCGCCAGGACGAAAACGGCAGTGGCACAGAGGTCCTTTTCCTCCGGCGACAACCAGGTATTTGGCAGATAGAACACCCCCACGAACAACGGAATCAGGCCGATGCGGGCCCAAGTGAGGGAGTTCGGGATGTTTAAGAGCATGTCGTGGCGCCGGACCAGCCTTAGCGGAAGTGCGAGTATATCTGCTCCGCCAGTTTGCGATCGATGCCCGGCACACGGCAGAGATCCTCGATGGTTGCTTCCCGCACCCCTTCGAGCCCACCGAAGGCTGCCAGAAGACCCCGCCGCCGCACCGCCCCCACGCCAGGAATGTCATCGAGGCGAGACCCAACCCGGGCTTTGCCCCGGCGGGCCCGATGCCCGGTGATTGCGAAACGGTGGGCCTCATCGCGGATCTCCTGGATGAGATGGAGGGCGGGGGCGCTGGCGTCAAGATGGACCGGGGGTCGCCCATCGGAAAAGACCAGGGTCTCGAGGCCGGGTTTGCGCCCTTCCCCCTTGGCGACCCCCACCATGGGGACCGAGACCAAACCGAGCTCGTCGAGGATTGCCTGGGCTGCCGCCACCTGACCCTTGCCACCGTCGATCAACAGCAGATCCGGGCACCGGCCCTCGCCATTTGCCGCTTTCTCATACCGGCGCAGGAGTGCCTGGCGCATGGCGGCGTAATCGTCGCCAGCGGTAATCCCACTTACGTTATACCGGCGGTAGTCCGACTTTTTCATAGCGCCGCCTTCAAACACCACGCAGGAGGCGACGGTGGCCTCGCCCAGGGTGTGGGAAATATCGAAGCACTCGATCCGCGCAGGCAGATCGGCCAGATCCAGCGCCTCCTGCAGGGCTTCGAGGCGACCTGCGGCCCGCCCGACCTCCCGAAGACGGGTCTGGATCGCCAGATGGCCGTTCTTGACGGCCATCTCCATCCACGCCTTTTCTACCGCCTGGCGCGGTGTGGAGACGGTCATCCGGGTGCCGAGTGCCTCGTCCACCACCCTTCGCGTGTCGGCAAGGGGAAGATTCACCAGCAGGCGGCCCGGAAGCGGATGAAGGCGGTAGTGCTGATCGATGAAAGCCAGCCCCGCATCCAGGGGGCTGCAGCCCCCTGCAGAGGACGGGAATGCGGCGCGATCGCCCAGGTGGCGCCCCCCTCGGATCATGGCCAGGTTTACACACACCTGCCCGCCCTCCTCCACCGCCGCAATGACATCCACGTCCTCGTCGCGATTGCTATCGACGAATTGCTTGTGCAGCACCTGCTGAAGAGAGCGGATCTGGTCCCGCAGCAGGGCAGCCTGCTCAAAATCCAGGGCCTCGGAGGCGGCCATCATTCGCGCGGTGAGATTCTCGACCACTTCGCTGGTCTTGCCGTCGAGAAAGAGCGTCGCCAAGCGGACCGTGGCGGTGTAATCGCCCTCGCCGATCTTGCCGACACAGGGGGCGGTACACCGCCGGATCTGGTGGAGTAGACAGGGGCGCGTACGGTTCTGAAAGACGGTGTTTTCGCACGTCCTCAATTGAAACACCTTCTGCAGAAGGTGAATGCTCTCCCGGACCGCCCAACTATTCGGGAACGGGCCGAAATAGCGGGCCCCCTTGGCAAACCCACCCCGGTGATAAGCCAGGCGGGGATAGGCATCCCCCGTGAGGCTGATGTACGGATAGGATTTGTCGTCACGGAAAAGGATGTTGAAACGCGGCGCGAGGCTCTTGATGAGGTTGTTTTCGAGGATCAGCGCCTCGGCCTCCGAGCGGGTGACCGCGATGTCCACCCGTTGGATCTGGGCCACCATCATCGCAATTCGCGGACTTGGTTGGCGGCGCTGGAAATAGGAGGAAACGCGCCGCTTGAGGTTCTTGGCCTTGCCGACGTAGATCACCTGGTCGTCGGCGCCCACCATGCGGTAGACGCCCGGGGATTCGGGCACCCCGGCGAGAAAGGTCTTGGCGTCGAAGAGCGCCACCACTTGGCCCTCAGGCGGACTGAACAAGGGCCTGCACGACCTTCCTGGCCTCGCGATAGCGATCGGTCGTCAGGACAGCGCGAGCCGGGGCGGAGTGCGCCGGCGTACGGCGGCGCAAGGCCGCCACCCGCTCGCGGCTCGCGCCGGACACCTCCGGCCGCCAACGATCAAGGAGATCTCCCGCCAAATCGGGCCGATTGCAGACCAGGACCATGTCGCACCCCGCCAACTGGGCAGCCGTCGCCCGGGAGACGATGTCTCCCGCAACAGTGGCGCCCTCCATGGTGAGGTCGTCGCTGAAGACGACCCCGTCGAACTCCAGACGTTGCCGCAGGATTTCCTGCAGCCAATAGCGGGAAAACCCGGCCGGCGTGGGATCGACCCTGGAATAGATCACGTGGGCCGGCATGACTCCGGCGAGCCGGGGCAGCAATCCTTGCCGGTAGGGCACCAGGTCCGTCGCCCAGATTTGGTCGAAACTCCGGTCATCCACCGGAATCTCCAGATGGGAATCGGCCTCGGCAAAACCATGCCCGGGAAAATGTTTGCCGACCCCACCCATGCCGGCCTCGGCCAGGCCGCCCACCAGGGCCTCGGCCAGCGCCGCCACCACCGTTGGATCGCGATGGAAGCCGCGATCGCCGATGACCCGGCTGCATCCGTAATCGAGGTCCAGGACCGGCGTATACGACAGGTCCACTCCATGGGCAAGCAACTCCGCCGCGAGCACGAAGCCCGTGTCGCGGGCCACGGCACGCGCTTCGCGGGATGAATCGGTCCAGAGCGCCCCCAGGCAGCCCATGGCAGGCAGACGGGTAAATCCGCTACGGAATCGCTGGACCCGGCCGCCTTCGTGATCCACCGAAACGAGGAGCGCGGGTGTCCGAATGGCCTTGATCTCGTCGGTAAGGGCCGCCAGTTGGGGACCATCGACGAAATTGCGTGAGAAAAGAATCACCCCTCCCACCAGAGGATGGCGCAGGCGGTCCCGCTCGTCCGCGGTCAATTCGGTGCCGGCCACGTCGAGCATGATCGGGCCCAGGGGCAAAGAGGTAGCTTTCATGGGGTCGCTTCCAGCAAAGCGAAGGCCACAACGAACTCGACCTCGTCGGAAATACTGAGATGAGCCCGCAGCTGCCGTTCGGCCAAGTGTTGGGTCAGGCGTACGTCAAAGTGGAAGACAGGACGTCCCAGGTCGTCGTGAGCCACCATGATGGCATGGAGGGTGGCGGGGGGCCGGACCCCGGTCCCCAGAGCCTTGGCAAAGGCCTCCTTGGCGGCAAAGCGCTTGGCGAGGAACCGGGCGAAGTCCCGCGTTCGGGCGAAGTCAGCCCGTTCCGGCTCCCCGAGCAGGCGCTCCGCAAAACGCGACCCATGTCGCTCCCAGGTGTCTCGCACCCGGGCCACCGCGACAATGTCGGTCCCGACTCCGTGGATCATCGGTGGGCCGCCCCCCTGCCGGCGGCTTCCCGCATCAGACGCTTCATTTCCTTGACCGCTTCCCGCAACCCGGTAAAAACCGCACGGCTGACGATCGCATGGCCGATGTGGAGTTCCCGCACCCCCACCAGTCGGGCGATGGGTTGAACGTTGTAATAGTTGAGTGCGTGGCCGGCGTTGAAACGCATCCCGAGGTCATGGATCAGCGCACCGGCCTGGGCAATCTTGTCGACTTCGCTCACAACCGCCGGACTCTCGGCGTCACGCCCAGCCGCATGGAACGCATGAGCGTAGGGGCCGGTGTGGATTTCGCAGACTCGGGCGCCAATTCGGGCGGCGGCCTCCACCTGGACAATCTCGGCATCAATGAAGACGCTGGTCATGATTCCGGCATCGGCGAGCCGGGCCACCACCTCCTTGAGTCGGGCCTCCTGCCCCGCCACGTCGAGGCCGCCCTCGGTCGTCACCTCATGACGTCCCTCGGGGACCAGCATTGCCATCTCCGGCCTCAAGTCGCATGCGATCTCGACCATCTCCTCGGTGGCGGCCATCTCGAGGTTGAGCTTGATCTGGGTCAGGTCCCGCAGCTTGCGGACATCCTCGTCCTGGATGTGGCGGCGGTCTTCCCGCAGATGCACGGTGATGCCGTCGGCACCCCCCAGGTGAGCTTCCACCGCGGCCCACACGGGATCCGGCTCCCAGGTCCTCCGCGCCTGGCGAAGGGTCGCCACATGGTCGATATTGACACCGAGTTCGATCACAATTCTTGCAACTCCATAAAGACCCGGCGGGACTGCAGGGGCTGGCCGCCGAGGTAATGATTGAGGAGTCGGCGCAGGAGCACCTTGGCATGCTGCTGGGTTTCGGGCTCATCAAAGGCTTCGCGGGCCATGTTTCGCAACACACGGCCCGGCAGGGCCCCACCGCCCCCTGCCTCCGCACCCACCGACACCAACCCCCGCTCGATATCTGAGACATAGGCGCCCTCGGCACGGATCGGTGCTCCGGTCACGGCCTCAAATTCTAGATCGAGCCCGTAGCCCAATTCGCGCAACAGCCGCAGTTCAAAGCGGCGCAGGAGGGGCTCTGTAGCCACCCCCTGGGCCAGGTCCCGCAGTGCGTCGCCATAACCCTCGAACAGGGTCGGATGGGCATCCTCCCGGGCGATCAGCTTGAGCAACAATTCGTTCAGATAGTATCCGCACAGCAGAGCCCGCCCGGTCAGGAGGGGTTGCCCTCCCTGCCAATCCACCCGCATCAGGTTCTTGAGTTCGCCACCCCCGCTCCAGTCGAGCCAGAGGGGCTGGAATGCCATGAGCTGGCCCCGCAGCGTCGAATGGGGCCGGCGGGCGCCCTTGGCCATTAGGGCCACCCGGCCATGGTTTCGGGTCAGGGCTTCGACGATGAGGCTGGTTTCCCGGTAAGGGAACGCGTGGAGGATGAAGCCGGGTTCCTGGTCCACCCGCTGGCGCGGATTGGCCATGACCTATTCGTAACCGAGACTTTTTAAGGCGCGTTCGTCGTCGGCCCAGCCGCCACGAACCTTGACCCACACCTCCAGGAACACCTTCCCCTGGAACAGGGTTTCGAGATCCTGACGAGCTTCGGAGGCGATGCGCTTCAAGCGCTCACCCCCTTTGCCGATCACAATCCCTTTGTAACCAGGCCGATCCACGATGATGGCAGCATGAATACGGCGCAGGGCCCCTTCCTGCTCGAAGCGTTCGATCTCCACTGCAAGCCCGTAGGGGATCTCGTCACCCAGCAGGCGGAACAGCTTCTCCCGCAGAAATTCGGCCGCGAGAAACCGCTCAGAGCGGTCAGTGATGTCGTCTTCGGCGAAGATTGGCGGCCCCTCGGCCAGATGGGGCAGCGCCGCCTTGACCAGATCCTCCACCTGGGTACCGCGCTCGGCGCTGACCGGCACAATCTCGGCAAAGGGATGGGTGGCCGCCATCTTTTCGATGAATGGCAACAACTGCGTCTTGTCGGCCATGAGGTCCACCTTATTGACGACCAACAGGACCTGACCCCCTTCGGGAAGCAATTCGAGGACTTTTTGATCCGCGGCACCGAATCGGCCGGCCTCAACCACAAAGAACACGACATCCACCTCCGCCAGTGCTGTCGTCACCGCGCGGTTCATGGAGCGATTCAGGGCGTTCCGGTGTTCGGTCTGGAATCCCGGCGTGTCGACAAAGACAAACTGCGCCTGGGGGTCGGTGCGAACGCCGACGATGCGGTGGCGGGTGGTCTGGGCCTTGCGCGAAACAATGCTGATCTTTTGTCCGACCAAGCGGTTGAGCAGCGTTGACTTGCCGACGTTGGGGCGGCCAACGATGGCAACGAATCCACTCCGGAAAGGGGCAGGGTCCGATTCAGGGCTCACGAAAAGCGCATCTCCAGTTGTTTGAGGACCTCGGCCGCCGCCTGCTGTTCCGCGACACGGCGACTCGGTCCGCGGCCCAGGGCCGAGACCCCGAAGGATTCCACGATGCAAGAGACGGAAAATTCCTGGGCATGCGCCTCCCCCGCCACGGCCGCGAGGGAATAGGTGGGTACCTTGCGCCGCCGCGCCTGCAGCCACTCCTGCAGGGTCGTCTTCGGGTCCTTGGTCACAGTCGCCGGAGAAAGGGCGGTCAGCGAAGGCGCATAGAGGGCAAGGATCACGCGCTGTGCTGCGTCGTAGCCGCCATCAAGAAAAATGGCGCCAAACACCGCTTCCAAAGCATCTGCCAGGATCGAGGGGCGCCGATGGCCGCCGCTCTTCATTTCGCCTTCACCCAGCTTGAGGTGCTCACCCAGCTTCAGGCGGCTCGCCACCTGGTGCAGGCCTTCCTGGCGGACGAGGCTGGCACGCAGCCGGGAGAGATCCCCCTCTTTCAGCCCATCGAAGCGCCGATAGAGATCGGCCGCGATGACCGCGTTGAGGACGCTGTCACCCAGGAATTCGAGACGCTCATTGTGGGGTTCGCCAAAACTCCGATGGACCAAAGCCTGGCCGAGTAGGCGGCCATCGGAAAAGCCATAGTCCAGCGCCTGCTCCAACACCGCCAGGCGCGCATCGGGCGCAGCCATCAATCTCCCGGTCGGGCCGAACTCGTCGGATTGAAGGCGAAGACCAGACTCACGTTGCCGGCAATCGGAACGCGCCGCTCGTACTCCATCGACAAGGCGACCTTGCCCCCTTGCTTCTCGACCACAAGGTCCGACGCGCCGACGGTCTGCACATATTCGATATCCGCACGCTTTTCGAAATTTCGCCGAATATCGGCGACCGAGGTGTCGCTGTTCGACTCTTTGGCGATGGCGTTGAGAATCTTCTGAACGGCGAAGTACTCGGAATAAGCCGGCAACGCACGGAATCCGAGCAAGAGAATGAAGGCACCGAGGGAGACAATGATCAACATGCCGATGAGGCTGACCCCTGCTTGCTTTCTCATGAGGCTGTTCACTCCTGATCAGTGGAAGCTGCCCAAGCGCTTCCAGTCCTTAAAGTTGAACCAGATGAAAAACGCCTTGCCGACGATATTGGCCTCGGGAACGAACCCCCAGACCCGGCTATCGCTGCTGGCATCCCGATTGTCACCCATCATGAAATAGTGGCCTGGGGGAACGACGCAGGAGACGCCGGCGCTAGTATAGGTGCAGTTTTCGCGGTAGGGAAAATCCAGCGCCTGGGGAATGAAGGAAGGCGCCTGGGGCTCGATCAGGATCTGATGCTCCACATCGCCCAGCTTCTCCAGGTAACGCGGGGTGTAATACAGCCGATCCGGGTTGAGGTAGTCACCGCTAGCCTGCCGCGGCACCTCCTCACCATTGATCCGCAAGTGCTTATCGGCGTATTCCACCCGGTCCCCGGGCAGGCCCACCACCCGCTTGATGTAGTCCACGGAAGGGTCCGCCGGATAGCGGAACACCATTACGTCGCCCCGCTTGGGCGCCTGGACCGAAACCACCTTGAGGTTGATGACCGGGAGGCGAATTCCGTAGACGAACTTGTTGACCAGGATGAAATCCCCAACCAGCAGCGTCGGAATCATCGAACCGGACGGAATCTTGAAAGGCTCAACGATGAAGGATCGTAGAAAGAACACGATCAGGATCACCGGGAAGAAACTGGCGCCGTACTCTACCCACCAGGGCGCCGGAGCATCCTTTGGCCGCCCCTTGCCAGCAACAAACCGGTCAAGGCCCCACAACCCGCCGGAGATGACGAGCAGGACGAAAAGAATCAAGGCGAAATTCATCGATGGCTTATTCCAGGTGGAAGCAATGCGCCGTACGCCCTACTTGCCCTCATCGGTCCGCAACACCGCCAGGAACGCTTCCTGCGGAATCTCGACGTTGCCGACCTGCTTCATGCGGCGCTTGCCTTCCTTTTGTTTTTCGAGAAGTTTCTTTTTCCGGGTGATGTCGCCCCCATAACACTTCGCGAGCACGTTCTTGCGCAAAGCCTTGATGGTTTCACGGGCGATGATGTGGCTGCCAATGGCCGCCTGGACGGCCACGTCGAACATTTGCCGCGGGATCAACTCCCGCAGACGCGCGGCCAGTTCCCGCCCACGATATTGAGCGTTGGCCCGGTGAACGATGACCGAGAGGGCATCGACCTTTTCACCCGCCACCAGCATATCGAGCTTGATGACATCGGCCGCCCGATATTCTTTGAAGTCGTAATCCAGGGAGGCATACCCGCGGGACACCGACTTCAGCTTGTCGAAGAAATCCATCACCACCTCGGCCATCGGCAAGTCATAGACCAGCTTCACCTGGCGACCGTGGTAATGCATGTCCACCTGGCTACCCCGCTTTTGATTGCAAAGGGTCATCACCGGCCCCAGGTAGTCCTGCGGAACGAAGATGGTTGCAGTGATGATCGGCTCGCGAATCTCAGCGACCTTCGACGATTCCGGCAGCTTGGCGGGGTTCTCAACCTTGATGACTGCGCCGTCGTTCATCTCCACCTCATAAACCACAGTTGGTGCAGTGGTGATGAGGTCCATGCCGAACTCACGTTCCAGGCGCTCCTGGACGATTTCCATGTGCAGCAGGCCGAGGAATCCGCACCGGAAGCCGAAACCTAAAGCCTGGGAAACCTCAGGCTCATACTGGAGCGAGGCGTCATTGAGCTTCAGCTTTTCAAGGGATTCCCGCAGCAGGTCATATTCGCTCGCCTCCACAGGGTACAGGCCAGCAAAAACCTGGGGCTTGATCTCCTTGAAACCGGCCAGCGGTTCTAAGGCCGCCCTGGAGGCGAGCGTCACGGTATCGCCGACCTTGGCCGCCTTCAGCTCCTTGATCCCGGCGATGATGAATCCCACCTCGCCCGCAGCCAGACACTCCCGCTGCACCGACTTGGGCGAAAACACTCCCACCTGCTCGCAGGGATATTGGGCACCGGTACTCATTAGCAGGATACGGTCCTTCGGGCGGAGTGCGCCGTCCACCACTCGCACCAACATCACGACGCCAACGTAATTGTCGAACCAGGAATCGATGATCAAAGCCTTCAGGGGCCCCTCTGGATTCCCGGTTGGGGCCGGAATACGGGCCACGATGGCCTCCAGAATCTCCGGAACGCCCATGCCGGTCTTGGCCGAGCAAGGAATAGCATCGGTCGCATCGATCCCGATGACGTCTTCCACTTCCTCCCGCGCCGTATCCGGGTCCGCCTGGGGCAGATCCATCTTGTTCAGCACCGGAACGACTTCAACCCCCTGCTCGATCGCGGTGTAGCAATTGGCGACGGTCTGGGCTTCCACGCCCTGGGAGGCATCGACCACCAGCAGTGCCCCTTCGCAGGCCGCCAGGGAGCGGGAAACCTCGTAGGAGAAATCCACATGGCCGGGGGTGTCGATGAGATTCAGGTTATAGATCTGACCATCACGGGCCCGATATTGCAGGGCAGCGGTCTGAGCCTTGATGGTGATGCCGCGTTCCCGCTCCAGGTCCATGGAATCGAGGACCTGGGCTTCCATCTCACGATCGGAGAGGCCACCACAGGACTGGATGAGTCGATCGGCAAGGGTCGACTTGCCGTGATCGATGTGGGCGATGATCGAAAAATTGCGAATGTGTTGCATCACAACAAAAAGGGCGCCTCGCGGCACCCTGGGCTGTATGTAGGCATTGCTAGCGGCCGGAGTGTACCGGAAAACTGATCAAAAGCGCACGAAGGCGGATTTCATCGAGGTGGTAGTGACAAACGTATTCGCCATCGACGAGCAGGACCGGTACCCATTCATCCCATCGGGCTTCGAGTTCTGGGTCCATATCGACATCGACGGTCTCAAGGTCCAGGCCGAATTCCGCCGCAATGGGCCTCAGCGCCACCTCCATATCGTGGCAAAGGTGGCACCACTGACGCCCGAGGACCTGGATGCGGCGGCGACCGCGAGCGCCGCTTGCCTCAGTCATCCGCACGCAGGGAGACAAAGTTCGGCATCGGACCCCGGCTCACCAGGAGGGTCAGGAGTCGGGCCTTGCCTTGGGCTGCGATCAACTGGTTGAACTGCGCCACCGACCGGATCGGTGTCTGCTGCCCGCCGGCGACATAGGCCAGAATGGCGTCCCCCCGGCGCATTTCCGCCCGTGCCGCCGGCCCTTGGGCCTGCTCGACCACCACCCCGGATTCGAGATTGAGTTGCCGGCGCTGATCGCCACTCGGTTCGGCCACCACGAGGCCGAACCGGTTGGTCGCCAGCCCCTTGCCCGCCCACCTCGCCGGTGCCGTGACGGAACTGGCCTCCTCTTTGATTTCGCCGACCTGAACAACCAGCTCCCGGACATTCCGCTGCCGCCAGACCGCCATCGCGACCTGCGTGCCCGGACGGACGGACCCCACCAGGCGAGGCAATTCCACGGAATTGGCGACCCCGCGGCCATCAAACTTGAGAATCACGTCCCCTTGGCGAACGCCCGCCCGTTCTGCGGGACTTGCCGCTTCGACTGAGCTCACCAGCGCGCCCTCCGCCTGGGCCAAGCCGAAACTTTCCGCAAGCTCCCGCGTCACCTCTTGAATGGCCACGCCGATCCGGCCTCGCTGGACCCGGCCATCCTGGCGCAGACGCGACTGGACATCCATGGCCACATCGATCGGAATAGCGAAGGACAACCCCATGAATCCCCCGGTGCGGCTATAGATCTGCGAGTTGATACCGACCACTTCCCCCTTCAGATTGAATAGTGGCCCCCCAGAATTGCCCGGGTTTATCGCCACATCGGTCTGGATAAAGGGAACCAGGGTTTCCTCGGGGAGCGAGCGCCCCTTGGCACTGACAATCCCTGCCGTGACCGTCTGCTCAAAACCAAAGGGCGAGCCAATGGCCGCAACCCACTCCCCCACCTTAAGACGCGACGCGTCGCCAAGACGAACCGTCGGGAGATCCTGAGCTTCGATCTTAAGGACGGCCACATCGGTCCGCTTGTCGGCACCAATCAAACGGGCACCGAACTCTCGCTTGTCGGCGAGGCTCACAACGATTTCACCGGCCCGATCCACCACGTGGGTATTGGTCAGAATATAACCGTCGGCGGAAACGATGAAACCGGAGCCCACCGCCCGTTCCGAATCGCGATCCCGAGGCGTGATGGGCGGATGGCGGGGAATCATGCGGCGGAAGAAATCAAACATCGGATCGTTCTCGTCGAGCCCGGGAACGCCCCCTTCCCGCCCCCGTGCCGACGAGGCATTGATATTGACTACCGCCTGCCCCTGCCGTTCGACAAGTTGGGTGAAGTCGGGCAACTCCCGCGCGACGGCCGAAGGGGCGATACCCACCGCTGCCCACAAAGACAAGACGATCACAAACTCGCGCGGCGAGTTCATTCGCCGCACCCGCGCCTGCTCTCGTCGGCCGGACGCACGGACCACGCCTGCCGACGGCCGCCCGACTCAGGCGCCAGGCGTCTCTGCACGAGTCGCCAGCCGCCCGCGAGCCCCACGACCAGTCCCGCCAGCACATCAATATCGGAATGTCCCGAAAGCGCCGCAAGCCCTCCCAAGGCCCCCCCAGCCAAGCCAAAGGCCAACGGCAAGGCATAGCAAAGCAGTGCCGCCCGGAGAGGCACCTGCTCTGGCACCCCGAGCCAGACCGATTGCCCCTCAACGACCCCGAAGCGGTCAGGGAGGACCAGTGGGCCATTCATTCCTTTGAAGAGGTCAGTCAGTCGGACGGCACCGCAACCGCCTGGCTCATGACAGCGGCCGCAGCCGCCAGCTTGGTTGGGGACCCGCAGCCAAACTTTGCCATCGGCCACCCGCTCCACCGTCGCCCGCACCTCCCTCATCGCCGAACCGCTTCCACCGCCTCGGCCATGCGCTGAACGGTGCGCGGCGGCACTTCGCCCAGTGCTGTCACGAGGTGATTGCCAACGACTCGCTTGAAGAGGTTGATGGCGCCGGCATGCTGAGCGCCCAGGGAGACTTTATCGGGTGGTTCGCTCAGGGGCTCGACGAACAGCGACACCGCCGCCAGACCGTCCGAATAGACCATTTGGACGGATTCTCCCGCTTGCCCACCAAAGGGGCGCCGCACGGCCGACGTAAGATTGAAGCCGGGCAATGCCGATCGCAAGTTCCACTGGCCATCCTCCAGACGGATCTCACTCCCCTTTGCATTGATCACTCGCCATCCGGCCGCATCGCCCCCGAAGCGGGATTGAAGTTGGGAACGCTCCACTTCGCCCCCTACCTTCACTTCCGAGAACGCAAACTGCTCGATAGTCTGCCCCCGCTCGTCAACCATCCGTGATTTGACGAGGAGTCCGTGCTGGGTGTCCGCCCAAAGGATTTGGCCGTAACGAAGATCATCCTTCGGCTCAAGAATGATTTGCTGGACTTCCAGGCCAGCCACCCGGGTCACCTCGCCGCGGCGGATCCGGTAACTCTCGGACAAGTTCATCCAGACATCGGCCAAGCGGGAGGGAAACGGGCGCCGCCCACCGGCCTGATCGATGATGACCGTTTTCTGGGACGGCAGCACACAGCGGACCTCGCCATTGCTGCGGATAACCTCGCGTGGACTTCCATCCAGCGTCTCGAGCCGCTCGATCTCGCCAGTGTCGTCGCGGATGTGGACAATTCGCGACGTTTCGCTGCGGTTGCCGCTTTGGTAAGTAAACGTGCCCGAATAGGTCAGACGCTGTCCTGCCGTCGCGATGCGACCGAGCCAGGCCAAAGGGTCCGACGGCTGATCAGCCCATACGCCTGGCCCTGCGAGAAGCAGGCACAGGCCCGGCCAGCACCATCTCATCGGTCGGGGCCCTGGCGGACCTCCGACACCGTTCGAACATACTGCGCGACTCCTGGCATCGAGCCAGCACCCGCAAGCGCCTGATGGGCAAAGACGTAACTTCTCAAGGGGTCCACTTGAGGACCCGCCGCGGCAACAGCCAAACTCTCCCGGGCGGGCGGGGTAGATTTTGCTGCCACAACCTGTGGTGACGCCCCCCCCGTCATGGACTGCATCACCCAACCCACGGCCGTGACCCCCATTACCGACGCCGCAACGGGCAACACGACTCGCCCCACGCGGGCCGGGCGGCTCGGCGTAGGCGGACTCGTCCGCAGGACCGGGGCGACCACGGTAGGCTCCGCCTCCAGCCGGGACAACACCTGAGCGGTAAAATCCGCGCCGCCTTTGCCTTCGCCGCGAAGAACATCACCGATCAGGCAATATGTCCCCCACTTTCTTCGAAGATTCCGATCCTGCCGCAGGACATCAAAGGCCGACCGAGTCTGGGACTCATCGTCCACCTGCCCGTCCAGAAGCGCAGAAATCATCTCAGTCATGGTCATAACCTACCAACGTTGATCCGGGGCGGTGTCCAACAGCGGCCGTAACCGCTCCGCGATTGCTTCCCGAGCCCGAAAGATCCGCGACCGTACGGTGCCAATCGGGCAATCCATAATTTCGGCAATCTCTTCGTAGCTCAATCCTTCAAGCTCCCGCAGCACGATGGCCGTCCGCAATTCCTCCGGAAGCGCCGCCATGGCAGATTCGACGGTTTCACCTATCTGCTTCGACAGCAGCAACCGTTCCGGAGTATTGATGTCACGCAGTTGATCACCTTCTTCGAAGGTCTCGGCCTCCTCGGAGTCAAACTCGGTCGTTGTCGGCGCCCGACGCCCCTGGGACACCAGGTAGTTCTTCGCGGTATTGATGCCAATCCGGTAGAGCCAGGTGTAGAAGGCACTGTCACCGCGGAAAGAAGGCAGCGCCCGATAGGCCTTGATGAAGGACTCTTGGGCCACATCCTCAACCTCGGCAGGATCGCGTATCAGCCTGGAAAGTAGGCGCATCAGCTTCCGCTGGTACTTGGCCACCAGCAGCCCAAACGCCTGCTTGTCTCCCCGCTGCGCGCGCTCGACAAGCTGCTGATCGATTTCTCGGTCACTCATGGGCGGGGGGGTGGCACACGGCGGGATTTGTTCTTCTATCTGCGGCTTCGACAGGGCCGCGCAAGTATACCGAACCACGATGATCTCCACCAAAGACCGATTGACTTAAAAGACCAACCCAGCGGGAGATAGTTCCTACGCCAAGCGGGATCATCTGGCGCCAAGTACCGGCGGTCGCCCATGCTATATTCCGCCGGTTCGGACAGCGGGGCCCCAACTTGGAAGCATTTGACGTCCTGATCCTGGGCAGCGGTTTGGCCGGCCAGTCGCTGGCCTTGAGGCTGGCCGACCAGCGGCGCGTCGCCATCGTCACCAAGCGCGCCCTCACCGACGGCGCGAGCGCCTGGGCCCAGGGAGGCATTGCCGCAGTCCTCGACACGCAGGACAGCGTTGAATCCCATGTGCAGGACACCCTCACCGCCGGGGCCGGATTGTGTGACCCACACGCCACCCGGTTCGTTGTCGAAAATGGCCGGGCTGCCATCGAATGGCTGATCGAGCGGGGCGTCCCCTTTTCCCAGGATCCGGCCTTTGCCCTCGGGTACCACCTGACTCGGGAGGGTGGGCACAGCCACCGGCGCATCATCCACGTTGCCGACGCGACGGGCGCCGCTGTTCAATCGACCCTGACGGCCCAGATCCGCGCGCACCCAAACATCACGGTTTTTGAACAGCACATCGCCGTGGACCTTATTTCCGGCGCCCGGGCCGGCCACCCGGAGCGCGGCTGCCTTGGCGCGTACGTCCTGGACGTCGAGAATGAGCGCGTGCGGACTTTCCAGGCTGGGCACACCGTCCTGGCCACGGGCGGCGCAGGCAAAGTCTATCTGTACACGACCAACCCCGACTCGGCGACAGGAGACGGTATTGCCATGGCCTGGCGAGCAGGATGCACCGTCTCAAACATGGAACTCGTCCAGTTCCATCCGACGTGCCTATATCATCCCAAAGCCAAGTCATTCCTCATTTCCGAGGCGGTACGTGGCGAAGGCGGCATCCTGCGCCTGCCCGACGGCACCCGCTTCATGCCCAACCACGATCCGAGAGCGGAGCTGGCACCCCGCGACATCGTCGCCCGGGCAATCGATTTCGAGATGAAGAAACGCGGGGTGGATTGCGTATTCCTCGACATCACCCACAAGTCGTCGGAGTTTCTCACAACCCACTTTCCCAACATCCATGCTTACTGTCTGGCGCTGGGCATCGACATGACGCGGGAACCGATTCCGGTTGTGCCCGCAGCCCACTATAGCTGCGGCGGCGTAGTCACCGATCTGGCCGCTCGTACCGATGTCGACGCCCTGTATGTCGTAGGGGAGTCGGCCTGCACCGGACTCCATGGCGCCAATCGGCTCGCAAGCAATTCTCTCCTGGAGTGCGTCGTCTTCGCCCAAGCGGCGGCCCGGGACATCCTCGCACGACCGCCACTCCCGCCGGTCCCTGTCCGGGATTGGGATGAAAGCCGCGTCACCGACGCCGATGAGGAGATCGTGATCTCCCATAACTGGGAAGAGCTGCGTCGCTTCATGTGGGACTACGTGGGCATCGTCCGCACCACAAAGCGTCTCAGGCGCGCCAAACATCGCATCCGCCTGCTCACCAACGAGATCCAGGAGTTCTACGCCAATTTCCGGGTAGGCAATGACCTGGTGGAGCTTCGCAATCTGGTCCTCGTCGCTGATCTGATCGTCCGTTGCGCCCTCCAGCGAAAAGAAAGCCGTGGGCTGCACCGTAGTCTTGATTATCCAGAGACCCTGCCCGTCGCCCGCAATACCCGGCTTCGCCCCCGGCGCGGCCACTAGAGGTCCTGAGGGGAGAACTGGTCGGCGGGCTTCTCCACCACGCAAAACCGCAACCAGATCCGTAGCACCCGCCAACTCTCCGCATCCAGGGCATCTTCGACACAAAGTAAATATTGCGACCACGCCCTTCGTGAACTCCCAGGAAGGGGCTCCCACCGATATTCCAAAGAGATGACCCAGGCCAAATCCCGCGTCCCGGCGCCGATGCGGATCTCCCGGCCAGGCCGTTTCCCCGTGGCAAGTTCGGCAGTGCCGTCTTCTCTGAGCAAAAGGGTCGATTGGCGACCGGACCACCCACGACCCCCGGTACGGACCATCGAAACCCCGATCACCACTAATCCTACGGCCTTGGCCGCCGCCGCCAGGCCCGAAAGTGCGAAGCCAAGGGCCAAGAAAAAATGGCCGGCCATCAGGCCAGCCATCATTGTGCGTGACGTTCCCACCACCACGGTGCGCGGGAACAAGCCTGTGGTCACTGCAACCTGCGGAAGACGAGGGTGCCGTTGGTCCCCCCGAAGCCAAAGTTGTTTTTCAGGGCCACGTCGATCTTCATGGAGCGCGCTTCGTTGGCGCAATAGTCGAGATCACATTCCGGATCCTGCTCGAAAATATTGATCGTTGGTGGCGACACCTGGTGATGAACGGCCAGAACCGTAAACACCGACTCCAGCCCACCTGCGCCACCCAGAAGGTGACCGGTCATGGACTTGGTGGAATTCACAACCAATCCCTTGGCGATGTCGATCCCGAAGGCCGCCTTGATCGCTTCGGTCTCATTCTTGTCGCCCAGGGGAGTCGAGGTGCCATGGGCATTGAGGTACTGGACCGCATCAGCATTGATGCCAGCGTTCCTCAAGGCATTGAGCATCGACCGGCGTGGGCCATCCATGTTCGGCGCCGTCATGTGATAGGCATCGCCACTCATGCCAAATCCTGACACTTCCGCGTAGATGCGGGCGCCACGGCGGGTCGCATGCTCGTATTCCTCCAGAACCAGAACGCCCGCGCCCTCGCCAAGGACGAAACCGTCCCGACCCATGTCCCAGGGCCGGCTTGCTGTTGCGGGGTCATCGTTTCGCGTCGACAACGCCTTGGCAGAACCAAAACCACCGATGGCGAGTCCGCAAACGGACGACTCCGCACCGCCACACACCATGACGTCAGCGTCGCCATATTCAATCAACCGGGCACTGGAACCAATGGCGTGGAGTCCCGTGGTGCAAGCCGTAACGATGGATAGATTCGGCCCCTTCATGCCAAACATGATCGATAGGTTACCGGAGATCATGTTGATGATCGTTCCGGGGATGAAGAAGGGCGAAATCTTCCGCGCACCGCCGGCCAGAAAATCGTTGTGGGTATCCTCGATCATGGGCAAACCACCGATCCCGGAACCGATATTCACACCGATCCGCTCGGCGTTCTCTTCGGTCACTTCCAGTCCGGAATCCCGAATCGCCTGAATCCCAGCTGCCATCCCGTAGTGGATGAAAATATCCATGCGGCGGGCTTCCTTGGGCGACAGGTAGGCCGCGCAATCGAAGTCCTTCACCTCGCCCGCGATCCGGGTCGAAAAGGCGGAGGCATCGAACCGGGTTATCGGCCCAATGCCACTCCTGCCGGCGACCAGATTTTCCCAGGCTTCGGCGACGGTGTTTCCAACCGGGGAAATCACCCCCAGACCGGTTACGACGACTCTACGACGCGTCACGGGCAACTCCGTAGTTGGTCAATCCAAGGTAACAAGGGGCTCCGGTCGGAGCCCCGAGCAGGAAGCGGATCGGCTCCGGCACGGGGCCGGTCCAAACCGCGATAAAACGGAACGACTACTTCTTGAGGTGCGCCGAAACGTAATCGATGGCCTGCTGCACCGTGGTGATCTTTTCAGCTTCTTCGTCCGGGATTTCGCACTCGAACTCCTCTTCGAGGGCCATCACCAACTCCACGGTGTCCAGCGAATCGGCGCCCAGATCGTCCACAAACGAGGATTCATTTTTGATTTCGGACTCGTTCACACCGAGTTGCTCGGCGACGATTTTCTTGACGCGCTGTTCGATGTTCTCCATGAAAAACTCCTTGCTGATAAATTTTAGGGGGTGCAAAACCGGCGTATTCTACCAAAGTAGCGGGGTTTCGCTATGTTGCTTGGCGGTCACGCCATGTACATGCCGCCATTGACATGCAGCGTGGACCCTGTGACATATGCGGCGCCTGGCGAGGCGAGGAAGACGACCGCTGCCGCAATTTCCTCCGGTTGCCCGAGGCGACCCAATGCGATGTTGCCAAGAAGGGCGTCGCGGCTGGCTTCCGGTAGGGCCTTGGTCATGTCGGTGTCGATGAATCCCGGCGCGACACAATTGACGGTGATGTTCCGGCTGCCCAATTCCCTGGCCAGCGCACGAGTCATTCCGGCCACGCCGGCCTTTGCCGCAGCGTAGTTGGCCTGCCCCGGATTTCCAGCACTTCCCACCACCGACGTGATATTGATGATCCGGCCCTTACGGGCCTTCATCATTCCACGCATCACGAGGCGAGACATGCGGAAAACCGCCTTGAGATTGGTATCCATCACCGCGTCCCATTCCTCGTCCTTCATCCGCATGGCGAGGTTGTCCCGTGTAATGCCGGCATTGTTCACCAAGATGTCGACCGGGCCGAAGCGCCGTTCAATGACACCGATCAACCCTTCACACGCCGCCGGGTCGGTGACGTTCAAACACATGCCGGTACCACCAGATTCCGCCAAAGCCGCGTCGATATCGGCCGCACCGGCCTCGGACGTCGCGGTGCCCACCACGATTGCACCCTGGCTGGCCAGCGCCAATGCAACGGCTCTCCCGATCCCGCGGGACGCCCCGGTCACCAAGGCTACGGCACCCTTCAATTCCTGGCTCATGCACCACCTCCCACCGATGCCAGCGCCTGATCCAGTCCAGCCTTGTCGGCAATGGCCGCACCCTGAAGATCCGCACAAATCCGCTTTGTCATGCCGGCAAGCACTTTGCCAGGCCCGCATTCGAACACCTGCCCTACGCCTCTTGCCGCCATCGCCTGAACCGATTCGATCCACCGAACCGGGGAAAAGGCCTGGCGCACCAGCGCGTCACGAATGGCTTCGGGATCACTCACCACCGCCACGTCCACGTTGTTGAGCACGGCGATTGTTGGAATTTGAACTGGAATCTCGGCCAATCTCGCCTTAAGGCGCTCCGCTGCCGGTTTCATCAACGCACAATGGAAAGGGGCACTGACAGGCAGCAGGACCGCACGCTTGGCCCCCTTGGCCTTGGCCAAATCCGCCGCCCGCTGAACCGCTGCGGCACTCCCTGCAATCACGATCTGGCCGGGCGCGTTCAAATTGGCGGCTTCAACGACCTCCCCCTGGGCCGCTTCAGCACAGGCCGCGTTGACGGCGTCCAGTTCCAAGCCCATCAGCGCCGCCATCGCACCTTGACCCGCCGGCACCGCCTGCTGCATGGCTTGGGCCCTCAGGCGCACCAGGGGCACCGCATCAGCAAAACGCAGGGCCTCGGCGGCCACCAGGGCGGAATATTCCCCAAGGCTGTGGCCGGCCACCACCTCCGGGGCCGGACCGCCGGCCTCCTGCCAAGCACGGTACACGGCCACCCCAGCCGTGAGCATGAGTGGCTGGGTATTCACGGTCAGCGAGAGGCGTTCGGCAGGGCCTTCCGAGACCATCTGCCAGAGATCTTCCCCCAAGGCGTCAGAGGCCTCAGCGAAGGTCTGGCGAATGACCGGCAGGTCACCGTAGGCGTTCATCATGCCAACGGACTGGGAGCCCTGTCCGGGAAAAACCAATGCAAAACTCATGAATTCCCCCTTGTTGGAATTAGGGATCAGCGCGGGAAAATCAGAAATCGACCAGGGCGGCGCCCCAGGTGAAGCCACCGCCCACACCCTGGAGCAGCAAGCGCTGTCCGTGACAGATCCGCCCGTCCCGCACGCCCAGGTCGAGGGCCAGGGGCACCGAGGCCGCCGAGGTATTGCCGTGGCGGTCCACCGTCACAAAGACCTTGTCCATCGACATGTCGAGACGTTTGGCCGTAGCCTGGAGGATGCGGACATTGGCCTGGTGAGGAATGAGCCAATCCACCGAATCGGCCCCAGCGTCGGCCTGCTGCAAGACCTCCACAGCGACGTCGCCGAGAGCCCGCACGGCGAACTTGAAAACCGCCTGGCCATCCATGCGTAGAAAGGGATCACCAGTAACCTTGCCGGCAGACACCATCCCCGGGACGCAGAGAATTCCGCTGTGCCGCCCATCGGCATGGATGGCCGTGGCGAGTACACCCGGTTTGTCGTCGGCCTCCAAAACCACCGCCCCCGCCCCATCGCCGAAGAGGACGCAGGTACCCCGGTCTGACCAGTCGAGAATACGGGAAAACACCTCCGCCCCCACCACCAGGGCGCATCGGTGACTACCGGAGCGAATGAACTTGTCAGCGACCGCGAGGGCATAGGCGAATCCGCTGCAAACCGCCTGAAGGTCGAAGGCGGCACCACCGTTACTGGCACCCAGCTTGGCCTGCAACAGCGCCGCAGTGCTCGGGAAGATGTAATCCGGGGTCGAGGTGGCGACGATGATGAGATCGACCTTGTCGGGTCCGACCCCGGCCGCCTCAAGGGCCCGCCGAGCCGCCTCCAGAGCGAGATCGCTGGCCATCTGGCCCGGTGCGGCCAGATGGCGAAAACGAATGCCGGTCCGCTCGACGATCCAGGCATCCGAAGTATCGACGCCGCGCGCCACGAGGTCGTCGTTGCTGACCGGATTCCCCGGCAGATAGCTTCCCGTTCCCGTGATGCGCGAATAGATCATGCCACCAGCTCCCGGACCGCCATGCGATCAGTGATGCGCTCAATGAGGCGATTGCCCGCCGCCTCGGCCGCCCTGCGCAAGGCCTGCTCGAAGGCGTAGGCATCCGCAGAGCCATGGCTCTTGATGACCACGCCTTTCAGACCCAGCAGCGCCGCGCCATTGTAGCGGCGATGATCCACTCGGCGCTTGAAGCTTTTCAGGGCAGGCAATGCCACCAAGGCCATCAGGCGGGTAAGCCAGCTTCGGCTGAACTCGTCGCGGAGGAAAGTAGCCAGCATTTGGGCCAGCCCTTCCGAGGTCTTGAGCGCCACATTGCCGACGAAGCCATCACACACCACCACGTCGGTGGTGCCCATATAGATGTCGTTGCCCTCGACGTTACCGTAAAAGTTCAAGCCGCTGTTCTTCAGCAACTCGCCGGCCTCCTTAACCACCTCGTTGCCCTTGATGTCCTCTTCGCCGATATTGAGAAGGCCCACCGACGGGCTTTCCAGATGCTCCACGGCCGAAACAAGCATGCTGCCCATAATGCCGAATTGGCGCAGATGCTCCGCCGAACAGTCCACGTTGGCACCGAGGTCCAGGACATAGACCCGACCTTTCAAGGTGGGTAGCACCGTGGCGATCGCCGGGCGATCAATTCCGGGTAAGGTCTTGAGGACAAAACGGGATATCGCCATCAACGCACCGGTGTTACCCGCTGAAATTGCTGCGGACGCGGTGCCAGCCTTGACGAGGTCGATGGCGACCCGCATCGACGAATCCTTTTTATTGCGCATTGCAATCGCCGGTGGGTCGTCCATGCCGACGACCTCGGAGGCCGGCTGAAACCGCAGGCGGTCGCCGAAGATTCCCCGTGCCGCGTCGAACTCGGCCTGCACGGCATCCGGACGGCCGACCAGAATGACGCTCGCTGACGAATCCGACTTCAGGAAGGCCAGCGCGGCGGGGATGGTCACTGAAGGACCGTGGTCACCGCCCATGCAGTCAATTGCCAATGTCACGCCCATAGGATCCACACCAGCCCTGACCGATCACATGAAAAAGACCGACAAACGCAACACGGCGCGACGCCTTACGGCGCCGCGCCGCCTGAAGACTCTGCCTTACTCGCCCTTGGTCTTGACGACCTTCTTGCCGCGGTAAAAGCCGTTGGGGCTGATGTGATGGCGCAGATGGACTTCGCCGGTGGTCGGCTCAACAGCCAGCGGGGGGTTGGTCAGAAAATCGTGGGCGCGATGCATGCCCCGCTTGGAAGGCGACTTCTTGTTCTGTTGAACGGCCATTTGGCACTCCTGCTATGACTTGATGTTTCAATCCTGACCGCTGTGACCCCGCAGCTTGGCAAGGCTGGCAAACGGCGACGCTCGGGAAGCCCCTTCCGACTCGGCCGGAGCTTCACAACTTTCATGACGCGGCGAAATCGGCATCGCGAGGAGAACCTCCTCTTCCACCAATTCCGCAAGATCCAACCGGGCCGCCACTTCGATGGCGTCGTAGCTGTCATCGTCGAGTTCGTCCTCGGGAAACGGCCGCCCCTCAGGAATGAGCATCAGCCGGTTTTCCACACGAAACGGCCAAACCATAGGATCCATGCAACGCTGACATCCCACAGCGATCTCGCCAACCGCCTCCAGGCCCAGGAACAAATGCCCGTCCCGGCCCACCCAGCCCACCACCGAAACCTTCAACTCGCCCGCACCCTCTATCGCTTCGGCCGCGAGCCGCGGGAAACGAGACAGAGGCAAGACGTGCTGCCACCGGCGCCCTTCCCGGGCGAAGGCCAATGGATCGACCACGGAGCTTTCTTGCGACATAAGAGCGGAATGATATGATTTTCAGCATCTTGTGTCAAAGTCCCATCCTAATTTCCCGCCCGGCCTGCCCCTCATGCACATCGTTCTCGCTTCCACCTCCCGCTACCGCAATGAATTGCTCCAACGCCTTACCCTCCCTTTCGTGACCGCGAAACCCGATGTCGATGAAAGTCCGCTACCCGGTGAGCACCCCGCCGCCACGGCGGAGCGCCTAGCTGTCGACAAGGCCATGGCGGTCGCCGCCGATCATCCGGATTCGCTGATCATCGGAAGTGACCAGGTGGCCTATTTGGGCTCCGAAGTCTTCGGCAAACCGGGGTCTATCCCCCGCGCCGAGGAGCAATTGCGCCGGATGAGCGGGCAAACGGTGGTTTTCCACACGGCCGTCGCGCTGTTCAACTCCCGCACCGAGCGGTTCAGTTGCCGCGCCGTCCCGACCCACGTCCGCTTCCGCGCCCTGACTGACGCGGAGATTCAGCGCTATGTCGCCAGGGAAATGCCTCTCGACTGTGCCGGCAGCGCGAAATCCGAAGGACTGGGGATCGCGTTGCTTGAAGCTCTGAGTGGCGACGACCCCACGGCCCTGATCGGGCTTCCCCTCATCGCCCTGGCCGATATGTTGCGTTTGGAAGGGGTGGATTTGCCATGACGGGCACGCCTACCGGCCAGCTCTATCTGATCCCGGTAAGTCTGGGCGAAGCCCCCTGCTCGACCACGGTGCCCGACGAGGTTCGCAGGATTACCGGAACGATCACCGACTTCATCGTGGAAAACGCCAAGACCGCCCGCCAGGAACTCAAGCGGCTGGGACATCCCGGGCCCCTGCACACGCTGGACATCACCGCCCTGGAGGACACGCTTGACGACACCGGTCTCGATGCGCTGCTGGCGCCCGCCTTAAAGGATGGGCGCAACATCGGCCTCATGTCGGAAGCCGGGTGCCCCGCCGTCGCCGATCCGGGAGCTCGCCTAGTTGCTCGGGCCCACGTCCTTGGGGTTCCAGTCCGCCCACTGGTGGGCCCCTCGTCGATCCTTCTGGGCCTCATGGGCTCCGGCCTCAACGGCCAGAGCTTCGCCTTCCACGGCTACCTTCCGGTGGACGAGGCGGCGCTGGCACGCCGGTTGAGGGAGCTGGAAAATGAGTCTCGCGCCCATGGTCGGACGCAACTGTTCATCGAAACCCCGTACCGCAATGAGCGGCTTTACCGCACCCTCGTCGCCACTTGTCATCCGGGCACACGCCTGTGTCTGGCCAAGAACCTCACCACAGCCGAGGAGTGGATCCAGACCCGGAGCATTGGCGCATGGCGGCGCGAGCCTGCACCCTCCCTCGCCAGACAACCAACCCTGTTCCTGTTGCTGGCTAGCTAACCGGACCGCCTACCCGGCGGGCAACACGTAGACCAACCCCGCCACCTCCTCGACCGGGACCGGGACAAGACGGCGTCCCTTGCAGGGACCCAGGACGCACGCCCCGGTAAGCGGCTCATACATGGCGCCGTGGGTCGCGCAGATGAGAAACCGCTGATCGGCATCGAAGAATGCCCCCTCCTGCCAGTCCAGTTCGACTGGCACATGGGCGCAGCGATTCAAGAAAGCACGAACCTGGCCGCGAAACCGGATCACGAAGGCTGTGGCAGGTTCGCCGAACCAGTCAATGTCGAAACGGACCCCGGTCCCGCCATCCTCCAGGTCCGCCGATGCACAGATCAGACGCGAGCCATCAGCCATCGCTGCAATTCCGATACGGAATCGACGAGGCCTGCCGGCGCCTCCTCTTCGAGCACGCCCCGCGGATGGGCCCCGTAGGCCACCCCCACCCCCGCCACGCCGGCGTTGCGGGCCATCTTAAGATCGTGGGTCGTGTCACCGACCATCACCGTGCGGCCAGGCGCCACGCCGAGTTCTGCCATGAGTTCTTCAAGCATCGCGGGATGGGGCTTGGAAAAACTCTCATCCGCGCATCGGGTCGCCTCAAATAGCGGCGCCAATCCGCTGTGGCCCAGAGCACGGTTCAGGCCGAGGCGGCTTTTTCCGGTCGCCACTGCCAGAGTGAGTCCCGCCGCCCGCAGGCTATCGAGCATGTCTCTCACCCCAGCAAACAAGGTCAGGGTGTGGTCGCCGGCCAGGTAGTGATAGCGATAGCGGTCCGCCATCCGCGGATAATCCGACGCGGGCAGATCCGGAACGGCGAGGCGCAAGGCGTCGTGCAGCCCGAGCCCGATCACGTGCCGGGCTCGCTCCTCGGGAGGCGGCGTCACACCCAGGTCCCGGCATGCCGCGCGTATGGCTTCCACTATCGCAGCCGCGGAATCCATCAATGTGCCGTCCCAATCGAAGACTACCAGTTCAAGCTCATCAGCCATGGTCACGGCTCTCGTTCGCGTCTAGAAACGTCAGATAGGCCTGCAGGTCCTGCGGCAGCGGCGAGGTGAGCCGGACTTCCGCACCAGTCGTCGGGTGCCGGAAGATCAGGTGCCCGGCATGGAGAAACATCCGCGCAAAGCCCCGACGGGCGAGGTCCTTGTTAAAGGCGAAATCACCATACTTGTCATCTCCCCACAGCGGAAAACCCTGGTGGCTCAGGTGCACCCGGATCTGATGGGTGCGGCCGGTCTTGAGTTCCACCTCAACCAAACTCCCTGATTGCCAACGGCGCTGGAGGCGAACGATGCTGTGCGCCGCCTTGCCCTCCCGGCAAACCCGCACCCGACGCTCGCCTTCCGCGGTGAGATATTTGAGGAGCGCCGCTTTCAGATGCTGGACAGGAGGCATCCATCGACCCTTCACGAGGGCCAAGTAGCGCTTTTCCACTTTCCCGTCCCGAAGCATGTCATGGAGCGCGGTGAGGGCACTGCGGCGCTTGGCAATAATCAGCAAGCCTGAGGTCTCCCGATCGAGGCGGTGAGCCAATTCGAGAAACCGTGCATCAGGACGCTGCCTCCTGATTTGCTCAATGACGCCGAAGCTCACCCCGCTGCCCCCATGAACTGCGAGGCCTGCCGGCTTATCCACCACCAAAAGATGATCGTCCTCGAATACAACAGGGAGCGGCACTCCCACTGGAATGCTTGAAATTGCCGGCTCTGGCGCCATGCGCAGCGGGGGAATCCGAACCTGATCACCCACCTGAAGCTTGTAGGTCGGAGCGACCCGCCCTCCATTGACCCGCACCTCTCCGCTGCGCAGGATGCGATAGATGAGGCTCTTTGGCACACCGCGGCAGACCCGCAATAAGAAGTTGTCGATGCGCTGGCCGGCGGACTCTTCCTCCACCTCTTCGTGGCGCACCGTGACCGTTTTGCCTAAAAGATTCATCCTGAAATATACTTATAGCCGGACTGGGTTCGGTCCAGATGGGTAGCCTCTCCACCCGAAGGTGGTTAGGCGAGTACTCTACGAGCCACATCACGCTCCCGACCGGTCGCCTGGAGTGCCCTATGGCGAAAAACCAAAGATGGTACTCCAACTCCGCAGTGAAATAGCTGTACCCGGTTTTCTCAATTGAACCACCTTTGAACATTTGCGCGTTGCGCCCTGATGCAGAATGTTGCATTGCACCGTCCTCGTATGGTGGCAATGCAGCTGACAAACCGACCGTCCCCTTCTGAGCTCTAACAAGACCGGATGACTGAAGCCCTCACACAACGCTCCTGATCCCGTCGGCACGAAGGTGCGCGCGGTTCGTCCTGCCCGTGGGTGCCACGCGGGAGAACGAATTCCATGAAGCGCATGCTTTTCAATGCGACGCAGGCCGAAGAACTACGCGTCGCGATCGTAGATGGTCAGAAACTGATTGATCTCGATATTGAGTCGGCCACCAAAGAGCAACGTAAGAGCAACATCTACAAGGCGGTCATCACCCGCCTGGAGCCAAGCCTGGAGGCCGCCTTCGTCGATTATGGCGCGGAACGGCATGGCTTTCTTCCGTTCAAGGAAATCTCCAAAGCCTACCTTTCCCAAAGTGGCGAAGGCGGGCGCCAACGGGTGCAGGACGCCCTTTCCGTCGGGCAAGAGCTCATCGTCCAGGTCGAAAAGGACGAACGGGGCAACAAGGGCGCAGCCCTCACCACCTTCATCAGTCTGGCAGGCCGCTATCTCGTCCTGATGCCCAACAATCCCCGGGGCGGGGGAGTTTCCCGCCGTGTCGAGGGTGACGAGCGGACCGAGTTGCGGGAGGTCATGGACCAGCTGGAGGTGCCCGCCGGCATGAGCCTCATCGCCAGGACCGCGGCGATCGGGCGGGCGGCGGAAGAGCTTCAGTGGGACCTGAATTACCTCCTGCAGCTCTGGCGGGCCATTGACGGCGCGGCCCAGGCTCAGACCGGCGCCTTCCTGATATACCAGGAAGGCAGCCTTGTGATCCGGGCGATCCGTGATTATTTCCAACCCGACATCGGTGAAATACTGGTCGATACCGACGACGTCTTCGAGCAGGCACGCCAGTTCATGGCCCATGTCATGCCCCAGAACGTCAATCGGGTGAAGCCGTACCGCGACGATGTTCCGCTGTTCTCCCGCTTTCAGATCGAACACCAGATTGAGTCGGCCTATTCCCGGCAGGTCACCCTGCCGTCCGGTGGCGCCATCGTGATCGATCACACTGAGGCGCTGGTATCCATCGACGTGAACTCCGGTCGCTCAACCCGGGGCGCCGATATTGAGGACACCGCCCTCAAGACCAATCTCGAGGCCGCCGACGAACTGGCCCGCCAGCTGCGTCTGCGGGACCTGGGAGGTCTCATCGTCATTGACTTCATCGACATGGAGTCGGCCAAGAACCAGCGCGAAGTTGAAAATCGCCTCCGGGATGCCCTGCGCCACGATCGTGCTCGGGTCCAGATGGGTAAGATCAGCCGGTTCGGTCTCCTTGAGCTTTCGCGCCAGCGCCTGCGCCCGGCCTTGGCGGAAACCAGCTACATCCCCTGCCCGCGCTGCAATGGTACGGGCCACATCCGGTCCACCGAATCCTCCGCGCTCCACATCCTGCGCATCCTCGAAGAGGAAGCCATGAAGGAGAACACCGGGGCCGTCCATGTCCAAGTGCCGGTGGATGTTGCCACCTTCCTGCTGAACGAAAAGCGGGTGGACATTGCGCGAATCGAGATGCGGCACAAGATCAACCTGATCCTGATCCCCAACCGCCACCTCGAGACACCCCAGCACGAAATCGTTCGCCTGCGCCACGATCAATTGAACCAGGAAGATTCCAATCTTCCCAGCTACAAGATGGTGGAAAAGCCGGAAGACAGCAGCTATAAGCAGCCGTCCACCATGGCCGAAGGCCGCCCCGCCCGCCCGGAAGCCGCGGTCAAGGGCATCGCCCGAGACCAGCCCGCTCCGGTTGTCGAGCCCAGGGCGGCGGCGCAACCCACAGCGGTGCGATCCGAAGCCCCCCAGGGCCTACTGGCCCGCATCATGGCCTTTTTCAAGGGCACGGCGACTCCGGTCGCGGTGCCTTCAGCCCCAACTTCCACCGGAACCCCCAGCCCCAGGCGTGACGGCTCCGGCCGCCCGCGCAACGGTGAAGGCAACGGCAATCGCCGCCCCCAGGGCGGTCGCAATCGCCGCAGCGAAGGCGGCCGGGAAGACGAGCGGGCCGAGCGGAGTGAACGTGCCGAGCGCGCCACGCCGGCCGACCGCCAGGAGCGGAGCGAGCGGACGGAGCGCCCCCCACGTCCAGAACGCGGCGATCGTTCCCAGCGGAGCTCGCCGAAAGCGGAGGCGGCCAACCTCATCGAACAGGACCGCGCCGAGCGGCCACCTCGCGGTGAATCCGCCAAGGCCGAGGGATCGGGGGAAGGCCGGCAGGGCTCCCGCCAACAAGGTCGCACCGGTCTGAAGCAAATGCGTGACGACAAGCCGGCCGAACCGTTGGTGACCGAAGTGGCGGCGGCTGAGCCTGCCGTCACCGAAGACCCCGCCGCAGCGGAAGCTGGCAGCAGCGCCGAGGGCACGAATGGATCGAGCCGCCGGCGTCGAAGCCGCAATCGCAATCGCCGCAGCACTGAGGGTGGTGCAGTGGCGGCGGGAGAAGATCTCGTGGCCGCGGAAGGCAATCAGGACGAACCGGTGCTCGAGGCCAGTCCGGACGCCGCAGATGAGGTAACCCCGCTTCCCGAGGCGGTCAGCGCCTTCACCGCACCCACCGCCCCAATCAGCGAGGCTGCCAGCCTGGTGCAGGACCATGAGCCTGGTGAGGTCGCTCCTGCCTCTGAGATCGCCGCTACGGCGTCGGTGGATGAGAACAACGGCCGAGCGGCCATAGCAGTCGAGCAAGCGCCCCAGCCCGCCATCCCGGTCGAAGAGACGATCGAATTGGGTGCAACCTTGGCTCAACCGGCGCAGACCGAACCTGAGGTGATGACGGTAGCCACGACCGATGCCCCCGCGGTGCTGGCTGAGGGTTCTGAGTCGGGCCAGCTTTCGAGCGCGGCCCCAGCGGAGGATACCCTGCCCATGCTGGTGGAGACCGAGCCACTGGCCGAGCCCGTCCCCGCCTCAGCAGCCATCGACCTGAGCCGCTATCTCGCCGATTCCGGCCTTGAGATCGTTGAAACACGGCCCGACGCGGCAGTCACGGCTCCGATGGTGGAGGCCGATGCCAGGCCCGCCGGGCGCCGCCCTCGCCCCAGCCGGAATCGGGCGGAAGAGGCCTTGGTCCAAATCGAGACCCAGAATAAGTAACGGGGGTCGCAAATCCAATCAGCAAAGGGCCGCCGGACTGCGGCCCTTTTTTTTACTTATCGCGCAGGTTGTCATCCATGGGGCGCGGCCGAGAGCGGAAGCGGGGCGGGCTATCAGTTGCCAGGAGGCAATGGTAGTTCCCTGCGAAGGTGGTCCACCAGGGCAGCAACCCCCTCTTCGCAGAGATCCAAGACTCGCTCGAACCCTTTGGGGCCGCCATAGTAGGGATCCGGCACCTCCTCATCCTCTTTCCCTGGAATGAAACCGAGGAAAAGACGAATCTTGGGCTGATACACCGGCGGGCTGCGCCGGAGGAGGGATTCCCGTTGGCCATGATCCATGGCCAGGAGGAGGTCGAAGCGGGGAAAGTCCAGCGCCTCGACGGCGCGAGCCCGGAGTCGGGAGAGATCGTAGCCCCGGCCCGCTGCCGCCTTTTGGGTGCGGGGGTCCGGCGTTTCGCCAACATGAAAGGACTGAATCCCCGCAGATTCAACCTCGATCAGTTCCCCTAAACCCAGCTCCCTTAGCCGATGTCGCGCCACTCCCTCGGCTGTTGGCGACCGGCAGATGTTCCCTGAGCAGACGAACAGAATCCGGTAGAGGGGCTCGGGCTTGGTTGTGAGGGGACGCCGCAACCAGTCCATCCACCCTTTTTCACCCTTCATCGTCAGTCCCCCCCGTGCTGATCAGCGCCGAAAACCTGTTGGCGCAGACGGAAGAGTTCATCACGGACGCTGGCGGCCTTCTCGAATTCGAGGTTGCGCGCATGCTCGAGCATGGCCTTTTCAAGTCGCTTGATTGCCTTGGCCACGGCCTTCTCGTCCATTGCTGCGTAATTCGGAGCTGCGGATTCTTCCGCGCCCGCTGGCGGCGCCGTCTCAAAGACTCCGTCGATGATGTCCTTCACCCGCTTGATTACGGTCTTCGGCTGGATCCCGTGGGCGTCGTTGTATTCCTCCTGGCGACCTCGGCGTCTTTCTGTCTCGGCCATGGCCCGCCTGATTGATCCAGTAACAGTATCGGCATACAGAATGGCGGTGCCGTTGATGTGCCGTGCAGCGCGCCCGATCGTCTGGATCAGGCTGCGTTCGGAGCGGAGGAAGCCTTCCTTGTCGGCATCGAGAATGGCCACAAGACTGACCTCGGGGATGTCCAGACCCTCCCGCAAGAGGTTAATTCCGACGAGCACATCGAAGGTGCCCAATCGGAGGTCCCGAATGATCTCGACGCGCTCGACGGTATCAATGTCGGAGTGGAGGTAGCGGACCCGGATCCCGTTCTCGGCCAGATAGTCCGTGAGGTCTTCGGCCATCCGCTTGGTCAGTACTGTGACCAGGACCCGCTCTCCGGCCCCAACCCGGATCTTGATGGTCGTGAGGAGGTCATCCACCTGGGTTGAAGCCGGCCGCAATTCGACGATGGGATCGACCAAGCCCGTCGGTCGCACGACCTGCTCCACCACCTGGCCCTGATGGGACCGCTCGTAGTCTGCGGGGGTGGCCGACACAAAAACGGTCTGGGGCATCAAGCGCTCAAACTCGTCGAACTTCAATGGGCGGTTATCCAGGGCCGAGGGCAGGCGAAAACCATATTCGACGAGGTTTTCCTTTCGGGACCGGTCACCCTTGTACATCCCTCCCACCTGGGGAATCGTCACGTGGGATTCATCAATGAACAAGAGGCCATCGCTAGGCAGGTAGTCGATCAGCGTGGGCGGCGGCTCTCCCGGGCCGCGGCCGGAAAGATGCCTGGAGTAGTTTTCGATCCCTTTGCAGAATCCCAACTCCGACAGCATCTCCAGGTCAAAGCGGGTCCTTTGCTCGATCCGCTGCGCCTCAACAAGTTTGCCCCCCCTCTGGAATACTTCTATCCGCTCTCGCAGTT
>JAEUNX010000197.1 GCA_016791025.1 Zoogloeaceae bacterium | reverse complement strand
CCGGCCACGCTTTGCGGGGTTTGGTTTGATGGTCATGGCGTCGTGGATCGCGCCGCTATCCTGACCGGGGACTGGCACCGCAAGTGTCGCAGCGCCGGGGAGTGCCGTTTCAGGTGCCGGATTGTGCTGCCGGGGAGTCTCGACAGGAATCGAATCGGAGATAAAAATTCAACAAAAACAATAGTTAAAATAACTGCGTGTATTAGTGTGCCCCCATGTGTATCCCCATAAGGCCGGTCCTCCCCTGGAAAACATTGAGCCCTCAATTCCGAGGGCTCAATGTTGTTACGGCTGGGGTCGGATAGGAAGCGCCATCGGTATGGTCGGAAGAACTCCCTTTCCAGCCGAGTAGCTACCCGCCGCATGCCTAGCCTTGCATTGCATGGATTGCGAGGGGCGAAACCCCCGGCGGGCATCAATTGACATCTGGGCGAAAAGGGAAACACGTATATGGCAAGCAGAGTGGAGTCTGCAACTAATGAGGGACTCCGGCCCGTAACCGTCTCCGACGGGGCCCCAACCGGACGCCCATCGCTGTACCCATGTATTCCTGACCGAATCCACGGAACGATGGGGGGTGCCATCCCATTGGTATGAACATGGTGACCTTACGGTCAGCGGCGGCGTGCTATGAGCTGGCTCTCTCGCACTGACCCCGCTTGTGACTTCAGCGAATCGTTGTCACGCCCACCCTCCGCAGCTGGGCGCCTTTTCCTTCGCAAATGAGCGTTCCGAGCTGTCCGGCAGTTAGACCGGTCTCCTGAGCCTGGCGGACCAGATCAGCGTGGTAACCGCCTAATAGCTTTTTGACGTTATCGATCCCCAAAAGACGGGCGCGCTCATCTGAGACCCCTTTGGCCCAACCGCTTGCCATGCTTCGTGCCCAGGAAAGCAACACCCCAGGCGGAATGGTGTTCGCCTGTATCGAGTGCTTGGCAGCCACCTTCGACTGCAAATCCTGAATGGACTTGCCGCACCAGGTCACAAAGCCATCACGTGTGCCAGCTTCGACAAGGCTTGCCACTTCGGCAACAGCGGCGTCGATTGCTGGAGATATGGATTGAGGTGTAATCGCCGGCTCGGTGGAGGCGGGCGAGTACAGCGCGGAAAAGTCCTCCATCGCCATAGCCGGAACATGGTCGACGGCGGCAGTTTGGCTCATTGTTGATCGAGTCGGCGCCGGTTTCGTGTTGAGATCTGACAGCAGTTCTTCCAACGAACCAACGGAGTCGCCCAGGCCAAGCGATACAGCATCTGCACCCACGAATACCCCGCCGCCATTCCAATCGCGCATCACGGCCGCCGGTGTCATGCGTCGGAATGCTGCGACCGACTCAATGAATACCTTGGCATGCGCATCCACAATCGACTGGATTTGAGCTTTGCCGGAATCGGTGGTGACATCCGGCCGCTTGTTCGGAGACTGGCTCGAAACAATCTCTTCGACGCCTATTTCGCGCCGGGTATCGACCGATAGGATGGCACCAACGCTTCCGGCTTGGCCGTTTTGGCTTATCACGACCTTGGAACAGGCCGCCGCGATCCAGTAGGCGGCCGATAGTGCACTACCGTCCACATAGGCCACGACCGGCTTTTTGGCTCCGCTGACCAGCTTGGCAAACTCGGCAATGCCGGTGACTTGCCCGCCAGGGCTATCAATCGACAAAACCACAGACGATACCTCGGCCGAGTCAATGGCCGCAGTGAAGTCCTTGGCCAGGATGTCGAGGCTGGTCGCACCGCTCACCTTGGTGAACATGTTCGCGTATCGAAAGATTGGACCGGCAATCGGGATCACGGCAACCGCGCCGTGTGTGCTGACAGTGCGAGTGTTGAGCAGTGGCTGGCCGTAGCGGGCTTCTAGGGCCTCGACTGATTCGTTTTCGCGCAATGCCACCGCCCGAAGCGTTTCGAGTGCGGTGGCTTCAATGGCCCAAGGCGACCTAGCGATTAGATCGAGCGCGCAGACACGCTTGGCGGTTGATTCTTGGGGCTGGGTTGGTTTGGTCATGGGGTGTCTCCTAAAAGTTGAATAGCCCAGATGAGCTGCTAGAGGGCTTGCGCTCTTTTTCTGGCCTCTCCTGAATGGTGTATTGATCGAGCGGGAGCGCCAGGCTCACACCGCCGCCCCGAATCGCCACCAAGGCCGGGATCAGGTCACTTCCGCGAACTCGCGACAGCGCCAGATTTGCGGCGGAAATTTCATTAACGATCTCTGAGGATAGGGGCCGCTCATCTTTATGACGTTCGGCGGCGGCAATGGCGAGCCGGAGTTGGCGAATCAGGGGGTTTTTCATGGCAGGGCCTCAGACGAGTAGGTTTGTTTTCGCGGCTTCATCGCGCAGCTTGGCGAGATCGGCCTCTGCTAACGCGATCTTTGTATCGAGCGCTTGCAACCGTTCGTCCCGACCATTAAGGGGTTCTGCACCCTCTGGCCAGGTCATCTCCGCGAACGCCTTGCGCAGCCCTTCCTTGATCTGAACGTTGAACAGAAAGGCCAGGGCCTTTTCCGTGTCGTACACATCTCCCTTCGTTCCGGGGTAGCGGCGCGGCGCGGCGAATGCCACCGGCAGCCGGCCGCCGTGCGGACCGGCGCAGAATTCAGCGCGGTAGTTTCCGTGGTGGCGCAAGTCTGCCTGCAGGCGCTCGACGTAGCAGGATGCCGCGCGGTCGACGTCGGCCATGGCGGCTTCCAATACGTCCTCTCGGGTTCCGGGGGCTTTTGAAATCCGGTCGCGCTCGGCCTTCAGATTTGCGATCTGGGCGGTTTTTGCTTTGACAGTATCGGAAACGGCGGCAATGGATTTGCGCAGGGAGGCAAAATCGAGTTCTGGCATGGTGTGACTCCGGCTAGGTTCGTGGTTCGATTTTGGCGCAGGTCCAATGCCATGATCAGACTGAAGATTTCTAAGACTTTTTCGCGATATCGGAGATCGTGCGGGCTGTCAGGCCGTGGCGGCGCGCGACCTCCCGCTTACTCAAACCGGCCTTCAGGTCAGCCAGGATCGCCGCGTTGCGAGCTGCCTTGTCGCAGCTTTGCGCCACGTAGAACACGTCTCCTCCAAACTCGCCACGAACCGCGCGCTCAATCTGGAGTAACGCGGCATCGGTCAGCGGACCACGTACCGACGCCTCCTTGACCAGGAGGAGTGTTCGTCTTATGGGGTCATTAATCATTTCCATTTAGGCTATGGAAAGGTCGCCCCCTCCGCCTCAAATACGGCGCGGGGAAGCCGGGTGATGCGTACTTATTCGTCAGTCTGTTCAAGTCCGCAGACGTGCCGATACCAAAGCCGCTCTAGCTCGGTCGATAAGGTGTCGGTCCGATGGGCTTCCATGAGGCGCTCGAACTCGAATTCGATGGCGCTGCGTAGCGCCTGACCGCGGTCGTCGAGGTCATCCGTGTGGATGTACAGGTGTCTCCAGGTGCGCCAGTGCTCCAGCTCGGATTCGAGGGCCCTGACCTTGGCTTGCAGCTCGCCATAGGGCGCCATGGCTTCGCGGAATACTCGCGCCCGTAGCCGGCCCGGATCGGTTCGTTCAAAGACCTGGCGTGATGCAACAACGGGATCCAATAGGCCATCCGGGCCGATGGTCACTTTGCCCTCCTTGACCCACTGGCTCACTGCCTGTTTGGAAACGCCGCACATTCTGGCGAATTGGGCGGGCCTGACCCGCATGGCCACTAGATCGGAGGGGTCGAACGGCAAAGTTGACGGTCGGAGGTTTTCGAGCTCGGTGGGGGGTGGTTTTTGTCCTGGCGTCATGTTGTCACCCCGAAAGTTAAGTCACTTTTCTGAGCACTACCTACACACCCATCGGGGCTCGAATTACCCTCAAGGGATGAGGTGGGGGAGGACCCGCCGACCACCCACACCCCCGTCGACAAAGTCGACAGAGTCGACAAACTGCCCTCAGTGCATCTTCCGCAACGGCCGGATGACTTAGGTCTGTCGAGTTTGTCGACTTTGTCGATAGGGGTAAGCACCATGGCTAGATGTATTTGATAAGAAAGAAAAAAGGTTTAGAAAAGCTTTATGGCGACAAACTAGACTCTGTCGACAGAGCCTTCGGATTGACCCGGTAGGCCGTGGTGGGAGGCGCGCCCTTGTTGGGGCGCTTGAACTCCCGCACCACGTCTTGCAGGCTCAGGCGCAGGAGGGCCTTGGTGAGGCGCTCCAGGGTACGGAAGCGGCCCTCCATGGCCTTCTGGCATTCCCGCCGGCTGAATTCCGGCAGCTCGTTGGCCTGTATCCACTTCAGAATGGCCGCCGCATCGGTGTCGGTGGCGTCCGACCCCAGCAGACCGAAGGCGGACTGGGCGTGGGGTATCAGCAGGCGGGCCAGGGCCACCGCCCGCTCCATGGCGGCCTGGCTCACCTCCTCCGCACTGGTGCCAACCTCCGCCAGTTCCAGCAGGGCAGCAATGCGCGCCACCGCCCCAGGCAACTTGCTGGTCCAGTCGGCAATGGACTCGAAGCGCCCACCCTCACCTTGCTGGCGCTCGACCTCTTCAGCAAAGTCCAACCACATCTCCAGGGCTGGCTCGGTGCAGGCCAACACGCGGGGCTTGCCGGGCTGGCGCGGGGTGTCCTCCAAGAGCTTGAACAGGCCGTATTCATAGGCCTTGGCGACCGCCTCGGGAATGGCCACCCGCCGCCGCACGTCCCGCTTGCCCACATTGCTGGCTGGCAGGGCGTAGAGGAAGCGGGCCAGCAGGCCGGAATCCCGGAAGCGCCGGCCGCCTGCCACGTCCGCCAGCACGCCTGGCTGTAGGGTCAGGCCAAAGGACAGGGCCGGGCGATCCACGTGCGCCGCTCGGCCCGCTCGATCCACGCGCATAGCCGTCCCGGCATGCCCCTGAAGGAACACATCCAGGCTCGCCACTCCGCCGCTGTACAGGCCTGCCATCACCTGGAAGATGCCGGCCTCATCGCTCAGCACCGCCATCCGCTCGCCGTGCTCCACCAGAAGGCCCTGGAGCCGTTCGGCGGTGCAGTCGCCGGTGAAGAGGCGAGGTGCCCGCAACTCCTCCGGCATGGCCTCTTCCTCGCGCTGGATCTCCGCCCGGATGCCCTCGCGCTCGGCCTCGTCCTTGGCCTTGGCGGCATCGGCCAGCAGGCGCTCGATGCGCTTCTTGGCCACCGCCCGGGCGGAGCCAGCCCGCGCAATCTCCGGCCGCAGCCGATCCCGCTCCAACTTCTCCCAATGCACCAGGCACGCCACAAGGGCATTGATGACCGCTGTCTTGCGGCTCCCTGAACCCAACGCCGTGAGCGTCCAAATGCATAAAGGCTCGCGGTAGTCATCACCATATGGGGCTACTTCGAAGCGCCGCTGCAGCACCGTGGCAACTACCGCCAGGGCCATCATTACTGCCAAGGCAGACGGGGTCTGTGTGGAATCGGCCACAGCGCCGACCATGTCTCCGAGCCAGCCGGGGAGAAGGCTCGTTGGGATGTCTGGAACGCGAAGCGCACCGGGCAGGATGGGTTCGGGCCACTCCGCCGCAGGAATCACCTGCCGGATGGCCTTGTCCACCGCCGTTCGTACCACCTCTAGGCCGGCCTCCGCCGCCAGGTCGTTGAAGTCCGTCCGCTCACCCATGGGCCACCTCCGGGAAGGTGGGCACCGCCACCCGGCCGCCCACCGCTCGCGCCGCGGCGAGGGCAGCGGTGAGGCCGGGATTGCCGGGGGTGGCGTGGTCGTTGTCCGCGGCCAGCACCAGGGCCAGCCGCGGGAACTTGGCCCGCAGCGCCCGGGCCACGGGCTCCAGGTTGCCGGCCGAGAATGCCGCTGCCGTTGCGTAGCCGGTCGCTTGGTGAAGGGTGGCCGCGGTGGCATACCCCTCGCAGATCAGCAACACCTCCGCCGGCCTGCCGATGGCGCAGTAGCAGCCGCGAATCCGGCCGCCGGTCAGGAAGCGCTTGGCCCCGTCGGCACCAATGAACTGCAGGGTGTGGAGCTGCCCGTGCTCATCCCGGGCGGGGATCAGCAGCATGTCCCGCAGTTGGCGTAGGCCGTAGGCCCGTACCTGCTTGCGCTCCAGGTAGGGGTGGGCGTCGGTGGCCGGCCTGGCCCGCTCCCACAGCCGGGCCGCCTTGGCGGCGGCTTCGGCCCGCACCTTGGCCTCATCCTCCGCCCGGGCCTGCTGCATCGCCTGGCGCTGGCGCTGCAGCTCGGCGCGGGCCGAAGGGTCCAGACTGGAGAATTGGGTGGCCTGCCAGGTGTGGGATTCCCCGGTCTTCCAGGAACCGAAGGCGCCGGCCAGGATGGGGTGCTGGTGGAGCACCGCCCAGCCGTTGCGGCTGCCGGCCTTGTCTCCCACTACCCGGTAGCGCACCAGCTTGCCGTCCGGCAGATCGAGATTTTTTTCCGGCTCCAGTCCGGCCGCCCGCAGGGCGTCGAAGAAGCGGCCGGTCATGCCGGATTGCCCACGGAACGATTTAGGGCTCGGTGGACCTGCGCCCGGCCACGGCCCCCGCGGATCCACCTCAAACCGCAGGCCTCGCAAATTTCCCGCGCCGCGATCCGGCGCTTCCAATAGACGAGGATCGTTTTCCGAAACGCCACGGGGTGCAGCGGGCAGCCACAGCCGGCACAACTCGGCCGATTCCTCATGATCGTGCCATATGCCCGGGCTGGCCTTCTGCCCTGGAGGCCATGCCGGCGGCGGTCTTTTCAGCCATGGCCGCCTCCCGTAGGGCAGAGGCGGCGCGCACGGCATCCATCCGGGCTCTTAGGGCCTTATGACCAAGTTCGTCCACGTAGTTGGCACCCACCGCCTCCGCCTCACAGTTGATGAAGTTTCGGTTGTCATCTGCGGTTAAGACGATGGTATTCAAAGCCTCCGCCAAGGTATCAGGATGGCTGTAGGTCTCTGGCAGCTCCAAGAGCCTCAAGGCCATCCGCGCCAGCGCCTTAACCCGGTCGAATCCATCCTGGCTGAACATGTCCATGGTCTCCACCGCCTCAAGAATCTTATCGAGGTCGGGGTTCTTGGCTTCCGGGGCTGGGGTGATGGGGGTAGGCTCTTCAGCCTGGGCGGCGGCCTGGCCCGCCTCTCGGCGCATTCCGCTTGAGGTTGCCTCCAATACAGCCTCTGCAAGTTCAAGGGTGTTGATGCAGGACCAAAGGGTTTCGCTCAGCCCCGCCTTGGCCTCGGAAGCGGCGAAGGTGGCGGCGCCCTTAGCAGTCGAGATGAATCCGACAGCCTGCTCAAGAGCTTCGTGGGCAGGCAAGCCTTCCCGCACCGCGAACAGCGGCTCACCGGCAGGGGTGCAGGGGAAGAAGGTCTGGGATGCGGTGGTGCTGGGTGCAGGCGCGGCGGCGCGCCCAGTGGCGGTTTCAGCCATGGCGGTGGACTCCTGTGTTGCGGTTTGAGAT